>NZ_CP117466.1:2198327-2524155 GCF_028621715.1 Paracoccus marcusii | reverse complement strand
CGTAGCGGCAGGCTGTCGAGGTTCTCGATGATGTCGATGTCCAGGTCGGCGATGGGGGCCTGTCCGTCGGTGGCGGGTGGCTCGACCGAAACGACCTCTGCGGCCTGCACGCCGCGGCTGGTATGCTGCACAAGCACCTGCACGCGTGACTGATCGGCGACGGAACTGCGGCCGAAATTGCGCAACACGTTGCCATGCAACAGAATATCGCTGCCGCCGTTTTCGTCCAGAATGAAGCCATAGCCCTTCGAGGGGTCAAACCACTTGACCAACCCTGTCACCAGCTTGAGGCTGCCGTCTTCTGTCATCGCATTTCCGTATTCACGCTAGCCGATTGTCCTAGGACAGTAATGACCCCCTCCACTGACTACAACACAACAGTGGCTTGGAGGCGAGACTATGCCAACGAGGTTAATAAAAGTTGGTTCCGTTCCTGCGACGACATATCGCGGCAGGTCATGGATAGAGCCGTTCGACCGACCATCCGGCATCCGCGTCGCGGGTCCACCGGAACCGGTCGTGCAGGCGAAACGCGCCGTCGGCCCAAAATTCCAGATGTGACGGAGTGATGCGATAGCCGCCCCAGAACGGCGGCCGCGCGGGGCGCGGACCGTGGCGCAGTCCGGCCTTGGCGGCCTCGGCCACCAGCGTCGCGCGGGCATCCAGCGGCTGCGACTGGCGCGAGGCCCAAGCCCCCAACCTGCTCTGCAGCGCGCGGCTGTCGTAATAGGCGTCGGCCTGGGGTCCGTCCTCTCTCGTGACGGTGCCGCGCACGCGGATCTGCCGGTGCAGCGATTTCCAGTGCATCACGAAGGCCGCCTTGCCCGAGGCCTCGATCTGGCGGCCCTTGGCGCTGTCATAGTTGGTATAGAAGACGAAGGATCCGTCCAGCCCCTGCCCGTCGATATCCTTGAGCAGGACCATCCGCACATCCGGCAGCCCGTCTGCATCGACGCTGGCCAGCGCGATGGCATTCGGGTCATTGGGCTCGGACGCCCGCGCCTCTTCCAGCCAGGCGCGGGCGATGTCGAACGGGTCGTCGCCCGCAAAGATTCCGGTCCGATCACTCATCGCGCATTCCTTGTGCTTGCTGCGACAGGACACTTGCCCTAATCACCTTTGAAACGGTTGAAAGCGTGAGGGACAGGACATGTCAAGCGAGCAGAGGCCCGGCCTGATGGCCGGCAAGCGCGGTCTCATCATGGGATTGGCCAACGACAAGTCGATCGCCTGGGGCATCGCCAAGGCCCTGGCGGCCGAGGGTGCGGAACTGGCGTTCAGCTATCAGGGCGATGCGCTGAAGAAGCGCGTCGATCCGCTGGCGGCGCAGCTGGGGTCGGACACGGTGCTGCCCTGCGACGTGTCGAACGAGGCATCGATCGATACCTTGTTCGCGGATCTGGGCGCGAAATGGGACGGGCTGGATTTCGTCGTCCATGCCATCGGCTTTTCGGACAAGGACCAGCTGCGCGGCCGCTATGCCGAGACGACACGCGACAACTTCCTGATGACGATGGACATTTCGGTCTATTCCTTTACCGCCGTCGCGCGCCGCGCGGCCGCGATGATGAAGGATGGCGGATCGATGCTGACGCTGACCTATTACGGCGCCGAACGCGTCATGCCGCATTACAACGTGATGGGCGTCGCCAAGGCCGCGCTGGAGGCCTCCGTCCGCTATCTGGCCGAGGATTTCGGCAAGGACAACATCCGTGTCAACGCGATCAGCGCCGGTCCGATCAAGACGCTGGCCGCCAGCGGCATCGGCGACTTCCGTTACATCATGAAGTGGAACGAACTGAACTCTCCGCTGCGTCGCAATGTCACGCAGGAGGATGTCGGTAATTCCGCCCTGTACCTTCTGTCGCGCCTTGGCGCCGGCGTGACCGGCGAGACGCATCACGTCGATGCCGGATATCACGTCGTGGGCATGAAGGCCGTCGACGCCCCCGACATCGCGACCGTCAAGAAAGACTGACGGACACGCAGCCCCCATGATCCAGATCACGGCCGAACAGATGGGCATCTTCGTGGCCACGCTGTCGGCCGCGATCCTGTCGCCTGGACCCGGCGTGATCGCCGTCAGCCAGGGCGCCTTTGCCCTGGGGCGCAGACGCGCGCTGACCTATGGGTGGGGCTTGGCGATCGGCGCGTCGGTCTGGTGCCTGGTCGCGCTGCTGGGGCTGACAGCCCTGTTCCGCGTCGCCCCCTGGACCCTGATCCTGCTGAAACTGTTGGGCGGGGCCTATCTGATCCGCATCGGCATCCTGATGTGGATCCATGCCCGCGACCCGATGCCCGACGCCGCGGCGGGCGGGATGAGCCTGTGGTCCGGCATGGCACTGAACCTGTCGAACCCGAAACCGGCGCTGTTTTACTCCGCCGTGCTGCTGTCGATCTTCCCCGCCGCGCTGAGTGTCGCCGACAAGGGCGCCATCTATGCCGTGGCCTTGTCGGTCGAGCTGTTCTTCTATACCGCACTGGCCAGCCTGATGGCCCTGCCGCTGTTGCGGCGGCGCTATGCGGCCCTGAAATTCTGGATCGACCGGGGGGCCGGGCTGGCGATCGCCGCCCTCGGCCTGTCCTTGGTCCTGCGCCCGTGAAGGAGACAACGATGAACGACCGCCTGCCGCACGAAAAAGGCTTCCATGTCAGCTGGGACCAGCTGCACCGCGACGCGCGCGCCCTGGCATGGCGCATGGACGGCACCGAATGGCGGGCCGTGGTCGCCGTGACACGCGGCGGGCTTGTCCCCGCGATGATCGTCGCGCGGGAACTGGACATCCGGACCATCGACACGATCTCGATCCGTTCCTACAAGGGCGTCGGCACGGAAGCGGGCCAGGGCCAGCTCGAGGTCCTCAAGCGCCCCGACCCCGAACTGATGGGCGACGGCGAGGGCATCCTGGTCGTGGACGACCTGGTTGATTCGGGACGCACGCTGGAACTGATCCGCGAGATGTATCCCAAGGCACATCTGGCCACCGTCTATGCCAAGCCCAAGGGCAAGCCGATGGTCGCCAGCTATGTGACCGAGGTCAGCCAGGACACCTGGATCTTCTTCCCATGGGACATGGCATTGCAGTACGTGCAACCTTTCCGCGGCGAAGACTGAAACGATATCAGGGGCTTGGCGAACCCCTGACATTTCTGTCACCGACAGGGCGGGAACCTGACGTGATGCCGGTGCATTAAGCACCCAATGGCGGGCTGCCCAAGCAACCCGCAAGGCACACACAGGAGACCAAAGACATGCGTAAGCTGCTTTTGACCACCACCCTTGCTCTGCCTCTGACCCTTGGCGCGGCATTCGCGCAGGACACGGCACCCGCCGCCGATCCCGCGATGGAGCCTGCCGATACCGCCCCCATGACCGACGCCGGAACCGGCGACATGGCGACGGGTGACATGGCCACGGATGACATGGCCACCGAAGACGCCGATGAAGCCGCCGCCGCCGCATCCGCCGCGGACAAGGTGGAGGTTCAGCAGGCCGAGAACGAATGGCGCATCGACTGGATCACCGGCGCCAGCGTGACGTCGCCTGATGGCACCGATATCGGCTCGATCAGCGACCTGATCGTCGATGGAGACACCGGCGAGATGAAGGCCGCGATCATCGGCGTGGGTGGTTTCCTCGGCATCGGCCAGAAGCAGATCGCCCTGCCGTGGGCTGACCTGACCATCAACTCGGACGCGCAGGAGATCACCAGTGATTTGACGCGCGAAGAGGCAGAGGCCGCACCCGAATACGTGTTCCGCGATCAGGAAGCACCGGCCGGCGACATGATGAGCGACCCGGCCGCTGACCCGACAGCGGCTCCTGCTGCGGACCCGATGGCTACCGGCACCGCGACCCCGCCTGCCGACACGATGGCGACCGAACCTGCAGGTGACATGGCGGCCGAACCCGCTGACGGTATGGCTGAACCCGCCGACACGATGGCGACCGAGCCGGCGGACACGACGGCAACGGAACCGACCGATGGCACGACGACCGAGACCGCACCCGCCAACTGATCTGTGATCCTGACGAAAGAACGGCGGCCCTTTGGCCGCCGTTTTTCATTGCGCTCAGTTGTTTCCGCGGACGAACCGCGACGCGCCTTCTGCGGCGCGTTGCAGGGCACGGCTTTTGTTGACCGTTTCCTCGAACTCCGCTTCGGGGTCGCTGTCGTAGACGACGCCCCCGCCAGCCTGAATATACAGCGCCTTGTCCTTGACCACGCCGGTGCGCAACGCGATGCACATGTCCATCTCGCCATTGGCCGCGAAATAGCCGACTGCCCCGCCATAGACGCCCCGCTTTTCAGGCTCCAGCTCGTCGATGATCTGCATCGCGCGGACCTTGGGCGCGCCCGACACCGTCCCGGCAGGCAGGCCCGCCAACAGCGCGGACAGTGCGTCCTCGCCCTCCCGCAACTCTCCGACGACGTTGGACACGATGTGCATGACATGGCTATAGCGTTCGATCACGAACTGCTCGGTCGGGCGGACGGTGCCGGGTTTGGCCACGCGACCCACGTCGTTGCGGCCCAGATCCAACAGCATCAGGTGTTCGGCCAGCTCCTTCTGGTCGGACAGAAGATCGGCTTCCAGCGCACGATCCTGCGCCTCGTCCGCGCCGCGGGGCCGCGTTCCGGCGATGGGGCGGATCGTCACCTCTCCGTCGCGCAGGCGGACCAGGATCTCGGGGCTTGCACCCACGATCTGGAAACCGCCCATGTTCAGGAAGAACATGAAGGGCGACGGGTTGGTCCGCCGCAGGCTGCGGTAAAGCGCGAAGGGCGGCAGCGGAAAGTCCATTCGCCACCGCTGGCTGGGAACCACCTGAAAGATGTCGCCCGCGCGAATGTAATCTTTGGCGGTCTCGATCGCGGCCAGATAATCGGGCTTGGCGAAATTGGACACCGGCGCGCCGATCTGCGTGTCGTCGCCCATCACCCGCGGCTCTGACGGCTGCCGATCAAGCGAGCGCAGCGCGTCCATGACCCGTTCCGCGGCGCGCGCATAGGCCGCGCGCGCATTGTCGGTACCGTCATGCCAAGCCGGGGCGCACAGGGTCACCTCCCCCTTCACGCCGTCCAGCACGGCCACGACCGAAGGGCGCATCATCATCGCGTCCGGCAAGTCCAGCGGATCGGGGTTCACATCCGGCAGATCCTCGACCAGCCGGATCATGTCATAGCCCAGATAGCCGAACAGGCCCGCCGCGACCGGCGGCACGCCCTCGGGCATCGCGTCGATCCGGCTTTCCGCGATCAGGGCCCGAAGGCTGTCCAGCGCCGGGCGGGGATCATCCTCGAAGTCCTGAGAGAACCGCGCCTGCCGGTTGATCCGCGCCTGACCGTCGCGGCATTCCCAGACCAGGTCCGGCTTCATGCCGACGATCGAATAGCGGCCGCGCAGCTCTCCGCCCGTGACCGATTCCAGCATGAAGCTCTGCGGTGCGGCCTCGGCCAGCTTCAGCATCAGGCTGACCGGGGTGTCCAGGTCCGCGGCCAGCCGGATGGTCACCAGCTGGTTGCGGCCTGCGGCCCATTCGGCCTCGAACTGTGGAAATTCCGGCGTCAGCTGCATCACTGGACCTGGGCGTTGATGGCGTTGATCGCGGACTGGTTCAATTCGACCGCGGACTGGCGCTGCGCATAGCGGGCGTAATAGTCGAACAGGTCGACCTGCAGCGACTGATCCAGACGCGACCGCACCCCGTCCAGCACCTGCGCCGCGTCAGGCTGGGACAGGTCGGCATCGTTGATCTGGTCAAGCCGCACGACGAACACCCGGTCGCCCGCATCGACGACCTCGGCCTGACCGGGTTCGGTCACGGCAAAGGCCTGCGACAGCAGCTGCGGGGGCAGTCCGTCCATCCAGTCGCTGCGCGCCAGGCCGGTCTCGGTCGTCCAGGCGGAGGCGTCGTCGGCCTGCGCCTCGTCCGGGGTCGCCTCGGTCTGGGCGACCTCGGCCAGGCTCAGATCGGCGGCCAGTTCCAGCAGCTGGCGCTGGACCTCGGCGCGGCGCCAATCGGCCAGAACCTCGTCGCGGACGTCCTCGAAGGGGCGCAGGGTGGGGGGCACGATCTCGTCCAGGCGCATCGCGAAGACGCCGCCATCCGCCAGTTCGGCCAGTTCGGGGAAATCGGTGCTTTCCATCTGGGCGGCACGTTCACGAAACGCCTCGTATCCGGCGATGCTGCCCTCGGCCGGCACCGCGTCGGCGGTCCAGTCGATCTGGCCCAGTTCCAGCTCGGTATCCTCGGCCAGCTCCTCCAGCGTCGCGCCGCTTGCCAGCGCGTCCTCCAGATCCGCGATGCGGTCCTGGATCTGGCGCGCGGCAGCGGACAGCGCCGCCTCTCCGCGCAGGCCTTCGCGCGCTTCCTCGAAGGGAATGTCGACGGGGTCCAGGATCGCGTTCACCGAAAACAGCGCAGGGCCCAGATCGGTCTGCAGGGGACCCACGACCCCCGGCTGGTCCAGCGCGAACACGGCCTCAGCCGCCGAACCCAGCTGCGCCTCGGTCACCTCGCCCAGATCGACGTCATCGAGCGTCAGTCCGCGCTGCAGGACGAAGGATTCGAAGGGCGCGGTGTTGGCGTCGATCTGCTCGCGGGCGGCCTGCGCCTGTGCCTCGTCGGGAAAGACCAGGCGGCTGACCATCCGGCGCGCGGGGCGCTGGAACTGGTCGATGTTCAGCTGATAGGTGTCGCGCAGCGCGGCCTCGTCCAGCTGCACGTCGGAGGACAGCATGTCGGGCGTCACCCAGGCATAGGTGATCGCGCGCGTCTCGGGCGCGGTGAAGCGGTCGCCATTGGCGGCATGCCAGGCGCGCAGCGTCGCGTCGTCGGGCTCGGCCACGGGCGCGGGCAACTCGTCCTCGGTCAGTTCCCGCCAGCTGAAATCGCGCGTCTCCAGCAGCCAGCGCGCGGTCTGGTCGACCATCGGCGCCGGCGCTGTCACGCCGCCCACGACGGCGCGCTGCAAAAGCAGGCGCGCCTCGTCGTCGCGCACGGTCGCCTCGAAATCGGCCTCGGTCAGGTTCTCGCGGCGCAGCACCTCGGCATAGGCGGCACGGTCGAACGACCCGTTCGGGCCCTGGAACGCACCCGCCTGCATGATCGTCTGCGCAACCTGCGCATCGCCCACCGACACGCCGATGGCGCGCGCCTGTTCCGCCAGCGCGGCCGCCGCGATCAGGTTGGCCTGCACCGACTGCGCCAGCCCCATCTGCTGGGCCTGCTGCATGGTGATCTGCTGGCCGGTCTGCTGGGAAAAGGCGCGCATTTCCGATTGCAGGGCGCGGGCATAGTCGTCGGCCGTGATCTTGGTGTCGCCGACCGATCCGATCTCGGTCGTGCCGCCCGAAAAGCTGGTGATGCCAAAGCCTCCCAGCCCCAGCACCATCAGACCCATCAGGATCCAGACGATGGTCGATTTGCCCTTGGTACGCAGCTGTGACATGGCGCGGCCTTCCTCGTGGTCGTGTCCCGCCCGTCTTTAGGGCGCGGGCGGGTCAGCCACAAGTGGATCAGGCCGAAAGGCCGGCCAGCCGGTCCGCCAGCGCCGCGATTCCGGCCGCATCGACATTGGCAAAGGCGATGCGCAGGTGGCGCGGGCCCGTGGCGTCGCCCTCGGGCGTGAACATCGTTCCGGGCAGCGCCAGGACGCCTGCGTCCCGCACCATCCGCCGCGCCAGATCGGCCGAGCCTTCGGCGAACGGGTGTTCGACCCATGCGAAATACGCCCCCGCGCTTTTCAACCGCCAGCCGGGCAAGGCGCCAAGGGCGGCCGCGGCGGCGGCACGGCGCGCCAGGATCTCAGCCCGCTCTCCGGCCAGCCAGTCCTGCAGGTGCTCCATCCCCCAGACCGCGCCGATCTGACCCAGTTGCGACGGAGAGATGGCCACGGTGTCCAGGAACTTCTCGACCTGCTGCAGCCGCTCGATGCCGGCGACGATGGCGCCGACACGATGCCCGGTCAGGCGATAGGCCTTGGAAAAGCTGTAGAGCTGGATCAGCGTCCCGTCCCAGTCAGGCCGGGTCAGCAGATCGTGCGGTGCCCCGTCGCGGCTGTCGAAATCGCGATAGGTCTCGTCCACCACCAGCGCGATCCCGTGCGCCTGCGCCAGATCGAAAATCCGCCCCACCAGATCGGCCGGGTATTCCGCGCCCGACGGGTTGTTCGGCGTGACCAGCACGATCGCCCGCGTGGCAGGCGTGATCAACGCGGCCGCGTGATCGGGGTCGGGCAGCATGTCGGCCCCGCAGGGCAGCGGGACCGTGGCGACGCCCGCCATGTCCAGCCACATCTTGTGATTGAAGTACCAAGGCGTCGGCACGATCACCTGATCGCCCTGCCCGGCCAGCGTCGCCATGACCGCGCAGAACGCCTGGTTGCACCCTTGGGTGATCGCGACGTTGGTCCCCGTCAGAGCACCACCATAGGCGGCGGAAAACTGCGCCGCCACGGCATCGCGCAGATCGCTGTTGCCCAGGACGGGGCCGTACAGATGCGCCTCGGGTCGGTGCAGGGCCGCCTCGGCGATGGCCCGGCGCAGCCCTTCGGGCGGCGGATCGACGGGGGCGGCCTGGCTGACATTGATCAGGGGTCGGTCGACGGAAAAGCTGACGCCGCTCAGCCAGCGGCGCGCCTCCATCACCGGGGGGGCAAAGGTCGCGGCAAGGGCGGGGTTCAGCGGGCGCATGTCAGTCTCGTTCCATTCTGCGAAGGTCGGTCAGGTCCGGCGGCAGCGACAGGTCCAGCGCCGGCGCGGGCATCACGGGCGCCCGGTCCATCGGCAGATCGTCCGACGGCGCGATCCGCGGCAACCCGTCCTGCGCCGCACGGATCGCGGGCTGCGGCGCGGGGCCGGTCACCGTCACCGGCGTATCGCCGCGCAGGGTCAGGCCGGGCGCATCGGCGGCCATGTCGGGCGCGGGTTGCGCCGGCATCCGGTCCGTGGGCTGCAGGCTGGGACGCATCGTGTCATTCGTCACGGGGGCCGGTTCATCTTGGGGTGCGGGCACCGCGGCGGGCGTGGCCGCATCGCGCAGGCTGGCCGCACTGGGCGCGGGCAAGGTCGGCGAGACGTCGCCCCCGCGTCCGAATTCGGACCCGATCGGCATGCCGATCGACAGCGCGTCACGCCCCGGCTGCGCCAGCGGCACCGCCAGCGACAGCCCGGCCAGCGCCAGGACCCCAACCAGCCCGCCCGTCGCCGCCCCCGCCAGAAATCCCCGTGCCATCCCTGCCCCGTCCGTGCTGTGCGTCCGCCCGGTCTTGACCCCCGGTGGCGCTTTGGCCCATCTATAGCGGACGCTTTTTCCGGGGGAAACCGCCCCCCTTCTTCTGGCCGCAAGGTGCATCGATGATCCTTCTGATCGACAATTACGACAGCTTCACCTGGAACCTTGTCCATTACATGGGCGAGGCCGGGGCCGAGGTCGTCGTGCGCCGCAACGACCAGATCACCGTGGACGAGGCCCTGGCGATGGCGCCGGACGGGATCGTGATCTCTCCGGGGCCGTGCGATCCGGCGCAGGCGGGGATCTGCCTGGACCTGATCCGCGCGGCCGCGGACCGGGCCGTGCCGCTGTTCGGGGTGTGCCTGGGCCACCAGGCGATCGGAGAGGCGTTCGGCGGTCGCGTCGTGCGCGCCAACCGCATCCTGCATGGCAAGGTCGACGCAATCAGTCATGACGGCACGGGCGTCTTTTCGGGGCTGCAATCGCCGCTGAACGCCACCCGCTATCATTCGCTAACCGTCGAACCCGAGACCCTGCCGAACTGCCTGCGCGTCACCGCGACGTCGGACGACGGCACGATCATGGGCCTGATCCATTCCGACCTGCCGATCGAGGGCGTGCAGTTCCACCCCGAATCCATCGCCTCGCAGTTCGGACACGAGATGATCCGCAATTTCCTGGATCGCTGCACCGTCCGCAAGGACGCCGCATGACGGACATCCGACCCCTGATCGGCCTTGCCGCTGAACGCCCCCTGACGGGATCCGAGGCCGAGGCCGCGTTCTCTGCGCTGTTCGACGGTGCGGCGACCCCCGCCCAGATCGGCGGCCTGCTGATGGCCTTGCGCGTGCGCGGCGAAACCGTGGACGAGATCGCAGCCGCCGCCCGCGCCATGCGCGCCCGCATGAACCGCGTCACCGCACCTGACGGCGCGATGGACATCGTGGGCACCGGCGGCGACGGCAAGGGGACGCTGAACATCTCGACCGCGACGGCCTTTGTCGTGGCGGGGGCCGGCGTGCCCGTGGCCAAGCACGGCAACCGCAACCTGTCGTCGAAATCCGGGGCGGCCGATGCGCTGACCCAGATGGGCATCAACGTGCTGGGCGGCCCCGCCGTGGCGCAGCGCGCGCTGGACCAGGCGGGCATCTGCTTCATGATGGCGCCGATGCACCATCCGGCGATGCGCCATGTCGGCCCGCCCCGGACCGAACTGGGCACGCGCACCGTCTTCAACCTATTGGGACCGCTGACCAATCCGGCCGGGGTCCGCCGCCAGCTGACCGGTGCGTTCAGTGCCGACTGGCTGCGCCCCATGGCCGAGGTGCTGCGCGACCTGGGGTCGACATCGGCCTGGCTTGTGCATGGCGGCGACGGCACGGACGAGCTGTCGATCGCCGAGGACAGCCACGTGGCCGCGCTGCAGGACGGCCAGATCACCGAATTCACCATCGCCCCCGAGGATGCGGGCCTTTCCCGCCATCCCTTCGCCGCGATCGTGGGCGGAGAGCCGTCGCACAATGCCGCGGCCTTCCGGGCCCTGCTGGACGGCGAACGGGGCGCCTATCGCGACGCGGTGCTGCTGAACGCGGCCGCTGCGCTGCTGATCGCGGGGCGTGTTTCCGACCTGCGCGACGGGGCCCGGATGGCCGCCGAATCGCTGGACAGCGGCGCGGCAAAGGCACGGCTGGTGGCGCTGGCGCAAGTCACCGGCGCACCCGAATCATGACGCCCCCGTCGGACTGGGCGCATCTGCCGTTCTTTCAGGACGACTGGCCGGCGATCCGCGACCGACTGTCGGACACGGCGTTCCTGCCCGGGCCTGATCGGATCTTCGCGGCCCTGCAGGCGACATCGCCGCGGGATGTACGCGTCGTGATCCTGGGCCAGGATCCCTATCCGACGCCGGGCCATGCGAACGGGCTGGCATTCTCGGTCACGCCCCACACGCCGCTGCCCCGGTCGCTGCGCAATATCTTTGCCGAGCTGCGCGACGATCTGGGCGATGCGCCCGCCACGGGTGATCTGTCGCATTGGGCGCATCAGGGCGTGCTGCTGCTGAACACCGCACTGTCGGTCGCGCCGGGACAGGCAGGAGCCCATGCGGGCTGGGGCTGGGAACGGCTGGCCCGACAGGCCGTTGCCGAGGCGCAGGCGCACGGTCCGCTGGCCTTCCTGCTGTGGGGCAATCACGCGCGCAAAGCGGTGGCAGGCCTGCCGCGCGCGCAGGATCTGGTGATCGCCACGGCCCATCCCTCGCCCCTGTCGGCCCGGCGCGGGTTCTTTGGATCGCGGCCCTTCAGCCGCATCAACGACTGGCTGACGGTCCAGGGGCGTGCGCCCATCGACTGGACCGGCTGACCGCCGCGCCCCCTTTCCCCGCCCGCGCGGTGGGGATAGAACGGGGGCATGGATATTCTGGACAAGATCAAGGCCTACAAGCTGGAAGAGATCGCCGCCGCCAAGGCCGCGCGTCCGCTGGCCGACCTCGACGCGCAGGCCCGTGCGGCCGACGCACCCCGCGGCTTTGCCCGCGCGCTGGACCGGGCCGCAGCCGGCGGCCCCGCCCTGATCGCCGAGATCAAGAAGGCCAGCCCGTCCAAGGGCCTGATCCGGCCCGATTTCGATCCGCCTTCGCTGGCCCGTGCCTATCAGGCGGGCGGCGCGGCCTGCCTGTCGGTGCTGACCGACGGCCCCAGCTTTCAGGGTGCGCCCGCGTTCCTGACGGCCGCGCGCGCCGCCTGCGACCTGCCGGCGCTGCGCAAGGATTTCCTCTACGACACCTATCAGGTGACAGAGGCCAGGGCCTGGGGCGCGGACTGCATCCTGATCATCATGGCCTCGGTCGACGACGCCCAGGCCCGCGACCTGGAGGATGCGGCGATGGGCTGGGGCATGGATGTCCTGATCGAGGTGCATGACGCGCCCGAACTGGACCGCGCCCTGCGCCTGAAATCGCCGTTGATCGGCGTGAACAACCGCAATCTCAAGACCTTCGACGTCACACTTGATGTGACGCGCGACCTTGCACCGCGCATCCCCGACGACCGCCAGCTGGTTTGCGAAAGCGGGCTGTTCACCCCGGCGGACCTGGGCGCGATGATGCAGACCGGCGCGCGGCGCTTCCTGATCGGGGAAAGCCTGATGCGTCAGGCCGACGTGACCGCCGCCACCCGCGCCATCCTGGACGTCGCCGCATGACCCTGACCCATTTCGACGCCGCCGGTCAGGCGCATATGGTCGACATCTCGGCCAAGTCCGAAACCGCGCGCGAGGCCGTGGCCACGGGCTGCGTGATCATGACACCGGAAACGCTATCCCTGGCGCAGGGGGGTGTGGCCAAGGGCGACGTACTGGGCGTGGCGCGCCTGGCGGGCATCATGGGCGCAAAGCGCACCGCCGATCTGATCCCGCTGTGCCATCCGCTGGCGCTGGCCAAGGTCGCGGTCGACCTTGTGGCCGATCCAGACCTGCCCGGTATCCGCGTCACCGCGACCGTCCGCACCACCGGCCGCACCGGGGTCGAGATGGAGGCGCTGACCGCCGTCACCACCGCCTGCCTGACCGTATACGACATGCTGAAGGCGGCGCAGAAGTCGATGGAGATTCAGGACATCCGCCTGCTGCGCAAGGATGGCGGAAAGTCCGGCCCCTACGAGGCGCCGCGATGATCTCGGTCACCGAGGCCCTTGAACGCGTTCTGGCCCTTGCCAACCCGCCGCGCCCCGAGATTGTGTCCCTGGCCGACGCCCATGGGCGCGCTCTGCTGCAGCCCGCCGTGTCCCGCCTGACCCAGCCCCCCTTCGATGCGTCCGCGATGGACGGCTATGCGATGCGGGCGGCCGATCTGGAAGACGCCCTGACCGTGATCGGGACCAGCGCGGCAGGCCATCCGTGGGGCGGTACTGCCCGCCCGGGAACCGCCATCCGCATCTTCACCGGTGCACCGGTGCCGCAAGGCTTTGACCATGTCGAACTGCAGGAGAACGTGGACCGCGACGGCGACGTGATCCACGTTTTGACCCGATCCGGGGGCAGCAACATCAGGGCGCGTGGCAACGACTTTGCGCAAGGCGATACCGTCGCGCCGGGGATCGTCTTGGGCGCCGCTCATATCGGTCTGCTGGCCGCGATGAACGTGGATAAGATCACGACCGCCGCGCGCCCCCGCGTCGCCATCTTGGCAGGCGGCGATGAATTGGTTCCCCCCGGCACGGACCCTGCGGAGGGTCAGATCATCAGCTCGAACGACCTGACCATTGCAGCCATGGTCCGTGATGCGGGCGGTGAGCCGCATATCCTGCCGATCGCGCGCGACACCGAGGACAGCCTGCGTGCCAGTTTCCGCGCGGCGGCGGACGCGGATCTGCTGGTCACCATCGGCGGCGCATCGGTCGGCGACCACGACCTGATCGGCAAGATGGCGCAGGAACACGGTATCGAACAGGCCTTTTACAAGGTCGCGCTTCGTCCCGGAAAGCCGCTGATGGCGGGCCGGATGGCGAAAGGCGCCATGCTGGGCCTGCCAGGAAATCCCGTTTCGGCAATGGTTTGCGCGGTTCTGTTCATGCAGCCCCTGATCCGCGCGATGCAGGGGCTTCCGGCGGATGCGCCGTTGCGCAAGGCAAGGCTGGCCCATGACCTGCCGGCTGAAGGACCCCGTCAGCATTACCTGCGGGCGACATTGGCTGCGGGCGAGGACCTGCCCCTGATCGCGCCCTTCGCGGATCAGGATTCGGCACGGCTGGCGCTGATGGCGCAAGCGAAGGCGCTGCTGGTTCGTCCGCCGCATGATCCGGCCAGGCCGGCGGGCGATCTGGTCGATTACATTCCCCTTGCCGCTAGTTAACTGTTTTTTCACCCTTTCACGGTCACTGATTGACGCGATTCTGTGGATAAGCTAGAACAGACGCGGAACACGAAGAAAAGGGCGGGCCATGTTGACGAAAAAGCAGATCCAACTGCTTGAGTTCATCCAGAGGCGGATGGCGCGGGACGGCGTGCCGCCTTCCTTCGACGAAATGAAGGATGCTTTGGACCTGCGGTCCAAGTCCGGCATCCACAGGTTGGTGACCGCGCTGGAGGAGCGAGGCTTCATCCGGCGCCTGCCGCACCGTGCCCGCGCGCTTGAGGTGCTTCGCCTGCCCGACGCCCTGTCCCACCTGACCGACGCCGCCCCCGAAGAGACGCGTCCGGCCTTCACGCCGCGCGTCATCTCGAACACGCGCCCCGCCCGCCCGCGCGGCGCCATGACGGTCGTCGACAGCCCTGCGGTTCAGCTGCCCCTGATGGGCCGTATCGCCGCCGGTGTGCCGATCGAGGCAATTTCCGAAGTGTCGCACCATGTCGCGGTGCCGGGAACGATGCTGTCGGGCCGTGAACATCATTACGCGCTTGAGGTGACGGGTGATTCAATGATCGAGGCCGGCATCAACGATGGCGACGTCGTGGTGATTCGCGAACAGGACACTGCGGAGACGGGCGACATCATCGTGGCCTTGGTGGACAATCAGGAAGCCACCCTGAAACGCTATCGTCGCAAAGGATCGATGATCGCGCTGGAGGCCGCCAATCCGGCCTACGAGACGCGGCTTCTTCCCGAGGACCGCGTGCGCATCCAGGGCCGGCTGGTCGGACTGATCCGCAGCTATTGACTCGCTTGCCGGGGCTGTGCCCCGGCATATCCTCAGGCGATCAGAAAACCGGGTCCGGCGCGGGACAGCAGTTCCTCCGCGAGATCTGTACCCATGGCCGCACCATCCGATGTCAGACCATCACGGACACCGGCGACGACCTCGCTGCCATCCGGGCGCAGGATTTCACCACGCAGCGTCATGCGGTCACCATCCAGCGTGGCAAGCCCCGCGATGGGCGTCTGGCAGGACCCGTCCAAGCGGCGCAGGAACGCGCGCTCTGCCTCAATCCGCAGCGCCGTCAGCGGATCGTTGATCGACGACAACAGCATCGCACAGCCCTGATCGTCGGCACGGCGCTCGATGCCGATGGCCCCCTGTGCGACAGCGGGCAGCATCTCGTCCGGATCGATGGCACTTTGGGCGACGTGACGCATGTCCAGCCGCGACAGTCCTGCCATTGCCAGGAAGGTTGCCACGGCAACCCCGTCTGCAAGCTTCTGCAGGCGCGTCTGCACATTCCCCCGGAATTCCACCAACTGCAGATCGGGACGACGGTGTGCCAATTGGGCGCGCCGCCGCAGGCTGGAGGAACCAACAACCGCCCCCTGCGGCAGCGCGCTGATCGAGGCCACGTGCGGGCTGACAAAGGCGTCCCGGACATCCTCCCGCGGCAGAAGGCAGTCGATGATCAAGCCGTCCGGTTGCAGCGTGGGCATGTCCTTCATCGAATGCACGGCGATGTCGATCGCGCCCTCGGTCAGGGCCTCCTCGATCTCGCGGGTGAACAGGCCCTTGCCGCCGATCTGCGAAAGGGGGCGGTCCAGGACGCGGTCGCCGGTGGTCTTGATCGGAATGATCTGGAACGCGTCCTGCGGAACGCCATGCGCGGCCATCAGGCGGTCGCGGGTCTCATGGGCCTGCGCCAGCGCCAGGACCGATCCGCGCGTGCCGATCCGAAGCGGGCGGGTGGGGGTGGGCATCTGTGTCATGCGCCACGGCATAGCCGCCGGGGCTGCGCTTGACAACGCCTGTCGCCTGACCTTCAAGGGGCGCAGGAGGCCCCATGACCAAACTTCTGCTGCGCGCCCTGGCCGGCGAGACACTGCCCACCCCGCCGATCTGGATGATGCGTCAAGCCGGGCGCTATCTGCCGGAATACCGTGCGACGCGCGCGCAGGCGGGCGATTTCCTGTCGCTCTGCTACAATCCCGACCTTGCCGCCGAGGTCACGCTGCAGCCGATCCGCCGCTTTGGCTTTGATGCCGCGATCCTTTTTGCCGACATCCTGCTGATCCCCCAGGCCTTGGGCGCCGACCTGTGGTTCGTCACCGGAGAAGGACCGCGGCTGTCCACCGTGACCAGCGCGTCGGATTTGGCGCGGCTGAAACCGGCGGATCAGGTCGATGCGCAGCTGGCACCCGTCTATGAGACGCTGCGGATCCTGTCACGCGAACTGCCGCGGGAAACCGCGCTGATCGGCTTTGCCGGCGCGCCATGGACGGTCGCGACCTACATGGTCGCCGGCCGCGGCACCAAGGATCAGGGTCCTGCGCATCTGCTGAAGGATCAGGACCGCGCGACATTCGCCGCGTTGATCGACCTGATCACGGATGCCACGATCCATTACCTGTCACGCCAGATCGAGGCCGGGGCCGAAGTCGTCAAGCTGTTCGACAGCTGGGCCGGCAGCCTGAAGGGCCAGGATTTCGACGACTTCGCGATCGCTCCGGCCAAGCGGATCATCGCCGCGCTGAAGGCGCGTCATCCCGGCGTGCCTATCATCGCATTCCCCCGTGAGGCGGGCGAGCGTTATGTCGGGTTTCGGGCGGCGGTCGGAGCCGACTGCGTCGCGCTGGACAATTCGGTGTCGACCGATTGGGCCGCCCGCCACGTCCAGACCGAGGGCTGCGTCCAAGGCAACATGGACCCGCGGCACATGGTCATGGGCGGGCCCGAACTTGTCGCCGAGGCGCAGCGGATCACCCGCGCCCTGCGCGGCGGTCCGCATGTCTTCAACCTGGGTCACGGGATCACGCCTGACGCCGATCCCGACAACGTCGCCCGGATGATCGAGGCGGTGCGCAGCGCCTAGCGCGCCACCGCCTTGGGATAGCCGTTCGCCCGCAGATCGTTCAGCGCGGCGATCAGGGCCTGCCGGTCGGTGAAGGGTCCCGCCATGATCAGCCGCAGCGGTTTCGTCCTATCCGTTGTTCGCCCCTGCCCCGTCGGATAGCCGCGCGCGGCCAGCGCCCGCAGCACGATCATCGCGTTCCCCTCGTCGCCATAGGCACCGACCTGAACATACCGCGCCGACGCCGGGATCATCTCGGGTCCCGGCACAGCCACTGGCTTGGGCGCGGCGGCGACGGGCGCCGCAGGGGTCGGTGAGGTCGCACGACGGGCGGTGGCGCGCGGGGTCGCGGCAACCGTCGGCCGCGCCGCCGGGGCCGTCCTGACGGCTGCCGGGTCTGGCCGTGGCGGTGCCGCGGTCACTCCCGTGGTCAACGACGCCGTCGCGGTGGCCGCGCGCATGCCGGGACACAGCCCCAAGGTAGAGCCCTGCGCGGATGCCGACGGGTCCGGCTTGTAGCCAAGGCGCGCGCACAGCTCCGGACTGCCCGACAGGCCGGTGGCCTCGCGCAGCGTCGGCGCCATGGTCAGGGCATCCTGCAGCGCGGTGTGGATCGGATCGGGCACCCGCGACGCGGCCGGTTCCGCGCGGGTCTCGGGTGGGGCCGGGTCCGCGGTCCATTCGCCGGGGCGCAGGTCGCGCGACAGCTGTTCCAGCAGCATGGTTTCGACATTGGGCGGCGGTGCCTGGGTCAGCGGCAGCGCCCGTTCCGTCAGCGGGTCCGTGCGCCGGACGTCCAGACTGGGGGGAAAGCCGCACAGCGCCTGCCCCTGCCCATCCTGGCGCGCGGTCCAGTCGGCGCCGCTGCGGGTGAAGACGCAGCCGTTGCCGTCGATATACTGCATCCCCGCGAAACCGGCGGGGGGCGGTGGCGTCGGAGCGGCCTGCGCCGCCCCGCCTAGCAAAAGCATCGCCAAGACCCGCAAGTGCCCGATCATCTGCCATCCATTCCGTTGTCCTGCCCCAGACTTAGCGCAGAACCGTGAAACGGCGGTTAACGGGCGGCCTTATTTCGTGCCGAACATCCGGTCGCCGGCATCGCCCAGGCCCGGGACGATATAGCCGTGATCGTCCAGGCGTTCGTCCAGCGCCGCCGTGAAGATCGGCACGTCCGGATGCGCCTCGCGCATGCGCGCGACGCCTTCGGGCGCAGCCAACAGGCACAGGAAGCGCATGTTCTTGGCCCCCCGCTCCTTCAACATGTCCAGCGCCGCGACCGACGAATTGCCCGTGGCCAGCATCGGGTCCACCACGATGGTCATCCGCGCGTCCAGCTCGCGCGGCACCTTGCAGTAGTATTCGACCGGCTTCAGCGTCTCGGGGTCGCGATAGAGGCCGACGAAGCCCACACGCGCGCCGGGGATCAGCTCCAGGATGCCGTCCATCAGCCCGTTTCCGGCCCGCAGGATCGAGATCAGGGCCAGCTTCTTGCCCTCCAGCGTTGGGGCCTCCATCTCGCACATGGGCGTCTCGATGTGCATGGTGGTCAGCTCCAGCTCTCGCGTGACCTCATAGGCCAGAAGCAGGCTGATCTCGCGCAGAAGGCGGCGGAAACCGGCGGTGGACACCTCTTTCTGGCGCATGATCGACAGCTTGTGCTGAACCAGCGGGTGGTCGACGACGGTCAGGTGTTGCATCAGGCGAATTCCTTTTTCAGGCGGTCGCGGGTGGACGCATCGCAGAACGCGGCGTCGGCAGCCCACTGGTTGATCTGTCGAAACTCGGTATCGCCCCAGCCCAAGGTCGACGCAAGCCGATCGTACTCATGGCACATCGTCGTGTGGAAGAACGGCGGATCGTCGGTGGACACGGTGACCCGCACCCCGGCATCGGCCAGCCGCGCGATGGGATGGGCGCCCCAGGACGGATAGACCCCAAGCGCGATGTTCGATCCCGGACACACCTCCAGCGTCACGCCGCGTTCGACCAGGTCGCGCACCAGCGCAGGGTCGTCGATCGCCTGCACGCCATGCCCGATGCGGGTGCAGCCCAGGTCCAGCGCCTGCCGGACGCTGTCGGGACCGCCCCATTCGCCTGCATGGCAGGTCAGGCCCAACCCGGCCTCTGCCGCGCAGTCAAAGCTCCAGGCGTAATCGGTGGCCCGGCCGACCTGTTCGGCCCCGCCCATGCCAAAGCCGGTGATCCAGCCGCCCGCGGTCTCGGCAGCACAGCGCGCGGTTTTGCGCGCACGATCCGCGCCGAAGTGACGGATCGCGGTGACGATGCCGCGGCTGTCGATGCCGTCCGCCCGGGCGCGGTCCGCGACCTCGGTCATCGCGGCCAGATGATCGCGCCAGGCCGACAGGTCCGCACCGCCGCAGAATTCCGGCGAGACGAACAGTTCCGCATAGACCACGCCCTCCTCGGCGCAGCGGTCAAGCACCTCGGCCAGCAGGCGGGCGTAGTCGCGCGGTCCGTTGATGACGCTGGTGGCGGCCTCGTAGCAGCGCAGGAAGCCCGGAAAGTCGTCATAGGCGTAATGCCCGCGGTCGTCGAAGACGCCGGACAGGTCGGCGCGTTTTTCCTGAGCCAGGCCGCGGATGAAATCGGGAGGCGCGGCACCCTCCAGATGCAGGTGCAGTTCGATCTTCTTCATAGAAATGATGTCCCGTGTCGGGGGGCGGGCAGCCTCAGATGCGCAAGGATCGAGGCGCCGATATCGGCAAAGCCCACCTGCCCCACGCCGCGCTCGCCCGCGCCCCGGCCCAGCACGGGGGCGCGTTCGCGGGTGTGGTCGGTGCCGGACCAGGACGGGTCATTGCCGTGATCGGCGGTGAAGATCGCCAGATCGCCGGGCGACAGGGTCGCCAGGAACCGGCCCGCGACACCGTCGAACCATTCCAGTTGCGTGGCATAGCCGGGAATGTCCCGCCTGTGGCCGAAATTGGTGTCGAATTCGACGAAGTTGGCGAATGTCAGGCTGCCGGGTTCGGCTTGGCTGCCAAGCCGGACCAGGTGTTCGGCCAGGGCCGCGTCATCTTCGCCCTTGTGCAAGCGGGTGATGCCGCGATGGCTGAAGATGTCGCCGATCTTGCCGATGGCATGGGTGACCCGCCCCGCACCCTGCGCGATGTCCAGGATGGTGTCGCCCGGCGGCGCGATCGCGAAATCGCGGCGGTTGCCGGTGCGACGGAACGCGCCGGGTTGGCCGACAAAGGGGCGCGCGATGACCCGGCCCACGCGCATCGCGTGCAGCATCGGTGACAGGTCGCGGCACAGCGCGATCAGGCGGTCCAGGCCGAACGCCTCCTCATGTGCCGCGATCTGCAGCACGCTGTCGGCCGAGGTGTAGCAGATCGGCCAGCCGGTCTGCAGATGCCGGGCGCCGAAGTCGTCGATGACCTGCGTCCCCGATGCGTGGCAGTTGCCCAAGATGCCGCCGGTCCCTGCCAGCTGGCAGATCCGGGCAGTCACGTCGGCGGGAAAGGCGGGATCGGTGTCGGGGAAATAGGTCCAGTCCCACGGCACGGGGACGCCCGCGATCTCCCAGTGGCCAGAGGGGGTGTCCTTGCCGCGCGACACCTCGGATGCCGCGCCCCACAGGCCGCGGGGTTCGGCGCCCAGACCCGGTGCATCGATACCCGAGGCCAGCCGCACCGCCGCCCCAAGCCCCAGCCCGTCCAGCACCGGCATCCGCAGCGGTCGCGCCTGCGCGATATGCCCGACGGTGTTCGCACCGGTATCGGGGCGACCGTCGTTGAAGAAGGCGTGGGCATCGGGCGCGCCGCCGATGCCCACGCTGTCCATGACGATCAGGAACGCCCGGCTCATGCGCCGATCCGGTCGCGGATCAGTGGGCCGGGCTGGCCGTCGCCCAGGACATAGGCGGCCTGCACGGCGGCGATGGCCACCTGTGCCGCCGTGTCGTCGGCGGCGTGGACCATGCCCAGGGGGCAGTCGGGGCCGACCTCCTCTCCCAGCTTGGCCAGGCGGTCCAGGCCCACGCGGTGGTCGATCGCCTCGGCCGCGCGCACGCGTCCACCGCCAAGCGCCAGGACCGCGTGGCCAAGCGCGGTCACGTCGATGCGCCCCACGCGCCCCTGGGCGGGCGCGGGGACGGGCAGGATCAACGGCGCGCGGGCCAGATGCGCCTCGGGGCGGTCCAGCAGGTCGCGCGGTCCGCCCTGGGCCGCGACCATGCGGCCGAACACCTCGGCCGCGGCGCCGCTGTCCAGCGTGTCGGCCAGACCGTCCGCGGACCGTCCCGCCAGCGTCAGGCATTCCGCCGCCAGCGCCAGCGTCAGGTCGCGCAGCGCCCCGGCCTCGCCCCGCAGGGCGCGGATCGCCTCGTGGATCTCCAGCGCATTGCCGGCGCTGCGGGCCAGCGGCTGATCCATGTCGGTGATGAAGGCAGACGTGCGGCAGCCCGCCCCGTTCGCGGTCTCGACCAGGGCCTGGGCCAGCCGGCCGGCGCTGTCGGCCTTCTTCAGGATGGCGCCCGACCCCGCCTTGACGTCCAGAACCAGCGCATCCAGCCCCGCCGCCAGCTTCTTCGACAGGATCGACGCGGTGATCAGGTCGATCGATTCCACTGTCCCCGATTCGTCGCGGATCGCGTACAGGCGACGGTCCGCAGGGGCCACGTCGCCCGTGGCCGCCACGATCGCGCAGCCGATGGTGCGCACGATGCGGCGAAAGTCATCCTCCGGCTGGTCGCACAGATAGCCGGGGATCGCCTCCAGCTTGTCCAGCGTACCGCCCGTATGGCCCAGGCCGCGACCCGAGATCATCGGCACGAACACCCCGCGCGCGGCCAGAAGCGGCGCCAGCACCAGCGACACCGTATCGCCGATGCCGCCGGTCGAATGCTTGTCCACCACCGGACCCGACAGGTCCCATTGCAGGACATGCCCCGAATCGCGCATGGCGCGCGTCAGCGCCACGCGGCCCGCCGGTCCGACGCCCTTGGTCAGTACCGCCATCGCAAAGGCACCCGCCTGCGCGTCGCTGACCGACCCGTCGGCCAGCCCCTGCGCGATCAGCGCCGCGCCCGGCCCGTCCAGGCCCCGCCCGTCGCGGATCGCCGATATGACAGGACGCGGATCGGTCATGTGCGCGCCATGTGGCCCGCGTCGAACCGGCCGGGCAACAGGTCGCCCACGGTCGTGTGCATCTGCGCGCCGTCGGTCGTGGCCAGCAGGACCGGCACCTCTCCGGATGCGAATTCCGCCAGCTTCTGGCGGCAGCCGCCGCAGGGCGGCACGGGGGTCGGGCTGTCGGCGATGACGGCGACCTCGATCAACTCCGTCTCTCCGGCGGCGACCATCGCGGCGATGGCCCCGGCCTCGGCGCAGGTGCCTTCGGGATAGGCCACGTTCTCGACGTTGCAGCCGCGATAGACGGTGCCCGACGCGCCGCGGATGGCCGCGCCGACCTTGAATTTCGAATAGGGCACATAGGCCCGTTCGCGCACGTCGCGCGCCGCATCCAGCAATGACGTCGTCATGGTTCACCCCGTTCGATCTGGCAGCCAATCTGCGCCCGCGGGCGGGGTTGTGCAAGACGCGCGCGGGCGCGCAGAACCCCGCTGTTCCCCGACGTCAGAATGGTTTAACGGTAAACCAATTCCGAAACCGGAGGGGCGAAAGATGGAAGACCGCAGGCAGGACAGCGCAAGACAGGCCGCGCTGGATTATCACGAGTTCCCGCGACCGGGCAAACTGGAGATCCGCGCGACCAAGCCGATGGCCAATGGCCGCGACCTGGCCCGCGCCTATTCCCCCGGCGTCGCCGAAGCCTGCCTGGAGATCAAGGCCGATCCCGCAACCGCCGCACGCTATACCACCAAGGGCAACCTGGTGGCCGTCATCTCGAACGGCACGGCCGTCCTGGGCCTGGGCAACATCGGCGCGCTGGCCTCCAAGCCGGTGATGGAGGGCAAGGCGGTCCTGTTCAAGAAATTCGCCAACATCGACTGCTTCGACATCGAGGTGAACGAGCCCGATCCGGTCAAGCTGGCCGAGATCGTCTGCGCGCTGGAGCCGACCTTCGGCGCAGTGAACCTTGAGGACATCAAGGCCCCCGACTGCTTCATCGTCGAACAGATCTGCCGCGAGCGGATGAACATCCCGGTCTTTCACGACGACCAGCACGGCACCGCCATCGTGGTGGGCGCGGCCGCGACCAACGCGCTGCGCATCGCCGGCAAGCGGTTCGAGGACATCAAGATCGTCTCGACCGGCGGCGGGGCGGCGGGCATCGCCTGTCTGAACATGCTGCTGAAGCTGGGCGTCAAGCGCGAGAACGTCTGGCTGTGCGACATCCACGGTCTGGTCCATGAGGGCCGCGACATCGACATGAACCCGCAGAAGGCCGCCTATGCCCAAGCCTCGGACAAGCGCAGCCTGACCGAGGTGATTGACGGCGCCGACCTGTTCCTGGGCCTGTCCGGTCCGGGCGTTCTGACGCCCGAGATGGTCGGCCGCATGGCCCCGCGCCCGATCATCTTCGCGCTGGCGAACCCGAACCCGGAAATCGACCCCGACGCGGCCCGCGCTGTCGCCCCCGACGCGATCATCGCCACCGGGCGCAGCGATTTCCCGAACCAGGTCAACAACGTCCTGTGCTTCCCCTTCATCTTCCGCGGCGCGCTGGACGTCGGCGCGACCACCATCAACGACGAGATGAAGATCGCCTGCATCGAGGGCATCGCCGCCCTGGCCCGCGCGACCACCGCGGCCGAGGCCGCCGCTGCCTATCGCGGCGAGACGCTGACCTTCGGCGCCGACTATCTGATCCCCAAGCCCTTCGATCCGCGCCTGATGGGCGTCGTGTCATCCGCCGTAGCCCGCGCCGCGATGGAGACGGGTGTGGCGACCCGGCCCCTGGACGACATGGCCGCCTACAAGCAGAAGCTGGACGGGTCGGTCTTCCGATCGGCGCTGATCATGCGCCCGGTCTTCGAGGCCGCGGCCACCGCCACGCGCCGCATCGTCTTTGCCGAGGGCGAGGACGAACGTGTCCTGCGCGCCGCCAATGCCATGCTGGAGGAGACGACCGATGTCCCGATCCTGATCGGCCGCCCCGACGTGATCGCCACCCGCGCCGAACGCGCGGGCCTCCCGATCCGTCCGGATGTCGACTTCGAGATCGTGAACCCCGAGAACGACCCCCGCTATCGCGACTATTGGGAAACGTATCACGGCATCATGGCGCGGCGCGGGGTCAGCCCCGACATCGCCCGCGCGATCATGCGCACCAACACCACCGCCATCGGCGCCGTGATGGTGCACCGGGCCGAGGCCGACAGCCTGATCTGCGGCACGTTCGGACAGTACAGCTGGCACCTGCAATACGTGCGCCAGATCCTGGCCCGTGACGGGCTGCACCCGGTCGGCGCACTGTCGATGATCATCCTGGAGGACGGGCCGCTGTTCATCGCGGACACCCAGTGCCACAACGACCCCACGCCCCAGCAGGTGATGGAGACGGTGATGGGCGCCGCGCGTCACGTCCGCCGGTTCGGCCTGACGCCCAAGATCGCCCTGTGCAGCCATTCGCAGTTCGGCAACACCGACAGCTATTCCGGCCGCAAGATGCGCGACGCCCTGGCGCTGCTAGACGCACGCGAGCCCGACTTCATGTATGACGGCGAGATGCATGTGGACGCGGCCCTGGACCCCGAGCTGCGCGAACGCATCTTCCCGACCTCGCGGCTGCAGGGTGTGGCGAACGTGCTGGTCTTTGCGGGCACCGACGCCGCATCGGGCGTCCGCAACGCGCTGAAGATGCGCGCGGGCGGCCTGGAGGTCGGGCCGATCCTGATGGGCATGGGCAACCGCGCCCATATCGTGACACCCTCGATCACCACGCGCGGCCTGCTGAACATGTCGGTGCTGGCCGGCACGCCGGTCACGCATTACGGCTGATTCGCCGACATTTTTGCAAATACTGTGGCGCGGCAAAGGAGGCTTTGCTGCGCCGTTCTGTTTGCAAACCCGATCGCCGGATTTCTGCTAATCAGCGCATTGTCACGCCGCTAACAAGGTTGCGCGACACCCCCCTTCCTGCGTAACAAAACCTAGGTTCAGGGAGGGGAGTCCATGTCCTATCAAGATCTCTACGCGCGCTGGAAGGCCGATCCCGAGGCGTTCTGGATGCAGGCCGCCGATGCCATCGACTGGACCCAGCCCCCAAGCCGCGCGCATTTCGATCAGGGCCCCGCCGGGGAATGGTTCGCGGACGGCATGGTGAACACCTGCTGGAACGCCATCGACCGCCATGTCGCGGCCGGTCACGGCGACCGCCTGGCGGTGATCCACGACAGCCCGATGACCGGCAGCGTCAGTCGCCTGACCTATGCCCAGCTACAGGACCAGGTGGCCCGGCTGGCGGGTGTGCTGGCCGCGCGCGGCATCGGCAAGGGCGACCGGGTCATCATCTACATGCCGATGATCCCCGAGGCGCTGCAGGCGATGCTGGCCTGTGCCCGGATCGGGGCCATCCATTCGGTCGTCTTCGGCGGGTTCGCCGCGCATGAACTGGCGGTGCGCATCGACGACGCCAAGCCCCGCGCGATCATCGCCGCAAGCTGCGGGCTGGAGCTGGGTCGCGTCGTCCCCTACAAGCCGCTGATGGACCGCGCCATCGACGAGGCCGTCCACAAGCCCGACTTCACCATCGTGTTCCAGCGCCCCGAATGCGCAGCCGACATGGTGGCGGGCCGCGATCTGGACTGGCGCCAGGCGGTGGCGGACGCGCAGCCCGCCGACTGCGTCCCGGTCGAGGGGAACCACCCGGCCTATATCCTCTACACCTCGGGGACGACGGGCCAGCCCAAGGGTGTCGTGCGCCATACCGCGGGGCATCTGGTCGCCCTGGCGTGGAGCGTGCCGAACATCTATGGCATCGGGCCGGGCGACGTGTTCTGGGTCGCGTCCGACGTGGGCTGGGTCGTGGGGCACAGCTATATCGTCTATGGACCGCTGATCGCGGGCGCGACGACCGTGGTGTTCGAAGGCAAGCCCGTCGGCACCCCCGACGCGGGCACGTTCTGGCGGGTGATCGCGGATCACAAGGTCAAATCCTTCTTCACTGCGCCCACCGCCATCCGTGCGGTCAAGCGCGACGACCCGGAGGGCCGGCTGGTCGGCAAGTACGACCTGTCCTGCCTGCAGGCCCTGTTCCTGGCAGGCGAACGCGCCGACCCCGACACCGTCACCTGGGCCGAGGATCGGGTCAAGGTGCCGGTGATCGACCACTGGTGGCAGACGGAGACCGGCTGGCCCATCGCCGCGAACCCCTTCGGCGCGGGGCTGATGCCCGTGAAAAAGGGCAGTCCGACCCTGCCCATGCCCGGCTACGACGTGCAGGTCCTGGACGAGGCCGGGCACCCGGTCGCACCCGGCACCCTGGGCGCGATCGCGATCAAGCTGCCCCTGCCGCCCGGCACCCTGCCCACGCTGTGGAACGCCGAGGATCGGTTCAACCGCGCCTATCTGCAGCATTTCCCCGGCTTCTACGAGACAGGCGATGCGGGTTACGTCGACGATGACGGCTATGTCTGGATCATGGCGCGCACCGACGACGTCATCAACGTCGCGGGCCACCGCCTGTCCACGGGCAGCATGGAGGAGGTTCTGTCCAGCCATCCTGCCGTCGCGGAATGCGCGGTGATCGGGGTCGCCGATCCGCTGAAGGGACAGGCGCCTCTGGGCCTTCTGTGCCTGAAGAAGGGGGTCGAGACCGAGCATGCCCAGGTCGTGGCCGAAGTGGTGCGCATGGTCCGCGACCGCATCGGGCCCGTCGCGGCCTTCAAGACCGCCTGCGTCGTCGATCGCCTGCCCAAGACGCGGTCGGGCAAGATCCTGCGCGCGACCATGGCCAAGATCGCGGACGGTGAGACGGTCAAGGCGCCCGCCACCATCGACGACCCCGCCATCCTGGACGAGATCCGCCGATCCCTGGCCGGGATCGGCTATCCCGCCTAGTCCAGCGTCGCGCCCAAGCGCATCATCAGCGGCACGAAGTCGGGGAAGGACGTGGTGATCGGCCCCGCGTCGTCGATGGTGACGGGCTGCTGGGTCGCAAGGCCCAGGATCAGGAAGCTCATGGCGATGCGGTGGTCCAGATGGGTCACCGCATGGCCGCCGCCCGCCACCTGCGCCGCGCCGTGAACGGTCATGGTATCGCGCGTGTCCTCGACCGTGACACCGTTCGCGCGCAGGCCCACGGCCATCGCGTCGATCCGGTCGCTTTCCTTGACGCGCAGTTCTGCGACGCCGTTCATCACCGTGGTGCCTTCGGCGAACGCGGCGATCACTGACAGGATCGGGAATTCGTCGATCATGCTGGCCGCACGATCGGCAGGCACGGTCACGCCCTTCAGCGGGCCGTGGCGCACCAGCAGGTCGGCCACGGGCTCTCCGCCCTCCTCGCGCGGGTTCTCGAAGGTGATGTCGGCGCCCATCTCCAGCAGGGTCACGTACAGGCCGTCCCGCGTCGGGTTGCGGCTGACGCCCGGCACGCGAATTTCGGACCCCGGCACGATCAGCGCCGCAGCCACCGGAAAGGCCGCACTGGACGGATCGCGCGGCACGGCCACGGGCTGCGGGCGCAGTTCAGGGCGGCCAGTCAGGGTGATCTTGTGGCCTTCGGACGTGGTCTCGGTCCGGATCTGGGCGCCGAAACCGGCCAGCATGCGTTCGGAATGATCGCGCGTCGGTTCGGATTCGATCACCACCGTGTCCCCTGGCGCATTCAGCCCGGCCAGCAGGATCGCCGACTTGATCTGGGCGCTGGCCACGGGGGTGCGATAGGTGACGGGCACCGGATCGGCCGCGCCTTGGATGGTGATGGGCAGACGCCCCCCCTCGCGCGCGGTGATCTGGGTGCCGAACTGCGACAGCGGGTCCGTCACCCGCGCCATCGGACGACGCGACAGGCTGGCGTCACCGGTGAAGGTCACACTGATCGGCGTGGTCGCGACCGCACCCATGATCAGACGCACGCCGGTGCCGGAATTGCCGCAATCGATCACGTCGGCCGGGCTGGAGAAGCCGCCCACGCCCACGCCATGCACTGACCAGTCCCCCGGCCCGTGCTGCGTGACCTGCGCGCCAAGCGCCTGCATGGCGCGGGCGGTGTCCAGCACGTCCTGGCCCTCTAGCAGACCGGTGATGCGCGTCTCTCCGACGGCCATCGAGCCCAGGATCAGGGCGCGGTGGCTGATCGACTTGTCCCCCGGCACCAGCGCCTCGCCCGACAGGGGGCCGGTGCGGCGGGCGGTCATCGGACGGGGGTCTGCGGAATGCGACATGGGCCTACCTCGTGGTTTTGCCGCGCCTTTTAGCCCGCCCGGCGCGCCCCTGCCACCATCATCTTGAGGCCGGCGCCCCCGCGCCCTAGAAGGGGGCCAATCACGGATTGGAGAATCCCATGCAGGAACTGGACCGGCTGCGCGACCTGGCCGACCCCGAACGCGCCGCCCGCGACAGTGCACGCCACAAGCGTGATCGAGAGACCCTGGGCATCACCCCCGCCGCCCTGGAGGAGGTCGTCGCCGAATGGCGCGCGGAACGTGATCTGGACGCGCGCATCGCGCTGGCCGAGGCGCTGTGGGACAGCGACGTCCACGAGGCGCGCCTGGCCGCCGCCCGCCTGCTGGTCCAGGCCCGGATGCGGCCCGACGACGCGGCCTGGGCCGCGATCATGGACTGGGCGCCGCAGATTGACGGGGCCGAGATCGACGATGCGGTGATGACCGCCGCCGCGCGTCGCGTGGTCGCCGATCCGACCCGCCTGGATCAGATCACGGCATGGGCCGGCAGCCGGAACCCGTGGCTGCGCCGGGGCGTGATGCTGGCCACGCTACCCTGGGCCAAGATGAACAACCCCAAACCCGAGGATCTGGAGATTCGGGAAAAGGTTCTGCAGCTGATGCTGCGCCTGGCGTCCGACCGTCACGGCGGCGTGCGTCAGGCGGCCAAGCTGTGGCTGCGCAACCTGGAAAAGCGCGACCCTGACCGCGTCGCCGTCTGGCACAGCGCCCACGAGGCGATGGCCGCGCCCGAACCGCAGCCTGAACCCCTGGCCGAGGACGCGCCGCAATCCGACGACGCGCCCCGCCCCGACGGCGATCAGGAGCGGTAGACTTCCAGCGTCGGCAGGTCGGTCAGCGGCACGCCCAGCAGCTGCAGTGCCGGCAGCGAGACCTGGCTGCCCGTGCCCGATCCCGACAGGGGCCGCAACTCGACCTGCGCCGACTTGCCCGTGGCGGGGTTCACGATGCGCCCCTGCACGGGCGCATCGACCAGGGGCGTCTTCATCCAGAACCCACCCTCGGACGGGTTGCCAAGCGATCCGACGGTCGTGCCAAGCCGCGTCTCGGCCGTCGCCGGAGCCTGGGCGGCGGCTACGCGCTGTTCGGGCGTCGTGGTGTCCAGCTGTGCGGGTGTCGCGCGTGCCGCAGGCCGGGGGCTGGGCGCGCGCGTCACGGCCGTCGCGGCCGCGGTCTGGGCCGCCGTCGCCTTGGGCGCTTCGGGCCGGTTCATCGTCGCGGCCATCTGGGTGCATCCGGCCAGCGACAGGCCCAGGACGGCAAGGGGGATCAGGCGCATCGGCGTCTCCTTCAATCATCGTTGCCGCAGATTAGTCACGCCAGCGTGGCAAGGTCCACCACCCGACCCGCGAATCCCCGCCTTGTGACCGCAGTCCAGCGCGCCTAGATAGGGGGGATGGACATGCACCCGCCCCTGATCGACCCGTTTGCCCGGCCCATCACCTATCTGCGGGTGTCGGTCACCGACCGCTGCGATTTCCGATGCGTCTATTGCATGGCGGAACACATGCAGTTCCTGCCCAAGGCCGATCTCCTGACGCTGGAGGAGCTTGACCGCCTGTCCACCGCCTTCATCGGCCTGGGCGTGCGCAAGCTGCGTATCACCGGCGGAGAGCCTCTGGTCCGTCGCGGCATCATGGGCTTTTTCCGCAACGTGTCGCGTCACCTGGGGAACGGCATGGACGAGCTGACCCTGACCACCAACTGCAGCCAGCTGGCCCGCCACGCGGCGGAACTGGCCGATATTGGTGTGCGGCGCGTGAACGTGTCGCTGGATACGCTGGACGCCGACAAGTTCGCGGCGATCACCCGGTGGGGCCGCCTGCCCCAGGTGCTGGAGGGGATCCGCGCCGCCACCGCCGCAGGACTGCGTGTCAAGATCAACGCCGTAGCCCTCAAGGGCGTCAACGACAGCGAGCTGTTCGATCTGGTGCAATGGTGCGGCGACGAGGGTCACGACCTGACCTTCATCGAGGTGATGCCCATGGGCGAGATGGGAGAGGAGGACCGGCTGGACCAGTACTGGCCCCTGTCCGACCTACGCGCCCGTCTGGCCGAACGCTTTACGCTGCTGGATCTTGCCGAACGCACGGGTGGCCCGGCCCGTTATGTCAGGCTGGCGCAGACCGGGCAAAAGATCGGCTTCATCACGCCCCTGACCCATAATTTCTGCGAAAGCTGCAACCGCGTGCGCGTCACCTGCACCGGAGAGCTGTTCATGTGCCTGGGCCAGGAGGACAACGCCGACCTGCGCGCGCCCCTGCGCGCCAGCGCCGACGACGAGGCCCTGCGCCAGACGATCCGCGCGGCCATCGCGCGCAAACCCAAGGGTCACGACTTCGACTATTCCCGCCAAGGCGTCGCAGGCCAGATGACCCGCCACATGAGCCATACCGGCGGCTGACGAGGCGCGCCGGCGGGGGGTCCGGGGGGCGCCAGCGCCCCCGGCCCTCGCGGGACGCAACCCTACTCGGCGGCGGCTTCCGCGGCGCGCGCCTCGGCGTCCAGAACCTCGGCCCGTTCCTCGACCAGCCGGACGATGTGATCGACCATCTGGTCGTTCGACAGCTTGTGGCTCTGCTTGCCGGCCATGTAGACCATGCCCGACCCGGCCCCGCCGCCGGTGAATCCCAGATCGGTCATCAGCGCCTCGCCCGGTCCGTTCACCACGCAGCCGATGATCGACAGGCTCATCGGCGTCTTGATGTGCTCCAGCCGCTTTTCCAGCGCCTCGACCGTACGGATCACGTCAAAGCCCTGTCGTGCGCAGCTGGGACAGCTGATGATCTGCACCCCGCGCGTCCGCAGGCCAAGCGATTTCAGGATCTCGAAGCCGACCTTGACCTCCTCGACCGGATCGGCCGACAGGCTGACGCGGATCGTGTCGCCGATCCCCATCCACAGAAGGTTGCCCAGGCCCACCGCCGACTTGACGGTGCCGCCGACGAAACCGCCCGCCTCTGTGATGCCCAGATGGATCGGCGCGTCCGTCGCCTCGGACAGCTGCTGATAGGCCGCGGCCGACAGGAACACGTCGCTGGCCTTCACGCTGATCTTGAATTCATGGAAATCGTTGTCCTGCAGGATCTTGATATGGTCCAGCCCGCTTTCGACCATCGCGTCGGGACAGGGCTCGCCATATTTCTCCAGCAGGTGCTTCTCCAGGCTGCCTGCATTCACGCCGATGCGGATCGAACAGCCGTGATCCTTGGCCGCCTTGATGACCTCGCGCACGCGGCTTTCGTCCCCGATGTTGCCGGGGTTGATGCGCAGGCAGGCCGCGCCCGCCTCGGCAGCCTCGATGGCGCGCTTGTAGTGGAAATGGATGTCGGCGACGATCGGCACAGGGCTCTCGCGGCAGATCTCGCGCAGCGCGCGCGTGGTCTCCTGGTCCGGGGCGCTGATGCGCACGATATCGGCGCCGGCATCCGCGGCGGCGATGACTTGGGCCAGGGTCGCCTTGACGTCGTGGCCGTTGGTGTTGGTCATGGTCTGCACGCTGATCGGGGCATCGCCGCCGACGGGGACCTTGCCCACCATGATCTGGCGCGACTTGCGGCGCTCGATGTTGCGCCAGGGACGGATCGGGTTCAGCGACATGGCAGGCCTCCGGGGGTTCGCCCCTCAGATAAGCCATGCAGGCCGCAACGACAACCGCCCCCTCAGCGCTGCATCGCCGTCAGCACCGTTCCAAGACAGTCTCGGGGCAGCATCAGCAGCATCGGCCCCTGCACCCGCAGGCTGACCAGCCCCGTCGCCCGGTTCGAGGTGCCGACCCGCTTGCCCGGAGCGAAATCGATCCCGTCGATGGGCCATTCCAGGCCTTGGCTGCTGCCGCGCGCCGGTCCCATCGGGTACAGCGACACCCGTGTCCCGGGCATCAGCGGCAGGGTCAGGCGCGGCGGGCACAGCACGATCACGTCATCGCTGGCCAGCATCACAACGCGCGGAACGTTGGGCTGGACCATCACCGTCAGCGCGGCCAGGGTATGGTCCAGTCGCAGCCCTGCAAAACCCACCGCCATGACCAGCGGCGCGTCGATTCGTCCCAGGCATTTGGCGAAATCCGTGCTGTCCTGCTCGGCTACCTCCAGCACGCGGGCGGCCGGAACCGACCGCCGCGCCGGGTCCGAGATGCTGTCCAGGTCCCCGATCACCCAGTCCGGCGCGTGCCCCAGGGCCAGCGCCCGGTCCGCACCCCCATCCGCCGCAACCAGCAGGGGCGCGACCGACAGCGCCACCGACAGATCGGCCGGCGTCACCATGCCGCCGCCGACCACGGTGACCCCGCGCAGGTGGCGGACCGGTCGGGGCTGGTCCACCATTGCCGCCCTCAGCCCTTGCCGACGCCGCTGAAGACGCGCTTGAACGGCAGCGCCCACAGCACGCCAAGCGCGACATAGATCAGCAGCTCGATCCAGATCGGCTGGCGTCCGAACCGCCCGTCCAGCCAGTTCATCAGCGACACCGCCGCGACGACATAGGCGGGCATGCCGATCACCAGGATCAGGATGGACAGCCGCTTGCGGGTCTTCAGTTCCATGTCGTCTGGCTCTTTCCTCGGTATCCCCGAACGCGCCCCAAGGGGGTCCGGGGGACAGGATGTCACCCGGCACGTCGCGGGACGCAATCAGTCGGCAAAGGGATCGGTCACCAGGATCGTGTCGTCACGCTCCGGGCTGGTCGACAGCATCGCCACGGGGCACTGGATCAACTCCTCGACGCGGCGCACGTACTTGATCGCGGCGGCCGGCAGGTCTGCCCAGCTGCGCGCCCCGGCGGTCGATTCGTGCCAGCCCTCCATCTCCTCATAGATCGGGCGCACCTTGGCCTGCAGCGCGGCCGCCGTCGGCAGATAGTCATACGTCACGCCGTCGATCTCGTAGCCGGTGCAGATCTTCAGCGTGTCGAACCCGTCCAGCACGTCCAGCTTGGTCAGCGCGATCCCGTTCACGCCGCTGATCGCGCAGGTCTGGCGCACCAGCACCGCGTCGAACCAGCCGCAGCGGCGCTTGCGGCCCGTGACCGTGCCGAACTCGTGACCCCGCTCGCCAAGGCGCTGGCCGTCTGCGTCGTCCAGTTCCGACGGGAACGGACCTTCGCCCACGCGGGTGGTGTATGCCTTGACGATGCCAAGGACAAAGCCGATCGCGCCCGGCCCCATGCCGGTGCCACTGGCCGCCGCCCCCGACGTCGTCGTGGACGAGGTCACATAGGGATAGGTGCCAAAATCGATGTCCAGCAGCGATCCCTGCGCACCCTCGAACAGAATCCGTTTTCCGGCCTTGCGGGCGTCGCCCATGATCTTCCAGACTGGCTGGGCATAGGGCAGCAGCTTGGGCGCCACTTCCATAAGCTTGGCCTTCAGCTCGGCGCGGTCGATCGGCGTGGCGCCAAGACCCGCGCGCAGCGCGTCGTGGTGGGCCAGCAGGCGGTCCAGACGGCTGTCCAGCGTCTCCTCGTCGGCCAGGTCGGCGACGCGGATCGTGCGGCGGCCGACCTTGTCCTCATAGGCGGGGCCGATGCCGCGGCCGGTCGTGCCGATCTTGGCCTTGCCGGCGGCCTCCTCGCGCAGCTTGTCCAGGTCCTGGTGCAGCGGCAGGATCAGCGGCGTGTTCTCTGCGATCATCAGGTTCTCGGTCGAGATGGCGACGCCCTGCCCCGCCAGCTTGTCGATCTCCGAGAAAAGCGCCCAAGGGTCCAGCACGACACCGTTGCCGATCACGGCCAGCTTGTTTTCGCGCACGATCCCCGAGGGCAGCAGCGACAGCTTGAAGACCTTGTCGCCGATGACCAGCGTGTGGCCGGCATTGTGACCGCCCTGAAAGCGCGCGATGACATCGGCGCGTTCCGAAAGCCAGTCGACGATCTTGCCCTTGCCCTCGTCGCCCCACTGGGCTCCGACAACCACAACATTGGCCATGAGCGATCCTTTTCGTTGTCCGAAGTTCTTTTCAGCCCGGCATTAGCGCATCGGGCACGGCGGGGAAAGCCGCTTTGTCGGGACCCTGCCGGGGGCGGCCGCCGGGGGCGCTTCGCCCCCCGGACCCCCGGAGGGTATTTGGTCAAAGAAGAAGCGGGCGGTCTCAGTAATGCGGCGGGCGCTGGTCGGCCAGCGCGACGCTGCCCGCCGCATCGGCCTGACGCTCGGCCTCGGCCAGCAGCAGTTGATCCAGGCGCCGGGTGACGCGGGCAAGGTCGCGGTCCTGTCGGGCGATGACCTCGGACAGCTCATCCGTCAGCCGCGTCAGATGGGCCAAGGCCTCCTCCAGCTGATGCAGGCGGTCCTGCTGCTTGTCCATGTCGTCACCTTCCGTTACAGCGGCGCCTGAATATGGGCCCGAAAAGGCGACTGATACCATGGCAAAAGACAAGAAGCAGCCCCGTCCCAAGGCCGAGACGCCCAAGGGGTTCCGCGACTATTTCGGGCAGGACGTGACCGAACGGCGCGACATGCTGGACCGCATCGCGCAGGTCTATCACCGCCATGGCTTCGATCCGCTGGAGACGAGTGCCGTCGAGACGGTCGAGGCCCTGGGCAAGTTCCTGCCCGACGTGGACCGGCCCAATGCCGGCGTCTTTGCCTGGCAGGAGGAGGCGGTGCCCGGCGGCGGGACCGCGGGCGACTGGCTGGCACTGCGCTATGACCTGACGGCGCCCTTGGCGCGCGTCGCGGCGCAGTACCGCAACGACCTGCCCAGCCCGTACCGCCGCTTTGCGATGGGACCCGTCTGGCGCAACGAGAAACCGGGGCCGGGTCGGTTCCGCCAGTTCTATCAGTGCGATGCCGACACGGTCGGGTCGGCCTCGGTGGCGGCGGATGCCGAGATCTGCGGCATGCTGGCCGATGCGCTGGAGGCGGTGGGCATCGACCGCGGCGATTATCTGGTGCGGATCAACAACCGCAAGGTTCTGAACGGCGTCCTGGAGGCGGCCCAGGTTCGCGAGGATCAGGCCGAGGATGTGCTGCGCCAGATCGACAAGTTCGACAAGGTCGGTCGCGAGGGCGTGCTGGCCCTGCTGACCACGGGCCGCCTGGACGATAGCGGCGCGCGCATCGATGGCGTGGGCCTGTCCGAGGCGCAGGCGGGGCCGGTGCTGGCCTTCCTGGAGGCCAAGGGCGCGGACAACGCCGCGACACTGGACAACCTGTCGACCGCCGTCGGCGGATCGGCCACCGGCGCCGAGGGCGTGGAGGAACTGCGCCAGATCGCCGCGATGCTGGCCGCGATGGGCGTGGCCGAGGATCGCGCCGTGATCGATCCGGCCGTGGTCCGGGGCCTGGGCTATTACACCGGCCCGGTCTTCGAGGCCGAGCTGACCTTCGAGATTCTTGATGAAAAGGGCCGCAAGCGGCAGTTCGGATCGGTCGCGGGCGGCGGCCGCTATGACGGACTGGTGGAGCGTTTCACCGGGCAGAAGGTCCCAGCCACCGGGGTCAGCATCGGCGTCGACCGTCTGCTGGCCGCTTTGCGCGCCAAGGGTCTGGCCGGGGCCCAGGTCGCCGGTCCCGTGGTCGTGACCGTGATGGACCGCGACCGCATGTCGGATTACCAGGCCATGGCCGCCGACCTGCGCGCCGCCGGCATCCGTGCCGAGGTCTACCTGGGCAATCCCAAGAACTTTGGCAACCAGCTGAAATACGCGGACAAACGCGGCGCACCCGTCGCGATCATCCAGGGCGGGGATGAGGCGGAACGCGGCGTGGTACAGGTCAAGGACCTGATCCTGGGCGCGAAGATCGCCGCAGAAGCCTCTGTCGAGGAATGGAAATCCCAGCCCGCCCAGACCGAGGTCGCGCGCGCCGACCTGGTTGCCGAAGTCCGCAGGATCATCGGATGATCCCGAAGCAGGCCAAGCAGGCGGTCGGACAGCGGCTGCTGTCGCGGTTCCGCGACGCCGGTGCGACCGAGATCGCGCCCGACATCCTGCTGCCCGCGGGCGACCTTCTGGACCTGTACGGAGAGGACATCCGCGCCCGCGCCTATGTCACCCAGGACCCGATCCGTGGGGAGATGATGCTGCGCCCCGACTTCACCGTGCCGGTGGTCCAGGCGCACATGCAGAACGGCGCCGATCCGGCCCGCTACTGCTATCTGGGAGAGGTGTTCCGCAAGCAGGACACGGGCGACACCCGCCCCGCCACGCCGCGCGACCACGAATACCTGCAATGCGGGTTCGAGCTGTTCACCCGCGACCCCCAGGCCGATGCCGAGGTCTTTGCGCTGTTCCACGACGCGCTGGCGCCCCTGGGCCTGCAGGCGCGCATGGGCGACATGGGCCTGCTGCTGGATGCGGTGCGCGGCCTGCCCCTGACCGAGGCGCGTTCGGTGGCGCTGCTGCACCACATCTGGCGGCCGGGCCGCTTTGCGCGCCTGCTGGCGCGGTTCTCGGCCCCGTCGATCGCACGGGAGTTTCCCGACGTCACCATGTCCTGGGCCGGGATGCGGACCGAGGACGAGATGATCCGCCGCATCGCCCGCCTGCAATCGGACGTGGCCGTGCCGCCCCTGGCCCCGGTCTGGACCGATCGGCTGGAGCGTCTGTTCGCCCTGCGCGCCCCGGCGCCGCAGGCGCTGTCGACGCTGGCCGACCTGGCCCGCGACATGCCCGCCATCGCGCCGGCGGTGGCCCGCATCCGCGACCGCCTGGACGCCATCGCCGCGCGCGGCATCGACCTGCAGACGGTGATCTTCGACGCCAGCCACGGGCGCACCACGATGGAATATTACGACGGCTTCACCTTCACGTTCCAGGCCGACCGGGCCGGATGGCCGCCGGTCGCGTCGGGCGGGCGCTATGACGCGCTGACCCGCGTGCTGGGCCGCGGCCGCGAGATCCCCGCCGTGGGCGGCATCATCCGCCCCGGCCTTGTTGCCGAACTGGAGGCGCAGGCATGATCCGTCTTGGCGTGCCGTCCAAGGGACGGCTGATGGAACAGACCTTCGACTGGTTCGCCGACCGCGGCGTACGTCTGTCGCGGGCCGGGTCGGACCGCGAATATGCGGGCCGGGTCGAGGGGGTCGAGGGCGTATCGCTGGTCCTGCTGTCGGCCGGAGAGATTCCCCGCGAACTGGCCGCCGGCCGGATCGAACTGGGCGTGACCGGCACCGACCTGGTGCGCGAGAAGCTGGCCGGATGGTCAAGCGACCTGGTCGAGGTCACGCCGATGGGCTTTGGACATGCCGACCTGATCCTGGCCGTGCCGGATTGCTGGCGCGACTGCACGGACCTGGACGATTTCGCAGCCATCGCGCGCGATTTCCGGGCCGAACATGGATTCCGTTTGCGCATCGCCACGAAATATCACCGCCTGGTCCGCGCCTGGCTGTCCGCCCACGAGGTCGCCGACTATCAGCTGGTCGACAGCCAGGGCGCGACCGAGGGCACGGTCGCCAACCTGACCGCCGAAGCGATCGCCGACATCACCTCGTCGGGCGAGACGCTGCGCGCAAACAACCTCCGCATCCTGGACGAGGCGCCGATCCTGCGGTCGCAGGCGACGCTGTTCGCCAGCCGCGCGGCGATGGGCCCGGCAATGGACGCGCTGATCGCCCGGCTGGTGCCGCCGCAAGCAGACCGGTCAGCCTAACCGCGCAGCGCCCGCGTCAAAGCCACGGCAGCAGCACCGCGACCGAGATCGCCGCGATCAGCACTCCTGCGCCCAGTTGCAGCGTTCCGGGCAGCCAGCGCGCGGCGCCCGCCCAGGGGCCATGTTCGGGCAGCAGGGCAAAGCTGCCGCGTCGCGCCCAGACCGCCAGGCAGGCGACCGCGACCGTCACCACCGCAGTGCCCAGGCCCATCGCCAGCGTCCCCAGGATGCCCATCCCGAAGATGCCCATCCGCCAGGTCAGGATCAGCAGAAACAGCGCTCCGGTGCAGGGCCGCAGCGCGATGCCCGCCACGACCAGCACCCCGTCGCGCAGCGACCGCGTCTGTGCCACCTGCTGCGGCGTGGGGCCATGCGCATGGCCACAGCCGCAGGCGTCGCCGTGGTGGTGATGGTGGTGGCGATCCGCCCGCGCCTGCGCGCGCAGCATCGACAGGCCGCGCCATGCCAGCCAGAGGCCGACCGACGCGACCAGGACCGTGCTGGCCTGCACCATCGCGACCTCCGACAGGTCGGTCAGGGTCTGGCGCCCCAGGTCCAGGATGGTGATGCCGCCCCAGACCAGGGCTATGGCCGTGCCTGCCTGCGCCAACGACGACGCGACCGACAGTCCGGCCAGCCGGGCCAGCGGAACCTGGGCGCCGAACCCATAGCTGCCGATGATCACCTTGCCATGCCCCGGCCCGACCGCATGGGCGACGCCATAGGCAAAGCACAACCCCAGCAGCGACGCGACCGCCCCCGGCTGGCCCGACCGCAGCGCCCGCAAGGCCCCGGCCATCGCGTTCTGGACGGCGCGCTGCTGGTCGGTGGCCCACCGCTCGATCCCGGCCAGACCGCCGCCCAGCCACAGCGCCACCAGCGTCAGGGCGACAACCAGCCCCGTCAGGGCGACGGCGCGCCTCATGACCCTGGACCGCAGCGGACCTGCACCGAATCCGCGCCGGTGGCGCCGATGTCCACGGTGATCAGGTCCGCCTCCTCGGCGCTTTGGCCGTCGCCCAGGGCCTCGCCCACCGCGCGGGCATAGGCGTCGGCGGCAGCATAGGGATCGCCCATGCGCAGATCGACAGCGCAATCGTCCCGCGCGATGGCCGGGGGTTCGGGGATGCTGAACTGGACATAGTATTCGGGGTCATAGACCTGGATCGTCAGCGGCCGGTCCCCGTTCAGCGGCTCGGCCAGCGGGCGCACATGGGCCGAGATCACCCGCCCGTCCTCATAGCGCGCGGCGAAATCCTGCGGGCCGTCCAGCGCCAGCCTGCGACCGTCCGCGTCCAGAAACAGCCGCCCGTCAAAGCCCGGCTCCCAGTCCGCGTCAAAGCCCTGCAGGGCTGCCTGTTCGTCGGTGGTCAGGACGCCGTCGCCATCGGGGTCCAGGCCCAGATCCTCGATGATCAGCAGGGAATAGAATTCGTCATAGGCCCATTCGACACCCACATGGGTCAGCGCCCCCGCCGCGTCGTGACGCAAGGACAGGCCCGCGTCGATGAACACATGCGGATGGGCCAACGCGCAAAGCGGCGCGACGATCAGCAGGGCGGACAGGCAGGACACGCGCGGCGACATCGGCAGGACACCTTGGCAAGGACGGCGGTTCCAGTTACCCGCGTGCGGCGCGGCTTGCAAATCACCGCTTTGCCAGCCCGGCGGAAAACCACGCGGGCGCCGCAACCCCGGGGCGGGTTCGGACGTGTCTGGATGCAGAGGAACAGGGGACGGCATGAAACGACGGGCATTCACGATGGCGGGGCTGGCCTTGGCGCTGACCGGGTGCGGGCGGATCGTCGATGCCCGCGCCACCGCGCGCGAAACCGCGTTCGAGGCCGAATTCCCCCCCACCGGGCAGCTGATCCAGGTGCAGGGCCGCACCGTGCATGTCGACATCCGCGGCAGCGGTCCCGACCTGATCCTGCTGCACGGGGCCAGCGGGAACAGCCGCGATTTCACCTTTTCCCTGGCCGACCGCCTGGCGACCCGGTACCGCGTCCTGGCCTTCGACAGGCCGGGGTTGGGCTGGACGGACGCTATCGGCGCGCAGACCGACAACCCCATCGCCCAGGCCGAACTGCTGCGCGCCGCCGCCGACCAGTTGGGCGTGCGCCGACCCGTGGTGCTGGGCCACAGCTATGGTGGCGCGGTCGCGATGGCCTGGGGTCTGCGCGCACCGGGCGACACGGCGGCGCTGGTGATCGTGTCCGGGGCGACGATGCCCTGGCCCGGCACGCTGACCGGATGGTACGCATTCCTGGAGACGCCCCTGGGCGACCGTGTCGGGCCACCGCTGCTGACCGCCCTGGCGCCGGTGTCCCTGGGCAACCGGATCATGGCGGGCATCTTCGCGCCCCAGCCCGTACCCCTGGGATATGCCGACTATATCGGCGTGGGGCTGGCCGCGCGGCGCGGCAACTATCGCGCGAATGCGTCACAGATCAACGGGTTGCGCGCCTATCTTCGCGTGATGGCGCCGCAGTATCCGCGCCTGACGATGCCGGTCGAGGTCATCCATGGCGGTCAAGACAGCATCGTGCCCGCCGACATTCACGCCCTGCCCCTGGCAGAGGCGCTGCCCAACGCCGCGCTGACGATCCTGCCCGATCAGGGCCACATGCCCCAGCATGGCGATCCGCAGGCGATCATCGACGCCGTCGACCGCGCCAGCGTCCGCGCGGGCCTCCGCTGACGGGGGCTTGCAGCGCCCGCGCCCGCGTCCCAAGGTGGCCGCCAAACCAAACCGGGGGCCATCATGCTGACCATCCACGGCGTCACCCGCTCGCGTGCATCGCGTGTCGTGTGGCTTTGTCACGAACTGGACCTGCCCTTCCGGCAGGTGCCCGTCATCCAGGCCTATCGCATCGGCAATGCCGACGCGCCCGATGCACCGCCCAACACCCGCAGCCCCGATTTCCTGGCCCTGTCCCCCGCAGGCGCCATCCCGGTGATCGAGGACGAAGGGCTGGTCCTGTCCGAATCGCTGGCGATCACGCTGCATCTGGCGCGCAAGCATGGCGGCCCTGCAGGCCCGCAGGATTACGCCGAAGACGCGCTGATGACCCAGTGGTCGATCTATGGCGCCACCGCGATCGAGCCCGACGCACTGACCATCCTGATGCTGCACAACCGCGGCACGCTGCAATCGGCCGATGACGTGGGGATCGTAGCGGACGCGGCCGAACGGCTGGTCCGGCCGCTGAAGGTGCTGGAGGACCATCTGGCAACGCATGCCTATCTGGTGGGCGGCCGATTCACCGTGGCCGACCTGAACCTGGCCGAGATCGTGCGCTATGCCCAGGGGCACGGCGCGCTGATGGAGGGGTTTCCCGCGATCCGCGCCTGGCTGTCGGCCTGCCAGGACCGCCCGGCGTTCCAGGCGATGTGGGCCGCCCGCATGGCGGAGCCGGAATAGGCGCAATCCTTTGGGGCGGGCCGCGCAGGGGACACAACCCCTTGCCGCCCGCCCCCGCGCCATGAGATAAGCGCCGCGATCCAAATCAGCGAGCGACCCCATGGCCGACGACCTTCTCTCCGGCAACGCCGCCAGCGACGCCTATTCCGCATCCTCGATCGAGGTGCTGGAGGGGCTGGAGCCGGTGCGCAAGCGTCCCGGCATGTATATCGGCGGCACCGACGAACGCGCGCTGCATCACCTGGTCGCGGAAATCCTAGACAACTCGATGGACGAGGCCGTGGCAGGCCACGCAACGCGCATCGAGGTCGAGCTGCTGGCAGATTTCAGCGTCATCGTGCGCGACAACGGCCGCGGCATTCCCATCGATCCGCACCCCAAGTTCCCCGGCAAGTCCGCGCTGGAGGTGATCCTGTGCACGCTGCATGCGGGGGGCAAGTTCTCGGGCGACACCTATCAGACCTCGGGTGGTCTGCACGGCGTGGGTGCGTCGGTCGTGAACGCGCTGTCCGACCTGATGGTCGTGCAGGTCGCGCGCAACAAGGAGCTGTTCGAGCAGCGCTTTTCCCGCGGCATCCCGCAGGGGCCGGTCGCCAAGATCGGGGCGGCTCCGAACCGGCGCGGCACCACCGTGACCTTCCATGCCGACGAGGAGATCTTTGGCCATCACCGCTTCAAGCCCGCGCGGCTGATGAAGATGGTGAAATCCAAGGCCTACCTGTTCAGCGGCGTCGAGATCCGCTGGAAGACCGAGATCGACGACGGAGAGACCCCGCGCGAGGCCACGTTCCATTTCCCCGGCGGCCTGGCCGATTACCTGACCGAGACCCTGACCGGGACCAGCACCTATGCCGACCGCCCGTTTTCCGGCAGCATCGACTTCAACGCCAAGTTCGGCGTTCCGGGCAAGGTGGACTGGGCGATCAACTGGACGCCCGCGCGCGACGGCTTCATCCAGTCCTATTGCAACACCGTCCCCACCCCCGAGGGCGGCACCCACGAGATGGGCTTCTGGGCCGCGATCCTGAAGGGCATCCGCAGCTATGGCGAACGCGTCAGCAACAAGAAGGCGGCCCAGATCACGCGTGAGGACCTGATCATCGGCGGTTGCGCGCTGGTCAGCTGCTTCATCCGTGAACCGGAATTCGTGGGCCAGACCAAGGACCGCCTGGCCACGACCGAGGCTGCGCGCCTGGTCGAGGGCGCGGTGCGCGACCATTTCGACACCTGGTTGGCGTCGGACACCAAATCCGCGGGCGCAATCCTGGATTTCCTGGTGCTGCGCGCCGAGGAGCGTCTGCGTCGCCGCCAGGAAAAGGAGACCGCGCGCAAGACCGCCACGAAAAAGCTGCGCCTGCCCGGCAAGCTGGTCGATTGCAGCGCCACCAACCGCGACGGGACCGAACTGTTCATCGTCGAGGGCGACAGCGCCGGCGGTTCCGCCAAGATGGCCCGCGACCGCACCAAGCAGGCCCTGCTGCCCCTGCGCGGCAAGATCCTGAACGTGCTGGGCGCGGCATCGTCCAAGATGGGTGCCAACCAGGAGATCAACGACCTGTGTCAGGCGCTTGGCGTCAACATGGGCACGCGTTTCAACGTCGACGACCTGCGCTATGACAAGGTCATCATCATGACCGACGCCGATGTCGACGGCGCGCATATCGCGTCGCTGCTGATGACGTTCTTCTTCACGCAGATGCGGCCGATGATCGACAAGGGGCACCTGTATCTGGCCTGCCCGCCGCTGTACCGTCTGACGCAGGGGGCCCACCGCCTGTACGTGGCCGACGACGCCGAAAAGGATCGGATGATGGCCAAGGGCCTGGGCGGCCGTGGCAAGATCGACGTCCAGCGCTTCAAGGGTCTGGGAGAGATGGACGCCAAGGACCTCAAGGACACGACCATGAACCCCGCCACCCGCAAGCTGATCCGCGTCAGCATCGACGACGACGAAGGCGGCGAAACCGGCGATCTGGTCGAACGCCTGATGGGCAAGAAGCCCGAGCTGCGGTTCGAATACATTCAGGAAAACGCCCGCTTCGTCGAGGAACTGGACGTGTGATCCCCACGATCGGCCTGTATGTCACGGCCGCCATGGCAGAGATCGCGGGCTGTTTCGCCTTCTGGGCCTGGCTTCGGTTGGACCGGTCGGCGCTGTGGCTGGTGCCGGGCGTGGTCGCGCTGGCGCTGTTCGCTTGGGCGTTGACGCGTGTTCAGGTCGATTTCGCGGGGCGCGCCTATGCGGCCTATGGCGGCATCTATATCGCCACGTCGCTGGCATGGCTGTGGCTGGTCGAGGGTCAGACCCCCGGCAGGCTGGACCTGCTGGGGGCCGGGCTGTGCATCGTCGGGGCCGCGGTGATCCTGGCAGGCGCCCGCCCGTAGGCGGTCGGGCCTAGACCCACTTGGCCAAGGGCGGCAGGCTCATCAGGACGGCATCGGCGTTGTGGCCCGTCTCCAGCCCGAATTTCGTGCCGCGGTCATAGACCAGGTTGTATTCCGCATAGAGACCCCGGTGGATCAGCTGCGTGTCGCGGTCGGTATCGTCGAACGCCTGCGTCATCCGCGCCTCTGCCAGCGGCAGGAACGCCGGCAGGAACGCCGCGCCCACGTCACGGGTGAAGGCGAAATCCGCCTCCCAGTCCCCGGTGTTCAGGTCGTCGTAGAAGATGCCGCCGACGCCCCGCGCCCGCTTGCGATGGGGGATGAAGAAATACTCGTCCGCCCAGGCCTTGAAGCGGTCATAGTAGTCCGCCCCGTGCGGCAGGCAGGCATCGCGCAGCGTGTTGTGGAAATGCGCGGTGTCATCGGCGTATTCGATGCAGGGGTTCAGGTCTGACCCGCCGCCGAACCACCACGCCCCCGGGGTCCAGAACATGCGCGTGTTCATGTGCACGGCCGGCGCGTGCGGGTTCCGCATATGCGCGACCAGGCTGATGCCCGATGCCCAGAACCGCGGGTCATGCTCCATGCCCGGCACGCCGCGGGCGGCCATCGCGGCCTGGGCGCGGGGGGCCAGGGTGCCATGCACCTCGGACCAGTTCACGCCGACCTTCTCGAAGGCGCGGCCGCCGCGCATCACCGACATGATGCCGCCGCCGCCGTTGTCGGCGCGTTCCGTGGGCGTCACCTCGAACCGGCCCGCGGGGGCGTCGCCCGGGGCGCGGTCCTCCAGCGCCTCGAAGGCGGCGGTGATGCGGTCGCGCAGCTCGCGGAACCAAAGCGCGGCGCGGTGGCGTTGTTCATCCATGGCGGGCCTCATTCGTGATTTGCCAGCCCCAGGCATCGCGACTAGCATCGCCTGCGTCCATAAAGAGAGCCGCCATGCGCCGCAACACCGCCCTTGCCCTTTGCCTTGCACCGGTTCTGGCCCTTGCCGCCTGCGGCACGCCGCAGGAACGCTGCATCAGCCGGAACACCAGCGAATACCGCACCGTCAGCAGCCTGCTGGCCGAGGTCGAGGGCAATCTGTCGCGGGGCTATGCCTGGGACGAACGCCAAGTCGTGCGGACGCGGTTCGCGCAATGCGAACGCGTGATCCGTGATCACGAGGGCAAGGCGCAGATCAGCACCTATGGCTGCTGGCGCGATTATGTCGATGTCGAACGGTTCCGCGTGCCCATCGACCCCGCGGCCGAGACGCGCAAGCGCGACGGGCTGGTCGAGCGCCAGGCGGCCCTGACGCGCGGTGCGAATGCCGCCGTGGCCGCCTGCCGCGCCGCCTATCCCGAGGAAGCCTAAAGCACCTGTGACGTCACCGGGTCGGCCAGGCTGCGTCCGCCGTCGACGGTGACGATCTGGCCGGTGACAAAGCGCGCGCCGTCGCTGACCAGGTAATGCACCGTCTCGGCCAGTTCTTCGGCCGGGGCGATGCGGCCCAGGGGTGTGCCAGCGATGATCTGCGCCCGCTGGTCGGGATTGTCCTTCAGCGCGCATTGCAGTTCATGCGACATGACACTGCTGAAGCTGACACCGTTCACGCGGATGCGGTGCGGCGCCAAGGCCAGCGCCAGCCCGCGCGTGGCCTGTTCCTGCGCCGCACAGGCGATGGAATAGCCCAGCATCGACGGAATCGGCCGCCGCGCCGCCAGGGTCGAGATGTTGACGATCGCCCCGGTCTGGGCGCTTGACCCTTCGCCGTCGGCCTGACGGATCATGCGCTTTGCGACCATCTGCGACAGACGCAGGCTGGCCAGCATGTTCTGGCGCAGCATCTCCTCCAGCGCGTCCATGTCGGTGTCCAGCGGATCGCTGCCCCGAACGAAGCGATGGGCGTTCACCAGGATGTCGACGCGGTCGAACGCATCCAGCGTGGCCGACAGCAGGTTCGCCATCGCCAGCTTTTCCGACATGTTCCCGACGAAATGGCGCACCTGGCTTTCCTCGTCGGCATAATCCGACACCGCCGACTGCACCGCCTGTTCGTCGCCATCCGCGAACATGACCGATGCGCCGCGTTCGGCCAGGTGCCGCGCGATGGCCAGGCCCACGCCGCGCCCGGCGCCGGTGACGATGGCCGTCTTGCCCTGGATCGACAGCGTCACCGCCGTGCCCCCCGGGCCCGGACCGTGGCAGTGCCCTTGCCCGCCGCGGTCGCCTCGATCACCTTGAAGCGCGTGTCGCCCGCGATCTCGTGGACCTGGCCGAAATGCTGGGCCAGGACCGATTCGTAGGGCAGATGCCGGTTGGCCACCAGCCACAGCCGACCCGCGCTGGTCAGGATGCGCGCGGCGGTGGCGATGAAGTCGGCCCCAAGCCGGGGGTCGGCCTGTCGCCCCTCGTGGAACGGGGGGTTCATGATGACGCCGTTGACCGGCTCCCGCAGGGTGAAGTTGCGCGCGTCCGCCCAGTGGAACTGTGCCCGCGGATCGGTGACGTTGCGCTTGGCCGAGGTCAGGGCGGCGTGGTCGGCCTCGACCAGGTGCAGCTCGGCGATGCCCGGTCGGGCCAGCGCCTGCGCGGACAGCCAGCCCCATCCCGCGCCCAGGTCGACCACGCGAGTGGGCATCTTGGGCGGCAGGTTATCGGCCAGCATCCGCGACCCCGGGTCGATCCCGTCGGCCGAGAAGACGCCCGGAAGGGTCACGAAGCCCGGCTCGACCTGACGCTCGGTCGCGGTCCAGTCGGCGGGCAGGCCTGCTTCGGGCAGCGTCACCTGAAAGATCTTGCCATGGGCCTTGCTGATGACATCGCGCACCTCGGCATTGCCGCGCAGTTCCTTCAGCAGGGAATCGACGCCGTCGGTCTTCTGCCCATCGACCCAAAGGGCCGCGCCAGGCGCCAGATGCGCCGCGGCCAGCGCAAGGCGCGCGCGTGCGGCGGCCTTGGCGCGCGGCAGGCGGACGACGGCCGCGTCGAAACGGCCCTCCGGCTCCGTCCGGACATCGAATCCGCGGGCGGTCAGTCCGTCATGATCGGGGAAGTTCCCCTGAACGATGGTCAGCTGTGCGGGGTCCAGGGGGGACAGGTCATCGGCGGCAGTGGCGCCGATGAACAGCACCCGGCCCCCGGGATGGCCGTCCGGAAAGGCCAGGTCCAGTCGTGATTGGGTCACGCGATTACTCTTTTTCCATGGTGCATTGCAGGGGATGCTGCTGGCGGCGGGCCAGCTCCATCACCTGGGCGACCTTCGTCTCGGCCACCTCGTGTGAAAAGACGCCGACGACGGCCAGACCGCGGCGGTGCACGGTCAACATGATCTCGATCGCCTGGGCGTGGGTCATGTGGAACAGCCGCTCCAGCACGTGAACGACGAACTCCATCGGGGTGAAGTCGTCGTTCAGCAACAGAACCTTGTACATCGGCGGCCGCTGCGATTTCGCGCGTGGCTTGACCGCCAGATCGGATTGGTCGTCGGGATTGTCGGGTGCGGTCATCCAGTGCGTCATCGGGCTGCGGTCGTTCCTGAATGCTGAGGCGAGGGGGTGGGCGCTGTCGCCATCCCCGGAAATATAGCGCAATCGCGCCCGGATGAAAGCCCCCCGCGCGGATGCGCCGCGATCCGGGTCCGGACGGCGTCGCCTACAGTGCAGACAAAATTAGCGTGATTGCCCGGTTTCAAGGTGAAAAGAGCCGTGCTATTATAGGTTGATTAACGACGGACGTGCGACAAACGACGCGCCCGCTTGAGGCAGAGAGACAGCGACAGTGACCCGATTTACCCATGCCTTCCGGCTGCTTTGTCATGCCGTCCTGGCCGTTGCCCTGTTGGGGCTTCCGGCTGCCGCGGCACCTTTCGCGGCCTATGTGATGGACGCCCGGACCGGGCAGCCCATCTATCGCCAGAATTCGGATACGCGACTGCATCCTGCCTCGCTGACCAAGATGATGACGCTCTACATGGCGTTCTCGGCCATCGAACGCGGTCAGGTGCGGCTGGATTCGAAATTCACCGTGTCCTCCAAGGCCGCGAACGAGCCCCCCTCCAAGCTGGGCCTGCGCGCGGGTCAGCAGATCGAGCTGCGCTATCTTCTGCGCGCCGCCGCGATCAAGTCGGCCAACGATGCCGCGACCACCATCGGCGAGGGGCTGGCAGGCTCCGAACAGGCCTTCACCCAGCAGATGACCCAGATGGCGCGGGCGCTTGGCATGAACAACAGCCAGTTCCGCAACGCCCACGGCCTGACGACCGAGGGGCATTATTCGACCGCCCATGACATGAGCGTTCTGGGACGCCACCTGTTCTACGACTTCCCCCAGTACTACAACCTGTTCTCGCGCCGGTCGGCCGATGCGGGCATCGCGCAGGTCGCGTCGACGAACCGCCGCTTCCTGGATGCCTATGCCGGTGCCGACGGGATCAAGACGGGGTATACGCGGGCTGCGGGCTTCAACCTGACGGCCTCGGCACAGCGCGGCAACCGTCGCCTGATCGCCACCGTCTTCGGCGGGACGTCCACGGCGCATCGCAACCAGGTGATGACCGAGCTGCTGGACAGCAGCTTCACCCGCATTCCCGACCGCGTGCGCGAGGTCCGTCCGCAGCCTCCGCGTCTGCTGGTGCAGGCCACGACGCGCCGCGCGCAGGTCGCCGCCAGCCCTGCCGCGACCCAGGCAGAACCGCAGCGCCTGGTGCTGCAGGCATCGCCGCCCCCCGCGACCCGCCCTGCCGCCGCCGCGTCGACCCTTGTCGCCGCAGCCCCCAAGGTCGACCTGACCGAGGCGTTGCGCCTTGCCGGCGCGACCGCGGCGCCCGCCGCACCGCCGGGCGTCGCCTTGGCCAGCAGCCAGCGTCCGCGCGCCCGCCCCGGATCCGCGGCCCCCGCGGCCGACGCGATCCAGCAGGCGCTTGCCACCGCCGTCGCATCGGACGACGCACCGGCGCAGCAGGCCAGCCTTGCGGCCCCCGTGCTGGCCGGATCGGCGCGCCCTGCACCCTCGCCCCGGCGCACGGCCAGCATCGCCGCCGTCGCCCAGCCCGAGCCCGCAGCCGCGCCCGCCCCGGAACCGCAGATGCAGGCGGCCCCCGGCACCCTGTCGCTGGACAGTTCCAGGGCGCCCAAGCCGCGGTCCGAAACCGTGATCCTGGCCGCAATGGGCGAAGGCGACCTGAGCGCACCAGAGGCACTGGAAGTCGTGCGCCGTCCCACCGACAGCGGCCGCAACTGGAGCGTCAGCCTGGGCCGCTACACCTCTCAGGCAGAGGCTGACCGGCTGCTGCTGCGTCTGGCCCTGCAGGACGGCAACCTGTTCGGCGCGGCGCGCCGGCACGTCGCCAACACCAATCGCGGGTTCGAGCCGCAGTTCGGAAACCTCTCCAAGGGCCATGCCGAACTGGCCTGCGAGCGGATGCAAAGCCGGTCGCAGCCCTGCCAGGTCATCGCCAACTGACGACCCGGTCAGACTGACCTGACGCCCCCGCCCGAAAAGGCGGGGGCTTTTTCATATGCGGGTGCGACAACCTGCCCGCTATGCCGGCACGTCGCTTGCTCTATGTTATTTTCAGTAATTTCTGAAATGACGGGAACAAGCGAATGTCAGTGTCGGCCTTGCGGCAGGAGTTCATCCTGCATTTCGGTGAAATGGGATCGCGGTGGGGCATCAACCGCACCGTCGGTCAGGTCTATGCCCTGCTGTTCCTGGCGGACGAGCCGCTGTGTGCGGACGACATCGTCGCCGCCCTGGGCTTCTCCCGTTCGAACGTGTCGATGGCGCTCAAGGAGCTGCAAAGCTGGAACTTGGTGCGCCTGCGCCATCAGCAGGACGACCGGCGCGAATTCTTCACCACGCCCGACGACCTGTGGGAGATCGTGCGCACGCTGATCAACGAACGGCGCAAGCGCGAGATCGATCCCACTCTGACCAAGCTTCGCGAACTGTCGATGGCCGAACCCGACCCGTCTGACCGCGTAGCCCACGCCCGCATCGCCGAACTGCGCCAGCTGATCGAACAGATGACGCGGTTCCACGATGACCTGGCCCGGTTCGAGACCGAGCGCCTGGTCGCGCTGATGAACATGGGCGCCCGTCTTGGCCGCCTTGTCGACGGCGCGGGCAAGCTGATCCCGATCCGCCGCAGCAAACCTCAATCGACAGGCTGAACCCATGGACCCGCTGATTCTGTCGCGGATTCAATTTGCCGCGAACATCTCGTTCCACATCCTGTTCCCGACCATCACGATCGCGCTTGGGTGGGTGCTGCTGTTCTTCAAGCTGCGCTTCAACCGCACGGGCGACGAAAAATGGATGGACGCCTATCGCTTCTGGGTGAAGGTGTTTGCCCTGTCCTTCGCGCTTGGCGTCGTGTCGGGCATCACCATGTCGTTCCAGTTCGGCACCAACTGGCCCGGTTTCATGGAAAGCGTCGGCAACATCGCGGGTCCGCTTCTGGCCTATGAGGTGCTGACCGCCTTCTTCCTCGAGGCCGCCTTCCTGGGCATCATGCTCTTCGGCTTTCGTCGCGTGCCGGGCTGGCTGCACACGACCGCGACCTTCCTGGTGGCGTTCGGTACCACGCTGTCGGCCTTCTGGATCCTGGTCCTGAACAGCTGGATGCACACGCCCGCGGGCTATGAGGTGATCGACGGCGTGGTCCACGCGATCGACTGGATGGCGATCATCTTCAACCCGTCGCTGCCCTACCGCCTGACGCACATGCTGCTGGCCTCGGGGCTGACGGTGGCCTTCCTCATCGCGGGCATCTCGGCGCTGCGCTGGATCTGGGGCGACCGGGGGGACGAGGTGCGGGCCACGCTGCGCTTTGGCGCGACGCTTGGCGCGGTGCTGATCCCGCTGCAGATCTATGCCGGCGACATGCACGGCCTGAACACGCTGGAACACCAGCCCGCCAAGGTCGCCGCGATGGAGGGCAACTGGGAGACGCAGGGCAACGTGCCGCTGGTCCTCTTCGCCCTGCCCGATCAGGAGGCGCGCGAGAATCGGATGGAGATCGCCATCCCCAACGTCGCATCCCTGATCCTGACGCACAGCCTGGACGGCGAGGTGCCGGGCCTGAACGATTTCGTGGCCGCCGACGGCACCCCCGAACACCCGCCCGTGGCCCCTGTCTTCTTCAGCTTCCGGATCATGGTGGGCATGGGCATGGCGATGCTGGCGCTGTCCTGGTCTGCCTTGTGGTTCATGCGCCGCGGCCGCGGGGTCGAAGGCCTGCCGCGCCCCTGGATCTATGCCTTTGCCGCGATGGGCTTCTCGGGCTGGATCGCCACGCTTGCGGGCTGGTACGTGACCGAGATCGGGCGTCAGCCCTGGCTGGTCACGGGCGTCCTGACCACCAAGGAGGCGGTCGGCCCGGTCACCGGCGGCATGGTCGCCTCCAGCCTGGTCGCCTACCTTCTGGTCTATGCGGTCCTGATGGCGGCCTATCTGGGCACGCTGACCTATCTGGCGCGCCGCGCCGCACGCCACGACCCGCTGACCCCCGACCTGCCCACCCCCGACGCGGGCGTGCGCGCCCTGCAACCTGCGGAGTAGATCATGCACCTCTTCGGTGATCCGTTCATCTGGCTGCCCTTCGTCTTCGCGATGCTGATGGGCATTTCCATCCTGGTCTATGTCGTCCTGGACGGCTTCGACCTGGGGGTGGGCCTGCTGTTCCCCTTCGCCACCCCGTCGGAACGCGACCGCATGGTCGCCTCGATCGGTCCCTTCTGGGACGCGAACGAGACCTGGCTGGTCCTGGCCATCGGCCTGCTGTTGGTGGCCTTCCCGGTGGCGCACGGGGTGATCCTGACTGCCCTTTACCTGCCGGTGACGGTCATGCTGATCGGCCTGATCCTGCGCGGCGTCGCGTTCGAGTTCCGCGCCAAGGCCCCGACCCGTCACCGCGCCGCGTGGAACCGGGCGTTCTTCGCGGGCAGCCTGGCCTCAACCCTGGCGCAGGGGTTCATGCTGGGCCTCTATGTCACCGGGCTGCAGCTCAGCTGGACCAACATCGCGTTTGCGCTGCTGACGGCGGTGTTCCTGACGGTGGGGTTCAGCGTCATCGGTGCGACCTGGCTGATCGGCAAGGCCGAGGGCGTTCTGCAGGCCAAGGCGATCCTGTGGGCACGGCGCGGCATCTGGGGGCTGGTGGCGGGCATCGCCGCGATCTCGGCCGCATCGCCCCTGGTCAGTGCCCGCATCTGGGACAAGTGGTTCAGCTGGCCCGAATTCGCGATCCTGGCCCCCCTGCCGATCCTGTCGGTGGTGCTGATCGCGACCCTGTGGCGGGTGCTGCACGTGCTGCCGATGGAGAACGACCGCATGGCCTGGACGCCCTTCGCCCTGACCACGGCGCTGTTCGTCCTGGCCTTCGGGGGGCTGGCCTACAGCTTCTACCCCTATGTCGTCCCCGAACAGATGACGATCTATCAGGCCGCCGCCGCACCCGAGGCGCTGATCATCATCCTGGTGGGCGCGCTGATCGTCCTGCCGGTCATCATCGCCTATTCGGTGCTGGCCTACACGGTCTTCCGCGGCAAGGCGACCGAACTGACCTATTCCTGAACGAACAAGGCGGGCCGCCTGGCCCGCCTTTCCTCATCAGCCGCTGAACAGGAAGTGCAGGACGTCCCCGTCCTTGACCTCATAGGTCTTGCCCTCGACGCGCAGCTTGCCCGCCTCCCGTGCCCCGGCTTCGCCCTTGCCGGCGACATAGTCGTCATAGGCGATGGTTTCCGACCGGATGAAGCCCTTCTCGAAATCGCCATGGATCACGCCCGCCGCCTGCGGGGCCAGGGTGCCCTTGGTGATGGTCCAGGCGCGGGCCTCCTTTGGGCCCACGGTGAAATAGGTCTGCAGACCCAGCAGGCTGTATCCGGCGCGGATCAGCCGGTCCAGGCCCGGCTCCTCCAGGCCCATCTCGCCCAGGAACATCTGCGCCTCCTCGGCGTCCAGCTGGCTGATCTCCTCCTCGATCCGGGCCGAGATCACGACATGGCCCGCGCCCTGCGCATCGGCCATCTCGCGGACCTTCTCGGACAGGGCATTGCCGTTGGCGGCCTCGTCCTCGGCCACGTTGCAGACGAACAGAACCGGCTTGGCGGTCAGCAACTGCAGCATGTCCCACGCGCGGCGGTCGTCGTCGGACACGGCGATGGTGCGCGCCGGGCGGCCCTCGTTCAGCACGGCCAGCGCCTGGCGCAGCAGGCGGTCCTGATCCAGCGCGTCCTTGTCCCCGCCCTTCAGCTTGCGCGACAGGTTGGCCAGGCGACGCTCGATCGATTCCATGTCGGCGATCATCAGCTCGGTCTCGATCACGTCGGCATCGGCCAGCGGGTCGATACGGCCCTCGACATGGGTGATGTCGCCATCCTCGAAGCAGCGCAGCACATGGGCGATGGCGTCCGTCTCGCGGATGTTGGCCAGGAACTGGTTGCCCAGGCCTTCGCCCTTGCTGGCGCCCTTCACCAGGCCCGCGATGTCCACGAAGGTGATGCGCGTCGGGATGATCTGCTTGCTGCCCGCGATGGCGGCCAGGGTGTCCAGCCGCGGGTCGGGGACCGCGACCTCGCCCACGTTGGGCTCGATGGTGCAGAACGGGAAGTTCGCGGCCTGTGCGGCGGCGGTTTTCGTCAATGCGTTGAACAGCGTCGACTTGCCCACGTTCGGCAAGCCCACGATCCCCATGCGAAAGCCCATGACAGCACCCTTTCCCGTCTGAATATCCCGCGCCTGTTACGCGCCCCGCGCGGCCAAGTCCAGCCTTGGCCCGGCCCACGCCCGACCCGCGCCCGGAGATTGCACCCACCCCCCATGCGCGCTAGGGATTGTGCCAAAGAATGCAGGGACGGACATGACCAGAATCGACGACAGGTTTGCGGCGCTCAAGGCCCAGGGCAAGAAGGCCTTCGTGGCCTACATGATGGCATCCGACCCCGACGATGCGACCGCGCTGCAGATCATGCGAGGCCTGCCCGACGCGGGGGTGGACATCATCGAGCTGGGCATGCCCTTCACCGACCCGATGGCCGATGGCAGCACGATCCAGGCGGCAGGCCAGCGCGCATTGGCCCAGGGCGGCAGCGTCAGCCGCACGCTGGACATCGTGCGCGAATTCCGGCGCGACGACACCACGACGCCCATCGTGCTGATGGGCTATTACAACCCGATCTATGCCCGAAAGGGCGGCGTGACCCAGTTCCTGACGGATGCGGTCGAGGCGGGGATCGACGGCCTGATCGTCGTCGACCTGCCCCCCGAGGAGGATTCCGAACTCTGCGTGCCAGCCACGGCCGCGGGGCTGAACTTCATCCGCCTGGCGACGCCGACGACCGATGACCGCCGCCTGCCTGCGGTGGTCAGGAACATCACGGGCTTTGTCTATTACGTCAGCGTCACGGGGATCACCGGCGCGGCCGCGGCCAATGCCGCCGACGTCGCCCCCGAGGTCGCCCGCATCCGCGCCGCCGCCGGCCTGCCGGTCGTCGTGGGCTTTGGCATCTCGACCCCCGAGGCGGCCGAGGCGATCGCGTCCGTCGCCGACGGCTGCGTCGTCGGCAGCGCCATCGTCAAGCAGATCGGCGAGGGGCGCCCCGTCCCGGAAATCCTGGCCTTCGTCCGCGACCTGGCCGCGGGCGCCCACCGCGGGTGAGCCTGGCCTTCGATCACGTGGCCATCGCCGCCCGCACCCTGGACGAAGGGGCGGCGTGGCTGGCCGGCCGCGGCCTGACGCTGGAACCGGGCGGGCGCCATCCGGGCATGGGCACGCACAACCGCCTTATGTCGCTTGGGCCGGGGGAATACCTGGAACTGATCGCGCCCGATCCCGAGGCCGATGTCCGGCCCTGCTGGTTCGGGCTGGACGGGTTCGACGGCCCGCCGCGGGTGGCGGGCTGGGTGATGCGCGCGACGCCCTTCCGCGCACCCACCGGCACGCGCGTCGTGCAGGCGCGCCGCGGCGACCTGTCTTGGCAGATCACCCTGCCGCTGGCCGGCCAGATGCCGCGCGACGGGGCGCAGCCCATGCTGATCGACTGGGGTGACCGGCCGCACCCGTCCGACCGCCTGCCCGATCGCGGGGTGCGCCTGACGCGGCTGACCCTGCCGCTGGACCGGCTTGAGCTGGACGACCGCCGGCTGATGCTGACCGGGGCGGGGACACCCCTGACCGCGACGCTGGCAACCCCGGACGGAGAGGTGACGCTGTGATCCTGCGCGACGCGACCGCCGCCGATGTGCCCGCCATCGCGGCCATCTGGAACCCCATCGTCCGCGACACCGCCATCACCTTCTGGCCCGATGAACGCAGCCATGACCAGATCGCGGCCCTGATCGCAGAGCGGCAGGCGGCCGGACAGGCCTTCATCGTGGCGGCCGATGGCGACCGGCTTCTGGGCTTTTCCACCTATTCCCAGTTTCGCGGCGGGGCGGGCTATGCGCGCAGCATGGAACACACGATCCACGCGGCTCCGGATGCGCGGGGACGCGGGGTCGGCCGGGCCATGCTGACCGCCGTCCAAGACCACGCCCGCCAGCGCGGCCACCGCATCCTGATCGGCGGGATCACCGGGTCGAACGACGGCTCGATCGCCTTCCACCGGGCCATGGGCTATGCCGAATGGGGCCGCATCCCGGCGGCAGGATGGAAATTCGGGCAGTTTCACGACCTTGTGCTGATGGGGCGCGATCTTTCGGCCTAGCATGCCGCCGCGGCGGCAATGCGCCCCTATCGCTTGGCCGGTTTCGGCGCTAACCTTGGGGCATGGATTGCTGCACCACCCCCGAAACTTGCACGGGCCCCTGCCCTGACCTGCCAAGGCCCCGCAGCTTCTGGCAGCGGATGGCCGACCGCATCACCGTGTTCCTGTGGACGAATCGTCCGGCGACGCCGCCGGAACGGTCGGTCGCCTTCACCATTGCGGTGATCGCGCTTGGGGCGAAGCTGGCCAAGGTCGACGGCACCGTCGAACGCTCCGAGGTCGCGGCCTTTCGCCGGGTGTTCATCATCCCCCGCTCCGAGGAGAAGAACGCCGCCCGCGTCTTCGATCTGGCCCGCAAGGACGTGGCCGGCTTCGATGCCTGGGCGCGCAAGATGGCGTCGATGTTCCAGCCCGGCGATCCGGTCCTTCTGGATGTGATGGAGGGGCTGTTCGTCATCGCCGTGGCCGACGGTGCGCTGCAGCCGGCCGAGATCGCGTTCTTGGACGAGGTCGGTCGCATCTTCGGGCTGGCGCCCGCGCAGATCGCCGCGATCCGGCGGCGGCATGACAAGGGCGCCGGCTGCCCGCCCTGCGAGGTTCTGGGCGTCGCCCCCGACACCCCCCTGCCCGAGGTCAAGCGCCGCTGGCGCCAGCTGCTGCGCGAGAACCACCCCGACCACGCCATCGGTCGCGGCCTGCCCCCCGAAGCCATCCGCCTGGCCGAGGCCCGCACTCGTCGGCTGAACGAGGCCTGGGACAGCTATCGCAACCTCTATCGCGGCAATCTGCAGGCCGGGGCCGCCTGAACCTTGCGCGGCGGGCCGGCACTGCCCATCTCATGGCCCATGACACGCATCCTGACCCCCACCGCCCTGTGCCTTGCACTGATGTCCGCCCCCGCCTTTGCGCAAGAGGCGCCGGAGGAACCGGGGTTCCTGGAACGCGGCCTGGGCGCGATCATGGGGCAGTTGTGGGGCGAGGAGGAGCCCGGCGCCACGTCGCCCCTGGCCCAGGACCTGGCCGGCGCTCTACGCCAGATGGGCCCCGTCCTGCAGGATCTGGCGGCGCAGGTCGACGACATCCGCAACTATCAGGCGCCGGAACGTCTGCCCAACGGCGACATCCTGATCCGACGCCGCGAGGACGCGCCCGCGCCGCCCCCCTTGGGCGACACGCTGCGCCCGGACGAAGACCCCGCCACGGACCAGCCGCAGATCGCGCTTTAGCGGTTCGCGTCGGCGATCAGCGCGCGGTGGTCGCGGGCCTTGGCCACGACCTCCTCGAACCGGGTGATGCCCTTGGCCTCCAGCGCGGGGATGAGCGCCAGATAGGCCTGCGCGGTGGCGATGGTATCGCCCATCGCGGTATGCCGGGCTTCGGGCGGGATGGCGATGCCAAGACGCTCGGTCAGTGCATCTAGCGTATGAACCTCCGACTGGCCCCAGACCATCGCCGACAGCAGCACCGTGTCGAGCACCCGGTTGTCGAACCGCGTGCCGGTCTGCGCCTCGGCGCGCCGCAGAAAGCCCATGTCAAAGGGCGCGTTATGCGCGATCAGCACGCTGTCGTCGCAGAAATGCCGGAACGCCGTCAGCGCCGCGGTCAAGTCCGGAGCGTCGGCCACCATCGCGTCGGTGATGTGATGGATCGCGGTCGAGGCCGGGGGAATGGGACAGCCGGGGTTCACCAGCGTCTCGAACCGTTCCCCGGTCAGGCGGCCGCGCGCCAGGCGCAGACCGGCGATCTGGACGATCCGGTCGCGATCGGTCAGCCCCGTGGTTTCGGTGTCGAAGACCACGCAGGTCAGGTCCGCCAGCCGCGACGACGCCGCCCCCCGCGTCGCCAAGGCGAAATCATAGGTCACGCCCGATCCGTCCGCGACGCCCTGCGCCAAGGCCAGCGGCATGACCAGCCGCGCCCTTGCGCCGTCCGTTTCCGGCCAGATGCCGGTGCCGTGGCGGGCCAATATCTCCGCCCCCGTCACATCAGGCTGGCCGGGATCGGGGGCGGCGGTCAGCCAACCCTCCAGCAGGTCGATAGGCACCGGCGACCCGCGCCAATCCAGCACCAGCCGCATCTGGTCGTCAGGGTCCGGCCGGACCGACAGCACCGGGGTGTGCCCCAAGGCGCGCAGCCGGGCATCCAGCAGCAGCAGCAGCGCGTTCAGGCTGGCCGCCTCTGCACGGAACGCCAGCGGCGGCAGATCCGCCGCCTCCAGCCCCGCGGCCAGTTCCGTCAGCGCAGCCACCGTGCCGGGCGCATCGCTGGCCATGATCCTGGACAGGCTGCGTGTGGCGTTGGCCAAGCCCTGTCCTTCGGCGCGGATCGCCTGAGCCAACGCGGGCGGGATCGGCCCGTCCAGCGCGTCCAGCATCGGAACCAAGGTCGACGCATGGCGGCGCAGCGCCTCCAGCATGTCGCGGGGTGCGGGGCGCTGGACCGCGCCATCGCGCAGGATCAGCAGCAGCCCGTCGTCGATCGCGCGCAACCGACCCGACAGGCGGACACCACCGACCGTCAGGCAGGTCAGGTCCGTCGCGGCGGCCCCCGCGGCCAGCCGCATCTGTGCCGCCCGCAACGCGCCCGACGTCAAAAGCGTGTCCAGCGCACGGTCCAACGCCAGTCCCGGCAGCAGCCGCGCCGCGCTGGCGTTATAGAAGACCACCCGCCCCCGTGCGTCGGCCATGACCGCGCCCGCGCCGAAATCGGCCAGGATCGCCTCCAGGCTGGCCTTTTCGCGCAGGGTTTCGGCGGCGTGATCCTGCAGCGCCTGCGCCAGCGCCTGATCGGACCGTTCGCGCGCCAGGGCCGCGTCCCGGGCGGCCGGGCCCAGATCGGCAAGGTGACGGGCCTGCGCCAGGTCGGGAACGCGCCCGGTCCGCAACGCCCCGGCCAGCGATTCCAGCGGCCGGGCCAGGTGCCGGTCGAACAGGAACCACAGCGCGGTCATCAGCCCCAAAAGGCCAATGCCCGCGATCATTGCGGCCTGGATCACCGCATCCTGCCCGCCCTGCACCACCCGCCACAGCGCCAACCCCGCCAGGACCAGCGCCGCGACCAGCGCGGCCAGGAACAGCATCAGGATGCGCCGGCGCATCAGGACAGCAGGCGGGCCATCTCGGCACGCAACTCGGCCAGTTCGAAGGGCTTTGCGATAAAGCCGTCGGCGCCAAGCGCCAGCCCCTTGCGCCGCTCGACCACGGAACCGCGCGCGGTCATCATCAGCACCCGCACCCCCGCCAGGTCGGGATCGGCGCGCACGTCCTGGACGATCTGATACCCCGATACCTCGGGCAGCATCACGTCCAGCAGGACCAGGTCCGGCCGCGTCTGGCGGATGCGGTCCACGGCGCCGCGTCCGGTGGCGATGCGGTCATGGCGATGGCCGTCGCGGGTTAGCAGGAAATCCAGCGCGGTGGCGATGTTGTCCTCATCCTCGATGACCAGGATGTCAGCCATTGGTCCCTCCATCCGGGCAGACGGTGGCAAAGGCCGCATCATCGCCCGCGGGCATCCAGTCGGCACGTCCCGGACGGATCCGCGCGCCCGCGCAGTCGAAGTCCTGCGGCACGATCACGGTCTGGCCGCGGCGCTCCACCAGCATGATCGGCGCACGGCGCGTGCCGTCCGCGCCCTGCGTGATCTGCGCGGGGTCCAGCGCGGCAAACCGCGTCTCGACCGGGAACAGATAGGTCCAGGGCGCCCAGGGCTGGCTGTCATGTCCCACGACCAGCACCTGCGAACCGGCAGGCAGGCTGGCCTGCGCGCGGTCGAACCACGCATAGTCGTTCCACACCGAATAGGCGACCATCGACAGGCCGATGCCCGCCGGCAGCAGCCAGGCGGCGGGCGACAAGCCCAGCTTGCGCGCCAGATGCATCCCGGCATACAGCACCGCCGCCGCCCCGACCGCCGCGGCGATCACCCCGATCAGATCGCTTCCGATCCCTGTCATCCCAGCATCCCCTTGCCATGTCCCACCGCCGACTGCATTCCGCGCACGACGACGAAGGCGTCGCGCAGGTGGCTGCGTTCGAAATCCGACAGATCCGCCGGTGAGAGGTAATTGTCGGGCCTGCGCCCCGCCCTGACCAGATGCGCCTGATTCTCAAGCCGCACGGTCTGGATCATGTCGTAGGCCGCGATCAGGTCGCGCCCGCCCGTGGCCGAGATCACGCCCCGCGCCTCGGCCTCCTCCAGCCGGGCACGTGTGTTGACCGTGCCGATGCGTCCCTGCAGGGCATAGACCCGCGCCAGGTCGGTCACCGGGACCACGCCGTTGTGCTTCATGTCGATATGGTGGCGATGCTCTCCGGTCCGGATCGTGGCAAAGCCGCCGATTAGGCCAAGCGGAGGCCGATGTTTCAGTGAATTTCCAACCATATGCGCAATGAAAATCGAATTCTTCGAGGCCGCGTCCAGGGTCCCGTCCTGCAGGTCGCCCAGCAACGTGACGTCGCCGCCGATGGCGCGCAGGTCGAACATGACCGAGGCCAGCATCTGCGCCTCGGGGCTGGGATGGGTCATCCAGTCGCGAAAATAGCCCTGCCAGACGTCCAGCGGCTGACACCAGCGCGGGTTGGTCGCCATCATGTCGCCCGGGCAATGCACATAGCCGCAGGCATGCAGCCCATCGCTGACCCGCCGCGCCAAGGTGGTGAACCACGGGTCCTTCGGATCGGCGCCGGGTGCCAGGATCACGCAGTTGTCCTGATCGCTGGTGCCGGTCTGTTCCTGGCGGCCCTGGCTGCCGCAGGCGGCCCAGCACCAGGCGGCGGGCGCAGGCCCAAGGTCGGCGGCCGTCAGGTCCAGTAGGCGGCGCGTGACCGCGTCGGCGATGTCGGTGATCATGCGAGTGATGATCTCGTGCCGCTGGCGGGCCTGAACCAGCTGCGTCAGCAGTTCGGGAATGCGGGCCGTGATGGCAGCCATCTGTGCGGTGTCGCGCGCCTTGGCGACCTGTCGGATCAGCCCCGCGGCGGAAATCGCCTGGACCCGCGTCAGGTCGGTCTGGCTGATCATGCCGACGAAACGGCCGTCATCGACCACCGGCAGATGCCCGATGCGCCGTTCCAGCATGATGTTAAGCACGTCATAGCCCAAGGCCGTGGGGGCCAAGGTCACAGGGTCGGGCGTCATCACGGCGCTGACCGGCTGACGCATGTCGCGCCCTTCGGCCACGACGCGGTTCGACATGTCGCGGATGGTGACCAGCCCGATCAGGCGGCCGCCCTGGGTGATGCCCAGGCTGCTGACGCGGGCATCGCGCATCTGGCGGGCGGCCTCGATGATCGGGGTGTCGGGGGTGCAGCTGACGGGTTTGCCCGACAGCAGTTCCCCCACCTTGAGGCGGGCCAGGTCGCCCCCGCGGTCGGAGGGCCCCCTTCCCCGGTCGAAGAACCGGGCGACTGCGCGATGGTCGGCAATCAGGCGCGTCACCTCTGCCCGGGGCAACATCAGGATCACCGCCGGCCGGTCCATGACCCGCGCCGACGTGACTGCCACCCCGTCGCGCAGCAGGCCGCGTTCGCCGAAGGAATTGCGCGGCCCCAGCTGGGATACGCTGTCGCCGTTGCGGTCGGTGACCGCGACCTGGCCGCTTTCGATCAGGTACAGGCCCGGCAGGCGGTCTCCGAACTGATAGATCAGGTCGCCGGGGGCGAATGTCCTGCGGCTGAAGGAGGTGGCGACGCGCGCCAGCTCGTCCCGCTTCAGGCTGTCATAGGGATGCACGGTGGCGATGAAATCGACAATGCTGTCGGGCATCCGGGGTGACCTTGTGGGAAGGAGGGTGCCGCGCCCCCGGTCGGGGACGCGGCAGGATGATCAGTGCGCGACGGCACCGCCCGCACCGCGCGGGACACGGATCGATTCGACCAGTTCCTGCACATGGGCGGGGGGACGCTTGCTGACGGCCGAGACGCCGAAGGCGACCGCAAAGTTGATCACCGCGCCCACGGTGCCGAAGGAGGCCGGCGAGATGCCGAACAGCCAGGCGTCGGGCGTATCGGGGAACATGTTGGTGCCCGCGATGAAGAACCAGCCCTTGTAGGCGAAGATGTAGAGGATCGTGGACAGCATGCCCGCGATCATGCCGGCGATCGCTCCTTCCTTGCCGACACGCTTGGAGAAGATCCCCATCATCAGCACCGGGAAGATCGAGCTGGCGGCAAGGCCGAAGGCCAGTGCCACGGTCTGGGCCGCAAAGCCCGGCGGGTTCAGGCCCAGCAGGGTCGCGACCAGGATCGACAGCGCCATCGAGACGCGCGCGGCCATCAGTTCGCCCTTTTCGCTGATGTTCGGGCGCAGCGTGCCCTTGATCAGGTCGTGGGACACGGCGCCCGAGATCGCCAGCAGCAGACCCGCCGCGGTCGACAGGGCGGCGGCCAGGCCGCCGGCGGCGACGATGGCGATGACCCAGCCCGGCAGGTTGGCGATTTCGGGGTTGGCCAGCACCATGATGTCGTTGTTCACGGTGGTCAGCTCGTTCCCGACCCAGTTCTGCTCGGCCGCGGGGGCGCCCGGCAGGGCGGCATGGGTCTCGGCCAGGCGGGCGTCATAGGCGGCCTGGGCCGCGTCGATCGCCGCCTGGTCGCCGCTGGTGCGGGCCGCGGCCAGCGCGGTCGCCTGTGCGGCGGCACCGTCGTTGTAGTACTGGATCAGGCCGTCGCCGTTCTTGTCCTCCCAGTTCAGCAGGCCGGTGGTCTGCCAGTTGCGCATCCAGGCCAGGTCCTCGCTGGTCTCGATGTCGGCCAGCGACACGGCCGGCTGGCTGAAGGTCTCGCCCTGCGCGGCGCCCGGCCACATGGTCGCGGTCAGGTTGAAGCGCGCCATCGAACCCACCGCCGGAGCGACGGTATAGAGCAGCGCGATGAAGACCAGCGCCCAGCCTGCCGACTTGCGGGCATCGGAGACCTTGGGCACGGTGAAGAAGCGGATGATCACGTGCGGCAGACCCGCGGTGCCGATCATCAGCGCCATCGTGAACAGGACCATGTCCAAGGTCGAGTTGTGGTGTTCGGTATAGGCGCGGAAGCCCAGGTCGGTCACTAGACCGTCCAGCTGCGCCAGGAACGCCACGCCCGATCCCTCATGCGTGCCGAACAGGCCCAAGGGCGGCAGGAAATTGCCCGTCAGCTGCAGCGAGATGAACACCGCCGGGATCGTGTAGGCGATGATCAGGACGACATACTGCGCGACCTGCGTGTAGGTGATGCCCTTCATGCCGCCAAGAACGGCATAGCAGAACACCAGCGCCGCGCCGATCCACAGGCCGGTCGCGTTCGACACCTCGAGATAGCGCGAGAAGGTGACGCCCACGCCGGTCATCTGGCCGATCACGTAGGTGATCGAGACGATCAGCAGGCAGATCACGCCGATGATCCGCGCGGTGCGCGAATAGAAGCGGTCGCCGATGAATTCCGGCACGGTGAACTTGCCGAACTTGCGCAGATAGGGCGCCAGCAGCAGGGCCAGCAGCACGTAGCCGCCCGTCCAGCCCATCAGGTAGGTCGAGTTGTCATAGCCCGTGAAGGCGATCAGACCCGCCATCGAGATGAAGGACGCGGCCGACATCCAGTCGGCGGCCGTCGCCATGCCGTTCATGACCGGTCCGACGCCGCGGTTGGCGGCATAGAACTCGGCCGTGGATTTCGCCCGGCAATAGATGGCGATGCCGATATACAGCGCGAACGAGGCGCAGATGACCAGCAGGTTCAGGGTGAATTGGCTCATGGCTGGGTCCTCACTCGTCCACGCCGTGTTCGGCGTCCAGGCGGTTCATGCGCCAGGTGTAGAAGAAGATCAGCGCGATGAAGCACAGGATCGACCCCTGCTGCGCGAACCAGAATCCCAGATCCGTTCCGCCCACCGAGATGCCCGACAGCAGCGGCCGCAGGATGATGCCGAAGCCGTAGGACACCAGCGCCCAGATCGCGAGGCAAATGTAGATGATGCGTAGATTGGCCTGCCAATAGGCATTCGAGGATTGTCTGTCACTCATGTCCCTAGGTCCCTCCCTGTTCAGACATGTCTGTCACTCCGCCCTAGTGTTCTTCCAAGCCCGTCCCCGGCGATGGGCGCAGGCAGGTTTGCGGGGACGCCAAGGCCCCCGGCCGGTCGTCAGCCGCGGTTCATGCGGTTGGCGATCAGATCGTCCACGACCTCGGGTTCGGCCAGGGTCGAGGTGTCGCCCAGGGTGCCGTGGTCGTTTTCCGCGATCTTGCGCAGAATGCGGCGCATGATCTTGCCGGACCGTGTCTTGGGCAGGCCCGGCGCCCACTGGATCAGGTCCGGCTTGGCGATCGGGCCGATCTCGGTGCGGACCCATTTCTCCAGGTCGGCGCGCAGCTCCTCCGAGGGGTCCACGCCGTTCATCAACGTGACATAGGCATAGATGCCCTGCCCCTTCATCGGGTGCGGATAGCCCACGACCGCGGCCTCGGCGACCTTTTCATGGGCGACCAGGGCGGATTCGACCTCGGCCGTGCCCATGCGGTGGCCGCTGACGTTGATGACGTCATCGACGCGGCCGGTGATCCAGTAATATCCGTCCTCGTCCCGCCTGCAGCCATCGCCGGTGAAGTAATAGCCGGGATACTGCTGGAAATACGCCTCCTCGAAGCGGGCGTGATCGCCCCACAGGGTCCGCATCTGGCCGGGCCAGCTGTCGCCGATGCACAGCACGCCCTCGGCCGGGTCGCCATGCTGCACCTCGGCCGAGGCCGCGTCCAGGATCACCGGGACCACGCCAAAGAACGGCACCGTGGCCGATCCGGGCTTTGTCTCGATCGCACCGGGCAGCGGCGTGATCAAGTGGCCGCCGGTCTCGGTCTGCCACCAGGTGTCGACGATGGGGCAGCGGCCCTTGCCGACATGTTCGTTGTACCAGTTCCAGGCCTCGGGGTTGATCGGCTCTCCGACGGTGCCCAGGATGCGCAGCGACGACAGATCATGCGCCTCGACCGGCTCGGGCCCCTTGGCCATCAGCGCGCGGATGGCGGTCGGTGCGGTATAGAACTGGGTGACCTTGTGCTTGGCGCAGACCTGCCAGAAGCGTCCGGCATCGGGCCAGGTCGGGACGCCCTCGAACATCACGGTCGTGGCGCCGTTGGCCAGCGGGCCATAGACGATATAGCTGTGGCCGGTGACCCAACCCACATCCGCCGTGCACCAGAAGACGTCGCCGTCCTTGTAGTCGAACGTGTACTGATGCGTCATCGCGGCATAGACCAGATAGCCGCCGGTCGTATGCACGACTCCCTTCGGCTTGCCGGTCGATCCCGACGTGTACAGGATGAACAGCGGATCCTCGGCGCCCATGGGGCGGGGCGGACAGTCGGGGGCGACCTGCTCCATCTGCGCCTTGACGTCGATATCGCGTCCCTCGACCCAAGTGGTCTGGTCGCCGGTATGCTTGACCACAAGGCAGCGCACCTTGTCCGAACAATGCAGCAATGCCGCGTCGGCGTTCGATTTCAGGTTCGTGCGCCGGCCGCCACGCGGCGCGGTGTCGGCGGTGACCAGAACCTTGGCGCCGCTGTCGTTGATCCGGTTGGCCAGCGCATCGGGCGAAAAGCCCGCGAAGACGATCGAATGGATCGCCCCGATGCGCGCGCAGGCCAGCATCGCATAGGCGGCCTCGGGGATCATCGGCAGATAGATCACCACGCGGTCGCCGCGCATCACGCCCTGGCTCAGCAGGACGTTCGCGAACCGGTTCACCTTTTCGGACAGCTGAGCATAGGTGATGTGCTGGGCGGGCGTCTGCGGATCGTCGGGTTCGAAGATGATCGCGGTCTGGTTGGCACGGGTCGGCAGGTGGCGATCGATGCAGTTGACCGAGGCGTTCAGGACCCCGTCCTCGAACCACTTGATGCTGACCTGCCCCAGGGTGAAGTCGGTGTTCTTGACCTTGGTATAGGGCGTCATCCAGTCCAGCCGCTTCCCCTCGCGGGACCAGAAGCCCTGCGGGTCGCGGATCGATTCGTCATACAGCCGCGCATAGTCCTCGGGGCCGGCATGAGCGTCCTCCAGGCCGGCCGGAATGGCGTGTTTGCGAATGTTTTCAGCGGTCATGACTTTCCCCCTCGTCGTCGCCATGCTGCAGCCCGGCCGCGACGACCCGTATAGGGTGTGGGCGCAACGCTGCGTCGCCACCATGTTAATCACAGATGGGGGAACAAGTTAACTTGTTTTTTATAAACGGAAATTTTGTAAATGAATTCACTTGAGGATCACCGATCCTGTCAATGCTTCACAAACGGGCAGAGTCCTCGGCAACCGTGACGCTGCCGTGCAGTCCCGCCCGCAGCATCGGCCGTGCATGGACCGCCACGACCCGGGTTCCGCGGCGCGCCAGCCGGTCGGACAGGTCGCGGATCATCTGGGCGCCGCTTCGGTCGATCAGCGTGACCTGTGACATGTCCAGAAGCAGCAGGCGGGGATGCGCGTCGATCCGGGCCAGCGCCCCCTCGATCCGCGCGACCGAGCCGAAGAAGACCGGCCCGGACAGATGGATCACCATCCGGTCCGCCGGTCCATCGGGGTCGGTTGCCAGGGCATGAGCGGTCCCCTCGCGCGACATCCGCGCGATGAACAGCATCCCGGTCAGCGCCATGCCGATCAGGATGCCGGTCGTCAGATCGTGCAGGATCACGCCCAGGAAGGTCGCGACCATCACCCCCGCCTCGGCCCGGTCGATGCGGGTCAGGCTGATCATCGCGTGCCATTCGATCATCTTCCAAGCGACGACCATCAGAAGCCCCGCCAAGCCGGCCAGGGGAATGGCCCCGACCAGCGGCGCGGCGACGATCAGGAAGCCCAGCAGCAGCGCGGCGTGGATCATCCCCGATGCGGGGCCGCGGCTGCCGGCCTTCACGTTGGTCGCCGTCCGGGCGATGGTGCCGGTGACGCAAAAGCCGCCGAACAGACCCGCCCCGATATTGGCAAGCCCCTGCCCGATCAACTCGTCATCGGGACGCATGCGGGTGCCGGCCATCTGGTCGGCGACCATCGCCGACAGAAGCGACTCGATCGCCCCCAGCAAGGTGAAGCCCACCGCGAAGGGCAGCGCCGCCTGAACGGACGCCCAGTCCAGCGCGGGCAGCATCGGCATCGGCAGACCGGCCGGCAGCGCGCCGAAGCGATCAAAGACCGATGGCGCGTCCAGCACCTGTGCGGCAAGGGTGGCGGCGACGATCCCCAGCAGCAGCGCCGGCAGGCGGGGCGCCAGGCGCTGTGCGAACACGATCACCGCGACCGCGGTCAGCGCGACGCCGATGACCTGCGGATCAGCCGTGGCACGGGCCTGCCATAGGGCGGACAGCTTGGGCATCAACGCGGCAGGTTCGGGCGCGGACAGCGTCAGGCCTAACAGGTCGCGCAGCTGGCTTGCGGCGATGATCACCGCAATCCCGGCAGTGAACCCCAGGATTACCGGATAGGGCACCAGTCGGATGGTCCCGCCAAGACGCAGCAGGCCCAGCACCGCCAGCATGGCACCGGACAGCATCGTGGCCAGGATCAGGCCGTCGATGCCGATCGCCGCGACGCAGCCCGCGACCAGCACGATGAACGCGCCTGCCGGGCCGCCGATCTGGTGGCGTGACCCGCCCATGGCGCTGACCAGGAACCCGCCCACGATAGCCGTGACCAGCCCGCGGTCGGGACCGACGCCACTGGCGATGGCGATCGCCAGAGACAGCGGCAGCGCCACGATGGCGACCGTAAGTCCTGCCTGCAGGTCCTTGAGATCGAACGAAAGATCCAGAAAGGCGGGGCGATAGCCCATGGACCCTCCGCACATGGCCTTGGGCCGAGGTTGCCCCCGGCCCAAGGCGCCTGTCAACAGCATGATCGTGCTATTGCGGGCGATCCATCCGCGCATAGATGCAGACCCGGCCGCGCAGGGGCTGTGACCAGGTCAGCCGGATCTGGCGTTTTGACGTGCCCGAATCCGGCACGACCGTCGGAGTCGCATCGACACGGGCGCCGCTGGTCGACTGCAGCGCGACCTCGGTCACGACGGACTGGACGGACCGCGCCCAGCCCTGGAATGGCAGGCCGGTCAGGACCGGCGTGGTCCAGGTCGCCGTGGCGGTGTTCTGGGTCAGCTGGATCATCAGCGGGTTCGACACATAGGTGTTGATGCCGTTGAAGGTGTTGGCCTCGAACTGCAGGTTGCGCATGCTGTTGTAGTTCAGGTCGGCGATCGAGGTGTCGACCCGGTCGATCCGCTCCACGTTACCGTAAAGCGCCTTGAAAACGTTCCCCACGACGTTCAGCCCCTGGATGAAATGCCCCGAGCCATAGGGCTTGACGGTGATCCAGGTGAACCACGCAACGGTGTTCGAACACAGGAAGGTGTTGCCCGTCAGGGTCAGGCCGCCAAAGCTGAACTCGGAGCCGGTGAAGTTCGGGATGGCGCTGTGTTCGTTGGTCCATTCGATCGAGGCGTTGTCGATATAGTTTCCCGACACCGTCGTCTGCACGTTGGGCTGGGTCAGCACCAGGCCCGCATAGCGCAGCCCCTGCCCCGACCCGTCGCCCTGGAACCAGTGGTTGCCGCTGATGATGTGGCCGCCGCCGTTCGCCACCATGAAATGCGCGAACCGCACGAAGCGGTTGTTGCGGATCTTGATGTCGTTGGCGTTCACGTTGATCGCGACCGTGGTGCGCTGCTGCGCCGGCAGGTCGAGGTCGTTCGAGATGAACTGGCAGTTGTCGACCAGCAGGTCCTGGCAGCCGCGCCCGATCGAGGTGATCGCCCGGTCCATCGGACGGGTGAAGTAGCAATCGGCGAACTGGATCATCTCTCCCTGCTGGGGCAGCATCACGCCACTGGAGATGCGGTCGCAGCCGAAATCGACCTTGGAGAAGTTCAGGCGGCTCAGTTCGCGCACGCCCGAAAAGTCGAACAGATAGCGATAGCGTTCAAAACTGTACTGCCGCGTTCCCGCGCCGCCATAAAGCGGCTGCGACAGGCTCAGCGTGCCTTGGGCGACGTTCTTGGCGTTCACATAGACCTCGCGGCCGACGCCACTGCCGATGATGCGGCTGCCGACCTCGATGGCCGCGACATTGGCGACGTTGCTCAGCAGATAGGGCTGGGCCGGGTTGTAGGTGCCGGGGCTGGTCGCGCGGCCGGTCTGCCATGCGGGGCCGGGCTTTGCCTGGATCGAGCCGTTCTGGATCACCCGGCGGTTCGCAAACCCCTCCAGCGTGGGGGCCAGTTCGGCCAGCATCAGCGGTTCATCCAGGTCCACGCGGCGCCCGCCAAGGTCCAGAGAGATGTGGTCGGTATAGCCAAGCAGCGCCTGAAGCGCCTTCTTCATGCCAAGCGTCTCGTCGCCGAAGGCATCCGCATAGGTCGGGAAATCAAAGCTGCGCAGCAGCGACACGCGTGTCGAGGGCGGGGTGGTGAGGCGGCCCTTGAAACGGATGCGGCTGTTGATCGACAGGTCGCCCGAAATGAAGAACGTCCCTGCGGGCACCACGATCGATCCGCCCGCCGCCGCCTGGTCCGCCGCCAGGAACGCGGCCCGGTCGTTCGTGACGCCATCGCCGACCGCGCCGAAATCGCGCACGTCCACCCAGTCCAGCAACGACGGCACGAACGCCGCGGTGATATCGTCGATACGGATCGATTCAACCCGGAACGCCCCGCCATTGGCGCCCACCAGGTCCAGACCGAAATGCCCATAGACCGCGCGCGTGCCCCACGGCAGATCGACGCCCGGCCGGTTGCCGACGCCGACGATGGCGCTGACCTCGACCACCTCGCCGTAGTTGCGCAGCGCGACAGTCGTCCCCGCGGTGACCAGGCCCGCGACCGCGTTGCGCGACCCGTCGCCCGCCCAGCCCGCGATGCGAACGCTGGCCAGCGGGCCGGCGACGATCTTGACCCGCGCCGACACGCGCAGATAGACGCCGGGGATCATCGGCGTCTCTCCCATGAAGCGCAGGCTGGTCGTGGTCTGCTGCTTGACGACCTCGAAGCAGGGACCGAAATCCTGGTCGGCGGGAACGATGCCGGCATTGCCCGCATCGGCCCAAGTAGGACTGCCCGATGTGCCGTCGCTGCGCGACCAGACGCCCAGGCCCGCCCTGAAGGCGGGTGGGGTCAGCAAAAGCCCGTTGGTGATCGCTATGTTCATCGGCTATCCCTTCCGTATCGGCATGGCGGGCGGGTCCGGGAAGACCCGCCGTGATGCGGACAGAAATAGTTGATGAAAGGTTAACGGGGCCTGAACGCAGCGTGCGCCGCAACGGCCCCGTCCGCAACGTCAGCCGTGGTTCATGACCAGCTTGCCGTCAAGCGCGTCCCGGATCAGGTCACGGGTCTCATCCACGCCGTAAAGCGCGATGAAGCCGCCGAACCGGGGCCCCTGGTCCGCGCCCAGCAGCACCTGGTACAGGGCCGCGAACCAGTCGCGCAGCGGCTCGAACCCGTGCTCCTTGCCGACGGCGAAGACCATCGACTGCAGCGTCTCGGGGTCGGCGGGCTGGTCCCATGCGGCCAGGCGATCGGCCAGGTCCTGCATCGCGGCACGCTCGACTTCGGTGGGTTCGCGGAACTGGCGCGAGGGGGCCACGAAATCGGTGAAATAGCGCAGTGCGAAGCCCGCAGCCCGATCCAGACCGGGATGCGTCTCGGGGCTGGCCTCGGGGGCATAGCGGCGGATGAACCCCCACAGGCCCTCCTTGTCGGCGGCGCCCGCGACGGATGCCAGGTTCAGCAGCATCTGGAACGGGATCGCCATGTCGGACGCCGGCACGTTGCCGCCGTGGATGTGCCAGACAGGGTTCGCCAGCTGCTGTTCGGGGGTCTGGTCGGGAAAGGCACGCAGCTGCTGGTGGTATTCGTCCACCGCCTTGGGGATCACGTCCAGATGCATCCGCTTGGCCGTCTTGGGCTTGAGATACATGAAATAGGACAGACTTTCCGTGGACGCATAGGTCAGCCAGTCGTCGATCGACAGGCCGTTGCCCTTGGATTTGCTGATCTTCTGGCCGTCCTGGTCCAGGAACAGCTCATAGGTGAAATGCTCGGGCTTTTTGCCGCCCAGGATCTCGCAGATGCGGTCATAGATCGGCGTGTTGGTGCTGTGATCCTTGCCGTACATCTCAAAGTCGACGTCCAGCGCGGCCCAACGTGCACCGAAATCGGGCTTCCACTGCAGCTTCACATTGCCGCCGGTGACCGGCAGGGTGATCTCCTCGCCGTCCTCGTCAAACGTGATGGTCCCGGCCTTGGCGTCGACATGCTTGATCGGCACATACAGCACGCGGCCCGTCTTGGGGCTGATCGGCAGGAAGCAGGAATAGGTCTGCTGACGCTCTTCGCGCAGGGATGCCAGCATCACCGCCATGATGTCGTCATAGCGTTCGGCGGCGCGCAGCAGCACCGCATCGAACTGGCCGGACTTGTAGAACTCGGTCGCGCTGACGAATTCGTAGTCGAAGCCGAACGTGTCCAGAAAGCGGCGCAGCATGGCGTTGTTGTGACCGCCGAAGCTGTCGTATTCGCCGAACGGATCGGGGACCGAGGTCAGGGGAAGCTGCAGGTGTTCCTTCAGCATCTCCTGGTCGGGGACGTTCTCGGGGACCTTGCGCATGCCGTCCAGATCGTCCGAAAAACAGACCAGCCGCGTCGGGATGTCGCTGATCTCCTGAAAGGCGCGGCGGATCATCGTCGTGCGCGCGACCTCTCCGAAGGTGCCGATATGGGGCAGGCCCGAGGGGCCATAGCCCGTCTCGAACAGGACATAGCCCTTTTCGGGGGGCTGCTTCTCGTACCGTTTCAGCACCCGGCGCGCTTCTTCGAACGGCCAGGCCTTCGATTGCATCGCGGCGTCGCGCAGGGTGGTCATGGTCGGATCTCCTGTTGAGGTCCGGAACGCTTATTGAAAGCGCCGCAGATCGTCAATAATTTGCACCCGAACGAAGCGGAGTGTGCCATGACCATCGACCTGCCTTCCCTGTCCCCCTGCGATGCGCTTGTCGCGGTGATGGTGGCGGTGTCCTGCTCGGACAGCACCATCCGCACGTCCGAACTGGTGGCGATCCAGCGGATGGTCGACCATGCGCCGGTCTTTGCGGCCTATGACGACGACCGCATCCGGCCGATCAGCCAGACCGTGATGACGCTGTTCGACGAAGAGGACGGCGTGGACGCGCTGTTCGGCCTGATCCGCGACGCGCTGCCCGAGAAGCTCTATGAGACGGCCTATGCCCTGGCCTGCGATGTGGGCGCGGCCGACGGCCGCCTGTACGAGGGCGAGGTCATGATGCTGGCCGAGATCCGCGACCAGTTGAACATCAGTCGCCTGCACGCCGCCGCGATCGAGCTGTCGGCCCGCGTGCGCCACATGACCGTCTAGGCCAGACGACCCGCGAAACTGTTCAGCAGATCGGCCTGCAGCGCCTTGGCCTGCCGTGTCCAGGTGCTGACCCCTGCGGGCAGCTCCTCTCCGATGGTGGCCCGGCGACGCACGGCATCGGCGCAGAAGATGGTGAACACGCCTTCGGTTCCCGACGTCCCGGTGACATATCCGGCCAGGTTCGACACAAAGTTCAGCGTCCCGGTCTTGGCCGCGACCGGCGCGTTGACCGGGTGGTCGTCGTCGGCCAGCGGATTGCGCCGCATCAGGCGCGACAACAGCAGATCGCGCCCCGGCCCCGCTAGGACGCGCGTCATCGCATAGGGGCTGATCCGGCTGGCATCCGACAGGCCCGAATGATCGGCAAGACGCATCCCCTGCCCCAGCCCGTCCAGCCAGCCGCGCATCGCCTGTCCCGATTGCACCAGATCGGGCGCACCGCTGGCATGCAGTCCAAGCGCCTCAGCCGTCAGGTTCGTGGAATATTCCAGCATGTCGCGGACCAGCGCCTCGACCGGGGGACTGTCATGATACGCGATGTCCTGGCCCGCTGGCAGGCGGTCGATGACGTCTGGCGCGGGCAGGACCAGCCCGCGGGCGCGGCACAACGTCTGGAACACGTCCGCCGCATAAAGTTCGGGCAGGCGTACAGGCAGCCAGCGGCTGCCCGTTCGGCCCATCGCGGCGCGCGACACCGTCCAATATTCGCGTTCCAGATCATGGCGATAGGAGAACAGGTCGGACTGGTCGCCCGGCATCGCGGTGACGGTATAGGCGCGGGGGGAATTGTCGGCCGCCCGCGCCTCGACACTGATCTGATGGTCGACGCCCACGCGGGTCCAGCCCAGATGGACACGGTTGAAGTTCAGCATCAGCCCCGAGATGGCGGGGTTGTAAGGCAGATGATCGTCCTGTTCGGGGGCGATTTCGGCGATGCCGGGCAAGGCGCCGCCCCAGACAGCAAAGCGCGCAGGGCTTGGGGTCTTCAGCCCGACAAGATCGTCGGCCAGACGCGCCAGGTCATCGGTGGTCAGCACAGGGTCGCCGCCGCCCGCCAGGATCAGCGTGTCCCCTGCCCTGATCACCCGCGTGCGGAACCGATGGGCCGGGCCAAGCCGGTCCAGCGCATAAAGCGCAGTGATCGCCTTCATCGTGCTGGCCGGCGCCAGCAGCGCCCCCGCCTGGCGCAGGGCCAGCGGTTCGGTCCCGTCGGTCAGCGCAAAGGCCACCCGCCCGGGCAGACCGGACCGCGTGACAAGATCGCCGGGTTCCGGAAGCGGTCGCGGCCGGGGGCGCAGGTCCAGCCCCTGAGCAGATAGGGCACTGGGGGCCAGGGTCGCGGCCGCCATCATGGTCAGCATCCGGCGTCGGTTCAGCGTCATCGCAGCCCTTTCCGCAGTTCGGTGGAGGACAGGCCTGACATCGGCAGGTTCAAAAGCACCCAGGCCGGCGGCCGTGCCTGCGCCAGCAAAGCGGCCCGCGCTTCCGGCAGGCGCGCGCGGCGCAGGATGGTGGCCGCAACGGCATGACGGGCCGCCAGCCGCGATCCGGGCCGGGCCATCACGGCGATCGGCACCTGGTCGGCGATCGCGCGCCAGCGGTCCCAATGGTGAAACTGCACCATGTTGTCGGACCCCATCAGCCAGACGAACCGCACCCCCGGATAAAGCCGCGCAAGCGCGTGCAGGGTATCCGCCGTCTTGCGCAGGCCAAGCTTGGCCTCGATGTCGGTGACAAGGATTCGGGGATCGCGGGCGTTGGCACGGGCGGCGGCCATGCGCGTCGCCAACGGCGCGGGGCCGTGCGCCTTGAGCGGGTTTCGGGGAGAGACCAGCCACCAGACCCGGTCAAGACCCAGCCTGCGCAGGGCGACCTGGCTGATCAGCAGGTGCCCCTGATGGGCCGGATCGAAGGACCCGCCCAGAATGCCGATGCGCTGGCCTGGCCGCGCGAGGGGAAAGCCCGTTCGCATCCGGCCCGATTAGCGCAAGGCGACGTCCGCGCCAAGCACGCGGACCGCAAAAAGCGGGTGCCAGACCCACGGCCCGGCACCCCTTGGCGTCATTTCACGGTGATGCGGCCATCGACATAGGGGGCATAGCCCTCCTGACGCGCGCCCAGGTAATCCGCCACCACTTCGGCCAGATCGGGTCCGAAATCATAGGCGTTCTGGCCGCCCGTCGCGAAGATCTCGTACCCGTCGCCGCCCCCGCGCATGTAGTTGTTGGTGGCGACGCCATAGGTCGCGGCAGGATCGATGGGCACCCATTCGCCATCCTGTTGCACCATCACCTCGCTGATGCGCGCGCCCGGTTCAGCAGCAGGATCGACGGTGTATTTCAGTCCCGCCACCTGCGCGAAACGGCCTGCGGCCTCCTCGTACTGGCTGGCGCCGTTCTCCAGTGCGGCGACGACATCGGCACCAGTCAGCTGAAAGGTTGCCAAGACGTTCTGGAACGGCAGGACGGTATACACCTCGCCCATCGTCACCTCGCCCTCGTCGATCGACGCGCGCAGTCCGCCACCGTTCTGGATGGCGATGGTGACGCCCTGATCCGCTACGCGGTCCAGCATGGCGTCGGCCACAAGATTGCCCATCTCGCATTCCTGCGCACGACAGACGTCCCGGTCGCCGTTGATCGGCGCCGATGTGCTGGCCACCACCTCCTCGCGCAGCGCGGCAATGGGTTCGGCCATCTCGGCCACGCGGGCGGCGATCGCCTCGTCCTCGGGAACCGAGGCGTCCAGCAGAATGGGCTCGCCCTCGACCGACGTCAGAACGCCCGCATCATCGAAGGTCAGCGTGAGATGGCCCAGATACTTGCCATAGGCATAGACCTGCGCCACAGGCACCTGCGCGCCGTCTGCCCCGTCCACCATGGTGGGATAGGCCGCCGTCGCGCCCTCCATGTCACCCAGCAGGGTGTGAGAGTGGCCACCGATGACCGCATCGATCCCCGGCACCTCGGCTGCCAGTTCCAGATCGCGCAGATAGCCGACATGGGTCAGGGCGATGACCTTGTCGACGCCCTGATCGGCCAGTTCCGCCGCTGCCGCAGCAAGGCTGTCGGCGTCATCCTGAAAGATGACATTGGGCCCGGGCGACGCCGTTTCAGGCGTGTCCATGGCCAGGGCCGAGACGATGCCGATCTTGTGGTCGCCGACCTCCAGAATGGTGTGCTTGGCGACCTTGTCGGCCAGCACGTTCGACTGGGAAACGTCGATGTTGCTGGACAGGACCGGAAAGTCGACGCCGTCGGTCAGTACCGCCAGACCCTCGGGTCCGTCGTCGAACTCATGGTTGCCGACCGCCATCGCGTCATAGCCGATGGCGTTCATGAATTCGACCACCTCGGTGCCCTTGTAGGTCGTGTAGAACAGCGATCCCTGGTACTGATCGCCCGCATCCAGCACTATGACGTTCCCGCCCTCGGCCGTGATCCGGTCGCGCAGTTCCTTGATCTTGGTGGCGATGCGGGCCATCCCGCCAAAGCATTCGCCCGCGGCGGTCTGTTCCGCATCGCATGTGCTGTCGCGGTCGCTGATCGGCTCGATCCGGCTGTGGACGTCATTCGTGTGAAGAATGTGCAGAACGGTTTCGGCTTGCGCGGTTCCTGCGAACAGCGCGATGGCGGATGCGGCGGCAAGAAGGCGTCGTGTCATCCCTGATTCCCTATGTGGCCCTGTTGGTTGGCCCCGGCAGCTTGGCGCAGCCGACGGGGCGGGTCAAACCTTCAGGTCCCTGGGCGGCATGGAGGCCGATGACGTCTTGACCCGCAGCCCCGGGCGGAGGCAAATGCCGCCATGCAGATCTTCAAGGTATTTCGCGCGGCCGAATGGGCCCAGATGCAGCAGGACGGCCGCACCCTCGGGGCGCCCGTCGATCTGGCCGACGGCTATATCCACTTCTCGACGGCCCAGCAGCTGTCGGTGACATTATCCAAGCATTTTGCGAATGAGGACGGGCTGATCCTGCTGTCATGCGATCCGGACGCCTTGGCTCCCGATCTGCGGTGGGAGCCGTCGCGCGGCGGGGCGCTGTTCCCGCATCTGTACCGGGCATTGACGCTGGCGGATGTGCAATGGTCGCGACCCATTGGCCTGACCGACGCGGGTCACGACACGGGGATCGCGCCATGAGCGTGGTCGAAAAGCTGGGACTTGCCGCGCTGCACCGCATTGACGCCGAACGGGCGCACGACCTGTCGATCGCGGCGCTGGCACACGGTGTGGTGCCGCTGCACGGTCGAGCCGTGACATCCGACAGGTTGCAGGTGTCTCTGGCGGGAATGACGTTGCCCAACCCGATTGGCCTTGCTGCGGGATACGACAAGAACGCGCGCGTCATCGCCCCCCTGATGCGGTCCGGCTTCGGCTTTCTGGAGGTCGGGGCCGCCACACCGCGCCCGCAACCGGGCAATCCCAAACCGCGCCTGTTCCGACTGACGGAACAACAAGCCATCATCAACCGGTTCGGCTTCAACAACGAAGGTGCGGACGTGATCGGCCGGCGCCTGGCGGCGCGTCCCGCGGGCGTGCCGGTCGGATTGAACCTAGGCGCCAACAAGGACAGCACGGACCGGGCCGAGGACTTTGCCCAGGTCCTGCGCGTCGCGGGACAATCAGCGGATTTCGTGACCGTAAACGTCTCGTCGCCGAACACGGAACGCCTGCGCGACTTGCAGGGGGCAGAGGCACTGTCTGCCTTGCTGGACCGGGTTCTGACAACGCGGGACGGCCTGGCGAAGCGCGTGCCGGTTTTCGTCAAGATCGCCCCGGATCTGACCGACACTGAAATCGCGCAGGTCGCGTCGGTCGCCATGAATGCCAAGCTGGACGGCATCATCGCCACGAACACGACGCTGTCGCGTGACGGCATCACCGGACCGCATGCCGGACAGGCAGGTGGGCTTTCAGGTCGCCCCTTGTTTGCCCGGTCCACCCGCGTCCTTTCCCTGCTGTATCGGGAAACGAAAGGCGCTTTGCCGCTTGTCGGCGTCGGCGGTATTACCAGCGTGGACGATGTGTGGGAGAAGCTGCGAGCCGGCGCCACGGCGGTGCAGATCTATTCGGCCATGATCTATCAGGGACTGTCGATTGCGCCCCGCCTGGCAGAGGCGCTGGACGACCGGCTGACCCGCCAGCGCATCACCCTCGACGAGTTGAGAGGCAGCGCCAGGGCCGACTGACCCTAGCCGTAGTCGTCGGCGCCCAGCAGCTGGTTCATGCTGTGCGATGGTTCGGGGCAACCTGCGTCGCCAATGACGCGGGCGGGGACGCCCGCGACGGTCTTACAGGACGGAACCTCGTGCAGCACGACCGACCCGGCCGCAATCCGCGAATGGTGCCCGACGCGGATGTTACCCAGAACCTTGGCGCCCGCGCCGATCAGCACGCCGTCGCCGATCTTGGGATGACGGTCGCCATCCTCCTTGCCGGTCCCTCCAAGCGTCACAGAATGCAGCATCGACACGTCGTTGCCGACGGTCGCCGTCTCACCGATGACGATGGAATGGGCGTGATCCATCATGATGCCCGTGCCGATGCGCGCCGCGGGATGGATGTCCACCCCAAAGCATTCCGAGCACCGCATCTGGACGAAGTACGACAGATCCTTGCGATCCTGCTGCCACAGCCAATGCGCCATCCGATAGGCCTGCAGCGCCTGGAACCCCTTGAAGAACAGCAGCGGCTGGATCAGCCGATGCGTCGCCGGATCGCGGTCATAGACCGCCATCAGGTCGGCCCGCGCGGCGTCCCCCAGTTCAGGGGCATTGGCATAGGCATGATCGGCGATCTCGCGCAGGATCTGTTCGCTCATCTCGCCCGATGCCAGCTTCAGCGACAGCCGATAGGCCAGTGCTGCCTCAAGGCTCTTGTGATGCAAAAGCCCCGCATGGATCAGCGCACCCAACAGCGGCTCGGCGGCGGCTGCCGCCCGCCCCTCGTCCCGCAGCTGCGCCCAGATCGCATCACGGTCCAGGGACAGCGGTGTCTTTTCGGTATGCAGCATGTTCATCTTAGGCCCGCCCGGTCTGTCTAACCTCCTACATAGGACAGAATGCGGTCCGGGAAAAGACGGGCGGGCCCGGTCGATCAGTTCGGTAGCCGCATTTCCAGCCAATGCACCGCCAGAGAGATGCGCCCGCCCGTGAACGTGCCGCCCTCGGCCGTGACGATCAGCGGATCGGCCTGGTAATAGGCCATGGGCGAACCAAGCATCCCCCTTGCCCATGAATCCTGCTGCTTGCCAAGGCCCTGACCGAAGCGGTTCAACGCCCCCGCCGTACCAAGACGCCAGCCGGTCAGCGAACCGGTCAGAGTGGCCGTAACCCGCCCGACAGCTCCGATCACCAGCGCACCCGCCGGGATGAAGACCCCGGTCACCGTGCTGCTGCCCGTGCCCAAGATGACCTCGCCCTCGGCCATCCCGGTGACCAGGCCCGACCCGCGGCTTCCCATGCTCATCGCGCCGACGATCCAGGCAGTGCCGTCATGAATGGCCTCCACCCCCCTGTCGGCGACGAACGCGCGCATGCCGCGGGACGGCGGCAGAAAGACCCACCCGCCGTTCGATCCGACGGCGATGCGCCCCGTCTGCCCCACCCATGCCCCCGTGGGCGCCGCGGGAACGCCCCAGCACTGGCCATCCAGAACTGTTGCCGGGGGCGTCTGCGTCGACACGCTCTGCAATACAAGGTTCACCATGCCGTCCAGCCGCATCAGCGCCTCGTTGACGGTGACGTGCTTCTGGGCCTGCGCGGGCTGCAACAGGGCCATCTGAAGGCGCGCGGTTTCACTGGGCATTGAAGTCTCTCCTTGCAAAGGGGCCGCGCCCGAAGGTCTGCGACAATTGAGCCACCTCGATCGTGACCTGTCCGGGCTGCAACTGGTCGCGGACCGCCGCGGGGATGGTCCATGACGGGGTCTGCGTCTGCGCCTCGGCGACGACTTGTCCCGCCTGGATCAGGCGCAGCAGGTAGCGTTCCGATTCCTCGCCAAGCGGAACGTCGGCGCCGTCCCAGCCATCACCCTCGATCCGGCTGCGCCTGATCCAGGTGATGTCATTGTCCTGCTTGCGCAGGTGGCAGGGCGCATAGGGCCGCAGCCCGATCCCCGGCGCGACCGTCGTACGGCTGCGGTAGCTGGCGTCGTCCGGCGCCCGCAGGGCCGGACCCACCCGCCAGAACCGCTCCTGGCCGCGAGTGGAGGGTGGCAGGTCGACCTGGCGCGGGCCGCCATCCAGCAGCACGACCAGACTGCCAGCGGGCCAGACATCCGGCATGATCGCATCCGTGCCGGCCTGCCCACGCAGGCGGCGGCTGATCTGCCAGGTGTCCGGCGCCACCAGCTCTGCGTTCGCGAACTGGATGATCTCCCATCGGATCAGGCTGCCGTCCCCGATCGCCATCGCGTTCGCACCCGACAGCAACGCGCGTTCGTTCACGGACCGCAACGGATCGCGAAGCATCCGCAGACGCAGCGGTTCGCCCCGGTCGATCAGACCCGGGCTTGCACGCCCCAATGGCGTCAGCGTCCGACCGATCAGGGCACGGCGCTGAAGCATCAGGTTCAGGTCGAACCCGCCCTCGGCCTCGGCGGAGCCATAGACCGCGACCGATCCCGGCCAGGGATGGGCCGCGACCGCCAGCCACGGGGCATGCGGAACCTCGTCGCCCCGCAGCAGGGGCAGGTCCATGAACACCGGGAACACGGGCATCGGCGGCAGATACCGGCCGATACCGCCCTGATCCTGATGTGCCAGACGCGGCGTGTAGAGGCCGGGATCGACCCTGACGGCATCGACCGTGATGGCTCCCGCCCGCTCGACCCGGTCGATCCGCCAGCGGCGGCTCTCCTGCCCCGGCATATGCGTCACGACAACGTCGCCAGGGCCAAGATCCGCACGTGATGGCGAAAGCGCGAACCGTGCCGTATCGCGCGCCACCTCGGCCTCGGCGATCCAGCGGTCGGTGATGGCGCGCCCTTCCGGGCGGGTCAGCACCATGGCAAGTTCGCTTTCGGACACGGCGCGACGGTCGATATCCGTCAGGCTGGCCTCGGCCGTCGCGACCGCATAGTCGCCCCCTGCCGCGACATGGCTCAGGCGCAGCTGATCGATGTTCGCGGATTCCATCTGACGGACGGTCTCGAACCCGGTCACGTCGCCGGTGATGGCCAGGTCATCGGGTCCGATCTGCGCGCGTGCCAGTCCGTCACGCGAGACGAACTTCAGCACGCCGTCGCGCTCTACCGCGTCAAACCCATGTGCCAGCATCAGGGGCTGCAATGCCGCCCGCCCGGATTCGGAACCCTGCAGGGCATAGCCCCGCACCACGCCTGATATTCCTGACATATCGACGGCGCTTACACCCGCACCCTTGCAGATGTCCGTGACCACGGCGCGAAGCGTGACAGCGCCCGCACGCCCGTTCAGCCAGTGTCCGCGATCCCACGCAGGACCGTCCGACCACAGATCGCCGCGCCCCGGAAAGGCCGGATAGGGCCGCGCGTCCCAGCACCAGACATGCGCGCGGTCCACGTCCAGCATCCGCATGCCATCGGCATTGACCGGGTTGTTGGCCGGGTCGCGCCAATGCGCCATCGTCGCCTCGACATAGGCGGCCTGGATCGCATCGTTCCGCGTACCGTTGGAGAAATGCGGCAGCATGCTCTCGGACGACATCGCGTCCAGGAACTTGTTCGGCTGGTTCGTCGCCTTGTCCAGGGCGGCGCAGCCGAACTCGGTGAACCAGATCGGCTTCGACCCGGGCACCCATGCGGTCGCTTCTCTTTGCCGCACACCACCGGGGCGGTTGTAGTGCAGGTTCTGCCACCAGCCCGTCAGGTCCTTGTAACGCCAGACCCAGGCCTCGTCATAGGCACCGTCCGTGATAGGCGTACGGTTCTGTGTCAGACGGTCGGCGTCGCTGGCATAGAACCAATCGTACCCCTCTCCTCCCGCGACATTGGCGCGCAAATAGTCGATATTGTCGATCCGACCCCAGGACGCATCCAGATGGTCGTCGCCATCGCGCCAGTCGGACAGCGGCATATAGTTGTCGATGCCGATGAAATCGATGTTCGGGTCTGCCCACAGCGGGTCCAGATGAAAGAACAGCTCTCCATTTCCGGGGTGATGGCCAAAATATTCCGACCAGTCACTGGCATAGCCGATCTTGACGTTCGGCCCAAGAATGCCGCGGACATCTGCAGCCAGGCGGCGCAGGGCCGCAACGGCGGGATAGGTGTTTCCCGGACCGCGAATCTGGGTCATCGCGACCATCTCGGACCCGATCAGAAAGGCATCGATACCGCCCGCCGCCGCGCAGACATGAGCATAGTGCAGAATGAACCGCCGGTACGACCATTCGGCCGGACCGGAATAGGTGACGGTCTCACCGATGCGCGCGAAATCGGTCGGAGCAGCCGATCCGAAGAACGCGGCCACCTGATCGACGGCGGCCAACGTGCCGTCGGTGGTGTCGGTCCGGCCGGGGGCGACGCTGGTCGTGATGCGGCCGCGCCAGGGCATGGCAGGCTGTTCGGTCGCGCCGTAAGGGTCGGTCAATCCATTGCCGCCCAGTTGCTCCATCAGGATGAACGGATAGAAGATCGCCTTGCGCCCCGACGCCGACAGCGCCCTGAGCCCCTCGATCACCGAGCGGTCAGACGGCGTGCCGCCATAGATCGGACGTCCATCCTTGCGCGCGACCTCGGCCGCGTCCGCACGGCCGATGCCACCCGCGCGCCACGGCATCTCCGCCCCGTCGACCTGACGGTATTCGACCTTGGGCTGCACACGGCACTGACCGATGCGCAGATCGCTGCCGAACCAGGACACGATCAACGAAACCGAACCCACATTCGGCAGTTCGCGCCCCAGGACATCCAGCGATGCACGAAAGTCGGTCCCGCCCATCGGCGTGTTCGTGTTGAAGCTGCGGCTTTCGCCCAGGTCACCACTTTCGGTAACCGGCGTCGTGGCCAGCGAATACTCCCCCGTGCCGGGGATCAGGGCGACGGCTCGGACGTCGCGCGACAGGCCGCTGCCGTCACGCGCCGGGCATGTCACCTCAAAGCTCAGTTGCGGCATGCGGTTGCCCCACCGCTCCAGGCTCAGGTTCTCCAATACGACATAGGCCGTCCCGCGATAGGCGGGGGCCGCGTCGCCTTCGATGGCGGCGATCACGGGGTCCGGCATCTGCGCCTCGCCACCACGATAGATCCGCATGTTCAGATCCGCCTGTGCAATCTCCTCGCCATCGGCCCAGACCCGGCCCACTGACAGGATCGGACCTTCGGCCAACGCCAATGCGACAGACAGACGATAGCTGATCTGGGTCACCTGGGTGCTGGGCGCGCCCTTTCCACCACTCGCATTCTCGGACCGCGTGACCTCTTCAAGGTCGGATGCCCAGATGACATGCCCAGGCAGGCGCATTTGTCCCCAGATCCGGGGGATGGCCATGCCCTCTCCGGCTGTCTGGATGCGAAGGCGGTCGATCCGGCCCGTCTCGACGGCCTTCGCCCCACCGCCCAGCAGGCGCTGATCGATGGCACGACCCAGGACGGCTCCTGCTGCACGGCCCAGAACGGCACCCGACAGCCCAAGGACCGCCCCCCCGAAACCTCCGCCAAGCGACGCACCCACGGCAGACAGGACAATCGTGGCCATAAGGGCCTCCTTCGTTCGAATTGGTCAGGGAAAGCGGAACCGCGCCACGATCCTGGATTGCCACGGAGGGGTCAGCGGACTGTCGATGACACCGTGGCCGGTATAGGCATGTAGAAACCGCGGGGCATCGCCCGCGGCCGACAGGATGCCCAAGTGCTTGGCGATGGCGCCCTGCCGCATCCGAAACAACAGCACCTGCCCAGGCTGCCAGTCCGCATCATCGACCGGACGCAGGTGCCGCATGGCCGCGGACAGCAGCACTTCGATGCTGCCGCATTCGGCCCAATCGGCGGTATAGGCCGGAGGCGCCTCGGGCTCCGCCCCATACAGGTCGCGCCAGACGCCGCGGATCAGCCCGAGGCAATCGGCACCACAGCCCCGGACGCTGGCCTGATGGACATAAGGCGTGCCCAGCCACACCCGGGCGGCATCGACGACCGGGCTATCCATTCCGGCGTCCTGCCTGAGGCGCCATCAGCCAATCCTCGGACGGCAGATGAGGAAACCCGCGAAAGTTCAGATGATTGCGAAACTTCAGCCGACACGTATCCGCAGCCTTGTCGCATCCTGCCGTCAGTCGGATCTGGTCGCCGGTGGCGGGCAGAATGCCCAGACTGGACCACAGCTCGATAATCCTCTGGCCACCGGGGCGTGCAGTGTCGTTCTTGATCGCACCATGCAGACCTTGCGCTGCTCCGGACAGAACCTCCAGCCGCCCATGATCGAACCACGCCGCGTCAAAGGCCGGAAATGCGGTGAACGTGAAGACGCGTCCATCGTCCATAACCTGAACCTGGCGCAGCACGCTCAGACTTTCCGCGCTCAGGTCGACCCTGCACGCCCCATCGCCAAGGCGCGCGCTGCACCGGGGATGATAGACGCGCCCCTGCGGCGCGTTCAGCGCGTCTGACAGGCCGCGAAGCTCGGCGCGGAAGGCCCCGTTCGCACGCGAGACCTCGCCCAAAGACCCGCGAAACACCAGTTTGCGACGGGCGACATCGCCCCAGTCGACCTCCCACATACGCAGTTCCGCCTGGTCCCACCGACCGGCCATCAGGTCGCGCTCGGTGATCGCATCATCGTTCAGCGCCCCGACCGCCTCGGAGTTGTCGACCGACAGTCCGGTTCCCTGAACCAGCGCCCGCGCGGTCAGGCCGCGGTCAGGGCGGAAGGTCACCCCGCCAAAGACCAGCCGCTGGTCATGATCGGTAAAGCCAAGCGTCAGACCATCCGCTCGGCGCACGGACCAAGCCCGTGCAACTGTCGTCGTCGTCATACCCGAACCTCCACGACCGGAATGTCGGGGACCTGCCCGGCTTGGAACGACGCGACGGATACCGCGATCCGATCCGTGTCGAAGCGCACCGGAACGTCGAATTCGAACCCGGCAGAGATGTCCGCGCCTGCCTCCGGGGCCTCGTCAAAGATGATGCGTCCGGCAACATGGTCCACGACATAGTTGATGCCGACGAACACCTCGGCACCCCCGATCCCGGCGCGCACGGAACCCTGGACCGGCTTGGTCACGGGCCGACGATAGACCGTCGCACCGGATCGATAGGCCTTCGACAACGGAAAGACGCGCGTTTGCCCGTCCCCGACCGCGATCACCTGATCGCCGAATGCCGGGGCCGCTGACGGCAGACAACTCTTGTAGTCGGACCAATCCTTCCACCGAAACCCGTGCAGCTGCCCCGCACGCGCCTCGAAAAAGGCGATGACCTCCGACAGGTCGTCCAACGACCTCAGGCCCATGCCCGCGTCAAAGCGGCGAAGCGCATGCGTCCAGGGGGTGTTGCGCTCCTCGAACCCGCTGGCCAGCGCCACGATCTCGGTGCGCCGCTCGGGACCGCCGATGGCGCCAAAGGACAGGTTCGTCGGAAATCTTACGTCGTGAAACGCCATCTTCTGCCTCCTCTCAGCTGTTTCGCTCGCCGCGGGCCAGCACGCGCGACATCTGCGCCGCGATCTGCGACTGGCTGCGCTGGAACCCGGCCACGTCGGGGGTCTGGATGTTGAACGTCACGTTCACCGATCCCCCACCCCCGGCTGCGGCGACGCCAAGCTTGCCATCGGGACCGCGCCGCAGCGGCATGATCGCCTCGGGCCCGGCCTCGCCCATCAGCCCCTGACCGCCGCGCATCGGAAATGCCGTTGGTCCGGAGACGACATCTCCGGCCATGGTGCGTCCGTTGGCGAATGCCCCGCCCTTGGCAAAGGGCATCACCCCGCCCAGCATCCCGCCGATGCCGCCCGCGATCGACCCTGCCAAAGCGTTCTCGACGGGCTTCATGGCGATGCCATAGACGGTATCGGCCAGCGACTGCCCAATCGATTTCAACGCGTCCGACAGCTTGCCGCCGTCCAGGACCAAGCCGTCGATGGCGCGGCCCAAGCCACGCTCAAGCCCCGAGGACAGGGTACCGACCTCGCGCGTGGTGAACATCATCGACTGGCGCAATCTGCCCAGTTCCGCCTGGAACTCCTGCGTCATGCGGGAATTGCGGCCCAGATCGTCGTCCAGTTGGTCCAGCGCGGTGCCGGTCCCGTCACGTGTGGTCATCTTGATGATCCCCCGTCGTTTCAGCCAAGACCACGCCCGCCGGTGCGGGCGCGTCGGGATATCGGGCTGCAAGATCGGCCAGCCGGTCACGGGTCATGCGGGGTGCCGTCGGACCCATTCCCAGCATCAGGCCCAACTCGGCAGGGGTCAGTGCCCAGAACTGATCGGGATGCAGACGCAGCCCCTGCAGGCCCGCCCTCATCAGGCCCGCCCAGTCCAGCCCCCCGACGCGCCCGTTCATGCAGGCGCCCGAAAGGCCAGGGCCAGCAGGCGGGCGGCAACGCGGGCGGCCTCCAGCGGACCACCGTCGATCTGCACCGCTGTCAGATCACCCGCCTGCCCCGTCCAGCCCCCGCCGCGCAGCCCGGCCACCAGCACAGCCAAGATCTCGCGACTGTAGAAATGCCCGGCGTCAAGACGGGCGACCAGCCCGGTCAACCCGTCCGCCTCAAGCTGCGCCTCCAGTTCGGCCAGGGCGCCCAGGGTCAGGCGCGCGACATGCGGCCGGCCATCCAGCATCAGCGACACCTCGCCGCGCATCGGGTTGGCCATCACAGCGCCACGAAGGTCAGCGCCCCTGCCGAAGCCAGCGACATCTCATAGGTCGCCTCTCCGTCGTGGCTGCCCGCGTACTCCAGGCCGGTGATCTGGAACCGGCCCTCCACGGTGCCGAAATCAGGGATGATGACCTGGAACAACGGGATTTCGCTGTCAAAGAACGCCTGGCGGGCGCGCCCGTCGGTGGCCGCGTCGCGGAACACGCCGGATCCGGCGATCGACGCGCTGCGCACGCCGGCACCGCCCAACAGCTCGCGCCAGCCACCGGCGCTGTCCATGCTGGTCACGTCGACGGTGTCGGCGTTGAAGGACAGGCGCGTCGCACGCAGGCCCGCCACGGTCTCGAACGTGCCGTTGCCCGACATGTCCATCTTGATCAGCAGATCACGTCCGCTTTGCACTGCCATTGTCCCATCTCCTCAGTTCAGATCGATGCGCGCGCGAAAGGTCAGGTCGACCTGACGAGCCGCGCCGCTTTTCACCCGCCGCGCGGTTGCGCGCAGGAACCACAAACCCGCCAGCTGTCCGCGCGACAGCACCAGTCCGCCCGCCTCCAGCGCATCGGCCACGGCGACCGCTGCGGCCTTGACCGCGCCGAAGCCCGCCCCACTGTCGCTGCCCGCCATGACCGAGATCACGAAATCATGCCGCGATCCGCGTGCCGTGGAGTCGCTGGCGTCACGCACCTCCTCGGGACCAAGCGAGACATAGATCCCGCTCGGCGCCGTCACCGGCATCGCGTCGAAGATCGCATCGCCCACCAGATCCGCCAGCGCCTCGTTCGTGCGCAACTGCTGATAGACGGCCGCCCGCAAGGCGACCCCTGCCCCATAGCTCATGTCAGATCCTCCTCGCGCGCAAAGCAGTCCAGATACCGACCGGACGGATCGCTCTCCGCGACCGCCTCGATCTGAAACAACCGTGTTCCCTGGCGCAGCCGCTGCCCGGGCCGCGGGCGTCGCGCATCACCCACAGGCGCGGCGCGCAGCGTGATGCGCCATTGGACCACGCTGATCATTCCCGCGCCGGTCCCCTGTTCGCGACCCGACCGCGCCTCCATCTGCGCCCACAGCCAGCCCAGTTGACGCCACCGCGTCTCATAGCCGCCCAGGCCGTCCTCGATCCGGTCGGATGTCTCCAGCGCCAGCCGCGTCGACAGGTTCACAGCGGCCATCAGCGCCACTCCCGGCTGCCGCGCCCGGCCAGGGTGCGGACCGCGCGCCAGCGCTCGATCAGCGCGCTGACACCAAAGGGCAGTGCATGACGCAAACCATCCTGGCTGCGATCGTCGTAATACCGCGCGGCCAACAGGATGACCGCCTGCGCCAGATCCGCCGGAACCTGCGACCAGGCGTCCCCGAAGCCCGCAAGGAACGTGATCGTCACCGTCCCCCGCCGCGGAATCGACGGCAGCACGACCCCGGTCGGCAGGATCACGGGGCGCTGTCCGTCCGGGACCAGCCGCCACCCCTCGGGGGGCAGTTGGGTCAGCGTGCCGTTCCCGTCGTCGATCTCGATGCGCTCGACCGAATGCACGGGCGCCAGCGGCAGCGACTGGCCAAGCCGGTCGCGCCAATCGTCCAGCTGCATGCGGAACCGCCGCTTCAGCAGCACCTTGCCGGTGCGCCCCTCGATTGTGGCGATCGCTGCACGCAGAAAGCCCGCCAGTGCCGCCGTCTCGGCGGCGTCGTCGGGCCCTTCGAAACCTTGGGCCAGACGCAAATGCGCGCGCAGGGCGGCCACCGGCAGCGCCTCCGCCGCGGGCGCCGTTTCCTCTATCAGCATCATGTTGCGAACCTCCCGTCGTGCCGTCCGCATGTTCCACCAAAGGCGGGGCCCCCGAACGGGGCCCCGGCTGTCTTGCAGGCAACAGGGAAGCGGGGCGCGCCGCACGCCGGCCATCAGCGCGCGCGGACAGTTGCTAAACCGGAATGCCCGGCACCAGGCGCGCCCCTCCCTCATCCGATCCCTCGGGGGATCAGATGAAGCGCAGCAGCCTGACGGCGCGGAAATCGGTGATCCCGCCGCCGACACGCTTGGTGGCATAGAACAGCACGTGCGGCTTGGCGCTGAACGGGTCGCGCAGCACGCGCAGGTCGGGACGCTCGACGATCGTGTAGGCCGCGCGGAAATCACCGAACGCGATCGAGAACGAGCTCGTCGTCATGTCGGGCATGTCCTCGCTGATCATCACCGGATAACCCAGCAACTGGGGCACCTGGCCCACGCTCAGCGCATCGGTCCAAAGGAAGCGGCCGTCGGCATCCTTCATCTTGCGCACCCGCGCCGCCGTCTTCGAGTTCATCAGGAACGAGGCGTTCGAGCGATACTCCGCGCCCAGAGAGTAGATCAGGTCGATCAGGCAATCCATCGGCGCAGCGGCCGGGAAATCGCCAGCCGCGGTGGTGGCGACGAAGCCGATCTGGGCCGTGGTCGCGGTCGCCGCAGGCGCGGTGGGATAGCTCAGCAGGCCGCGCGGCTTGTCGACGCCGTCGCCGCGCAGAAAGGCGTTGGCCTCGGACCGGGCGAACTTCTCGGCGATGCGCTCGGCCAGCCAGCCCTCGACATCAAAGGCCGCATCGTCCAGCAGGCGCTGGCTGGCACGCGGCATCGCGGACAGCTCGTGGACCGGGATGGCGATGCGGTCCAGGGCCGAGTTCGCGGTCTCGACCGTGGCGGCCTCGGTCGCCCAACCGGCGCCCATGTCGCCACGCTCGACCAGCGCCTCATAGACGCTGCCCTCGATGGTCACCACGTTGGCCAGACGGCGCAGCGACGACGTCGAATGCAGCGTGTTCTGCACGGTCTCGGCAACCTTGGGTGCGGCCAGAAAACCGCCGTCGCTGGCCACCGACAGCGCCTTCTCCTCGATGGCCAGACCGCGCAGGCCGTCATCGTCGCCGCTGCGCAGATAGGCGTTGAACGCCTTCTGGTGGGGCACCTCGACCTCTGCGGTGGCGGACAGGGGCGCGCGGCCCCGCAGGGCGGTCTTGCGGTCGATCATGGTCATACGCTGTTCCTGTGCGTTGAGCTTGGATTGAACATCTTCACGAAAGCCTTTGAGTTCGCTGACGAACCCCATCATGGCCCCCTTCAGGTCGGCGGGCATGTCGCCGCCGCCCGCGGCCTTCACCTCGGTCATAGTCTTCTCCTCGTCACGGTGATCGGGGCCGCGCCCCTGTCGTCGGACCTCCCGCACGGGACCGGTCCGAACCTGGTTGACGGACCGGGATGCACCCGGTCCGAAATCTCATGCGCCGCGCAGGGCCTGTGCCGCCTGCACGAACAGCGCCGCGACGTCGCGCATCTCGTCGCTGTCCTTGCGGTCCACCTTGGCCTCGGCCAGCATCGGGAAGGTCACCAGCGACACCTCCCACAGCTCGACCTCGGCCAGTACCCGCCGCCCGGCCTTGTCGCGTTCGGCCCGCAGGGTGCGATAGCCGATGGACAGCCCGTCGATCGCACCCGCCTGGATCAGCGCCGCCGCCTCGCGGGCCTGCGCCACGTCGGGCAGCAGGCGGCCCTTGACCCACAGGCCCTTGCCGTCCTCCCGGACCTCGTCCCAGACCCCAATGGGGCGGGTCGGATCGTGCTGCCACAGCATCCGCACCTTGTCGCCGCGCGCAGCGATCCGCGCCAGCGACGCGGCAAACGCGCCGGGCAGCACCGCATCGCCGCCCTGATCGGTCAAACCGAACAGGCTGGCATAACCTTCGATCACCTGACCGTCGGTCAGCACGGGCGGACCGCCCGCGAACTTCATCTCCAGACCCGGAACCATCCCTCAGCCTCCTTTCGGCGCATAATCTAGAATACCCTGGACGGCCTGCGTCAGGATCACGGCGACCACGCCGTAGACCGTCATCCACAGCCGCCGCTCCAGCCCTTCGATCATCGCCTCGATCCGCTCCAGGCGCTTCTCGACCTGGCCGAACTGCAGCGCCATGATCCGTTCCTGCGCCTCAAGACGCGTGTCGTGCCACAGCCCGTCCTTGACGAAACGCGACCCTTCCATGCCTCACGCCCCGTCCAGGGGCGGCAGGCCCAGCAGGGCGCGCTTTTCCGCATCCGTCAGGAAGCTCGCACCGCTGATGCGAGCCCATTGCTGGTTGCGCTCCTCGGCCAGGGCAGGGATCTGGTCCAGATCGGGGCGCAGCTCGATCTCGGCGCCCAGATGCTCGGACAGCCACCAGGCGACCGCCGCCGACACCCGCGTCGCCAGCGGCAGCACCGTCAGGCGGAAGAACGCCCGGTGCGCCTCGGCATAATTCGCATAGGTCGCGTCCCCCGGAATTCCCAGCAGCATGGGCGGCACGCCAAAAGCCAACGCGATCTCGCGCGCCGCCGACAGCTTGGTCTCGTGGAACTCCATGTCGGACGGGCTGAAACCCATCGGACGCCAGTCCAGCCCGCCTTCCAGCAGCATCGGACGGCCCGCATTGCGCGCGCCCTGATGGTTCATCTCGATCTCGCCCACCAGGCGGTCGTACTGCTCGGCGCTCAGCACCCCCTGCCCATCGACCCCCTTGTAGATGATCGCCCCACTGGGCCGCGCCGCATTGTCCAGCAGCGCCTTGGACCAGGCACTGGCGCTGTTGTGCACGTCCAGCGCGACGGCAGCCGCCTGCATCGGCGACAGACCGTAATGGTCGTCCTGCGGGTGGAACGCCTTGACGTGGCAGATCGGGTCGGGGCTGCCGGTCATGTCGAACCGGTGCTTGCGCCCGCCCACCGCATATTCATAGGCCACAGGCCAGCCATCCGCACCGGGCACCACACTCATGCGGTCGGACCGCAGCACGTGCAGTTCCTCCGGGATGCCCGTGGCGTCCGCGCCCACAGCCTCCAGATAGCCGTTGCCCGACAGCAGGATCTGCCCGAACAGCGCCTCGAACAGCTCGGCCCGGCCCTGGCCCGGATTGGGCCTACGCAGCAGGTCCAGAACCGGATGCACCTCATAGCGGTGGTCGCGATCCGCGCAGATCATCGGCACGGCCGCCGCGGCCTCGGCGATCAGGCGCACGCTGCGAAAGCCCACCGGGTTCCCCATGAACCCGCCGCGCGTCAGCGTGCCCGTATCCCTGGCCGACCAGACAGGGCGCCCGGACCCGCTGGCGAATGCCACGACCCGGCCCGTCGCACTGGCCTTCCTCTCTGGCGGGGGGGATGATTTTTCCTCCCGCGAAAACAATCGAAACGCCATGCTCGCCTCCATGCCTCAGCCATGCGAAAGGGCCGCCCCCTGCGGGACGGCCCTTCGTCGGTCCGACCTCTCGGACCCGGTTACAATCGCCGCATCTGCGGCCTGCGCCAGCCTGCGGCGGGCTCGATCATCAGCTCATGGACCGCCCAGACCAGGGCATCCAGCCGGTCGGGACTGCCCCGCCCCTCGAACCCGCGCACCGTCATCTGGCACATCTGATCCTCCAGCGTGCCCAGGGCGCCCTTCAGATGCTTGACGCGCCCCTGCTCGTACAGCGCGGCGACGGGCTCTGCCCGCAACCCCTTGCCCCGCGACGCCCGCAGGGCCTTGAACGGGACCAGCGGGTCGATCTGGCGCACGACGCTCTCGACCAGATCGCCGCCCTGGTTCACCTCGGCCACCAGCTTCTCGGCACCGTGGCGGTCCATCGCGGCAATCGCGGCGCGGGCCCAATCCGTGGGCCCGCCCCGGACGCTGGCATCCTCCAGCACATAGGCGCGCCAATCCTTTGGCTCGCCCTGCATGACGACGCCCGCGACCACGATCCCGCATTCGTCGCTGGCCCGCCCGCCGGTGACCGACGGGTCGACCGCGACGACGATCCGGTCCAGCTTGGGCGCCTCGGCCACCCGCGCGCCTTCCAGCATCGCGGTCGTCCACAGCGCCCCCTCGACATCGTCCAGCAGCACGCCATCCAGCTCCTGGCGCCCCAACCGCGTCCCGCCATAGCGGCTCTCGACCTCCGCCAGAAAACTCTCCGCCAGATAGGCGCGGTTCGCATCCGTCGGCGCATGGGTCACCACAGTGCTGGCATTGGCCAGGATGCGCTTCAGCACGCCCACATTGCGCGGCGTCGTGGTGACGACCTGCTGGGGATGTTCGCCAAGCCGCAGCGCGAACTGCAGCATGTCCCAGACATCCTCGGCCTTCTTCCACTTGGCCAGCTCATCGACCCAGGCTGCGTCAAACTGTGGCCCACGCAAAGCCTCCGGCTCATGCGCGGAATAGACCGTCGCGGTCGCCCCGTTCGCCCAGACCAGCCGCTTGCGGCCCGCCTCCCAGACCGGACGCCGGTCGGGGGGCGAACAGGCCAGGATGCCGCTCTCGCCGAACACCATCACCTCGCGCACCTGGTCGAAGGTCTCCCCGACCAGGGCCACGCGATGGCACTTCCCGGGCGCTGCGGCCGTGGGCCCCTCGACCAGGCTGCGCACCCATTCCGACCCGGCGCGGGTCTTGCCCGCGCCGCGCCCGCCCATGATCACCCAGGACTTCCAGTCGCCCTCCGGGGGCAACTGGTGCGGCAAAGCCCAGAACTCGAACAGCCAGGGCAGGCTCATCAGCGCGTTCTGCGACAGCCCGCCCAGGAACTCCTCAACCTCCTCCGGCCCGGCGGAGGCAAGCCAGGCGGCGCCCGATCTCGTCTCGTGCGGCGCCGAGGTCAAGGCTGCCCCCTCCGACGCCGCCCGCGATGTCCTTGCGAAGTTTGTCAACCTTGATCCTTTCCGCCATCAGCAGCTGGACGGCCTCGCGGACCGTCTTCGCCGTCTCCATGGCCTTTTTCAGCTTGGCCGGGTCAAGCTCCCCGGACTTGAGCGCTTCAAGCTCGGCCTGGTGCCCCCGCAGGTCCTTGACGTAATCCCAGAACAGCCAGCGAAGGACGTCGATCTCGTCCTCGCCCTCGGCGATCTCGGGCATCGCGAACCCGGCCTTCTCAGGCTGGGTTCCAGTCACGAAAGGTCCGTCGGTTTTCCCGGCCCCGCCCCATTCCATATCGTTCATGCACTCTGCCCCGCCTCGTGTTCCTGTCCGCACGAGCCAAGAGACGAAAAAAGCGGCCCAGGGGTTTCCCCCGGCCGCTTGCCCACCTCTTCCAGCATGTAAAAGTTCTACCTTAGGGCGTTCGCAAAGTCAATCGATAAACCTATACGTGCAAAATGTGGCGCATAAACTCTGCGATTACAATGTGATACACTATGCAACACCCCCGGCGTACGCCGCGCAACATGCCACTGAATCAGCTCCGCGCGGCCTCGACGAACGCGCGGATCAGCGCAACATCCTTGACGCCCGGTGCACGTTCCACGCCCGAACTGACATCCACGACAGGCGCGCCCGTCAGCCGCACGGCCTCGGCGACGTTGTCCGGTGTCAGTCCCCCGGCCAGCATCCAAGGCCGCAACCAATGCCGCCCGACCAGCAGCCGCCAATCAAAGGCCAGCCCGTTCCCGCCCGGCAGATCGGCCCCCGCCGGCGGCTTGGCATCCACCAGCAGCATGTCCGCAGCAACGCCGTAATCCATCAACTGCGGCAGGTCCGCCGGACCCGACAGACCAACTGCCTTCATCACAGGCAGCCCCGTCAACGCCTTGACCTCGGCCACCCGCCCGGCGCTCTCATGGCCATGCAGCTGGATCACGTCCAGCGCCGCGTGGTCCAGCACCTCTCGCAGCAAATCGTCCGACGGATCGACGAACAGTCCCACCCGGGCGACCCCAACGGGAACCTCCGCCGTCAGCGCTGCGGCTTGGGTCGGGGTCACTGCACGCGGCGACTTGGGAAAGAATACGAACCCCAGAAAGCGCGCACCGGCATCGACGGCCGCCGCGACATGGCGTTCCTCGGACAGCCCGCAGATCTTGACCTCGGCCACGCCTCAGCGAACCGCAGGCAGGGCCGCGCCCTTGGCCGGGGCAGGCTCGTCCAGGATCGCCAGAACCTCGTCGCGCGGGGCGGCGTGGCGGTCGCGCAGATGCCCGACCTCACTCTCAAGACGCACGACCTCGGCGTTGCGCTGACGCGCCTCGCGGCGGAAATGCGCCTCGCGCAGCCACTCCCAGACCAGACCGGCCAGCATGCCCAAGGTAAAGGCCACGAAGATTACCAGGAACAGCGGCACCGTCAGCGACCACGTGCCGCCCAAGTACTGTCCGAAATTGGCCGGGAACGCTGACAGGGTGACCATGTCACGGTTGGCCAAGGCGACCGCCACCAGCACAAGCGCCAGTGCTGCGACAAAGATCAGACGGATGAAGCGCATTGAATTTCCTCGATATCGCAGACGGGCGGGATGCCCGGTAAACAGGGGCCTCAAGCGTCGCCGTTCAGGCGGTCGCGCAGCAGCTTGCCGGTCTTGAAGAACGGAACGTGCTTTTCGTCAACTTCGACCGATTCCCCGGTGCGCGGATTGCGCCCCGTCCGAGAATCGCGCTTCTTGACAGAGAAGGCGCCAAAGCCGCGCAACTCGACCCGGTCGCCCCGCGCCATCGCGTCGATGACCTCCTCGAAGATCGTGTTCACGATCCTCTCGACGTCGCGGCGGAACAGGTGGGGGTTTTCATCTGAGATCTTCTGGATCAGTTCGGACCGGATCATATGTTCCCCCAATTGGACGGGTCTTCCTGCCGTCAAAGTCAGCACGTCAAACCGCAAGGCCGGTGCAATACCGCCCTTCATGTTTCCGTTCAACGCCCGACAGAAGTCACTGGTTTCATAGCGTTGCCAGCTTTGCCCCAAACGCGCAAGCGGGATGGCGTGCATCCGCCCGGCCGTGGGCAAGAAAAAGCCCGCCCCGGACGAACCGGGGCGGGCAAGGATCGATCGGGTTGGGCCGATCAGCTGTTGCGGTTCAGTGCCGCACCCAGGATGTCGCCCAGGGACGCGCCCGAATCCGAGCTGCCATAGGTGTCGATGGCTTCCTTTTCCTCGGCGATCTCGCGGGCCTTGATCGACAGACCAAGACGGCGGGTCTTGGTGTCGACGTTGGTCACGCGGGCGTCGACCTTGTCGCCGACGCTGAAACGCTCGGGGCGCTGGTCGGCACGGTCGCGGGCCAGGTCGCTGCGGCGGATGAACGACTTGACGCCGTTGTACTCGACCTCGATGCCACCCTCTTCGATCGCGGTGACTTCGGCAGTGACGATGGTGCCACGCTTCACGCCATCAACGGCCTCGGCCATGTTCTCGTTTTCCAACGACTTGATGGACAGGCTGATGCGCTCCTTCTCGACGTCCACGTCCTGGACGACCGCCTTGACGACGTCACCCTTGCGGAAGTCCTGGATCGCGTCTTCGCCGCGGGCATCCCAGCTGATGTCCGACAGGTGGACCATGCCGTCGATGTCGCCTTCCAGGCCGATGAACAGACCGAACTCGGTGATGTTCTTGACCTCGCCCTCGATGACGGTGCCGGTCGGATGGGTTTCGGCGAACACTTCCCACGGGTTGCGCATCGTCTGCTTCAGGCCCAGGGACACGCGGCGCTTGGCCTCGTCGATCTCCAGAACCATCACTTCGACTTCCTGCGAGGTCGAGACGATCTTGCCCGGGTGGACGTTCTTCTTGGTCCAGCTCATTTCCGAAACGTGGACCAGACCCTCGACACCGGCTTCCAGCTCCACGAAGGCGCCGTAATCGGTGATGTTGGTCACGCGGCCCTGGTGGACCGACTCGATCGGGAACTTGTCGGCGACCGTATCCCACGGATCGGCCTGCAGCTGCTTCATGCCCAGGCTGATGCGGTGGCTGTCCTTGTTGATCTTGATGACCTGGACCTTGACGGTCTCGCCGATCGCCAGGATCTCGGACGGGTGGTTGACACGACGCCAGGCCATGTCGGTGACGTGCAGCAGGCCGTCGACGCCGCCCAGGTCAACGAAGGCACCGTATTCGGTGATGTTCTTGACCACGCCGTCGATCGACTGACCTTCGGTCAGGTTCGCGATGACTTCGGCGCGCTGTTCGGCGCGGCTCTCTTCCAGGATGGCGCGACGCGACACGACGATGTTGCCACGGCGACGGTCCATCTTCAGGATCTGGAACGGCTGCTTCAGACCCATCAGCGGGCCGGCATCGCGCACGGGGCGCACATCGACCTGCGAACCGGGCAGGAAGGCGACGGCACCGCCCAGGTCGACCGTGAAGCCGCCCTTGACGCGACCGAAGATGGCGCCTTCGACGCGCTCTTCGCTTTCGTAGGCCTTCTCCAGACGATCCCAGGCTTCCTCGCGGCGGGCCTTCTCACGGCTGATCGACGCTTCGCCGCGGGCGTTCTCGACGCGGTCCAGATAGACCTCGACCTCGTCGCCGACCTTGATGCTGGGCTCTTCGCCGGGATTGGCAAATTCCTTCAGATCGACGCGGCCTTCCATCTTGTAGCCGACGTCGATGATGGCCTGGCCTGCCTCGATGGCAATGACGCGGCCTTTGACAACGCTGCCCTCGTCGGGGGTGTCAATCTCGAGGCTTTCATTCAGAAGGGCCTCGAACTCCTCCATGGTCGCTTTAGCGCACATACGTATTCAGTATCCTTTGTGTCTGTTTTCCGGCCTGACGGTTGGCTCCGCCGGTCTTTATGGTGCCGTTGGGGCAACGCCAAAGGGTCGCGGCATGACGCCCGACCCGTTGGAATGCGGTCTGTTCTGACCATGTCGCCCGTGTGACTGCGGCCCCAATACCCGTGTTTGACGCCAATTTCAACGCCTAAACGCGTCTCCACACGCCTGACGCGCGGCTGTAATCCGCGATCTCGGGGGCGCCGAAATCGCCCGCGTCCATCCGCGCGACATGCCGCTCCAGCCGCAGGTCGGGGCCGTCGATCTCCAGCAGCACGAACTCGTTCTGCCCGTCGGTGATGCGCGCACACAGCGCCGTGCCGGTCTGGATCTGCAGCACGCGCGGATGGCGACCTGTCGCCAGCAACGCGTCCGTCGCCCACCGGTGCAGATGCCCCGACAGGACCACCTGCACCCCCGACGCCTCCAGCCGGTACAGCGCCTCGGACGCGCGCCGTGCCAGCGCCTTGTCGACCCGCGGCAGCTGTTGCAGCGGATGATGCAGCGCCACGATATTCGTGCCCATCGCGTCGACATTGCCAATGATGCGGCCGATCTCGCCCTCGCGGATCTTGCCGCGCTGCCAGGCATAGGGATCGGCGCTGTTCAGCGCCATGACCCGCACGTCGCCCGCCCGCCCCACCGGGGTCAGCACGGGACCAAAATGCCGCCGGAACCCCGCAAAGGGCCAGAACATCCGCGCCACAAGGTTCCATGCCGGTACGTCGTGATTACCCGGCATGCACATCAAGGGCGCCTCGATGCGGTCAAGAAAGGCGCGTGCCTGCCGCATCTGCGGGGGCAGCGCGCGATGCGTGATGTCGCCGCCGATGACCACCAGGTCGGGGCGCAGCGCCGCAATCCGCGCCAGCAGCGGCTCCTCCAACGCGGCACGGTGAAATCCGAAATGCAGGTCGGTCAGGTGAAGAATGCGCGTCACCGGTGGTCAGCCCTTCGGCTGCTCGGTCTTGCTGACCCCATCGCGGGGCAGCAGGACCTTGAGCCCGTCATGGCGCACCTTCAGCCGGAAGGGGCTCTCCAACGCCGTCTTCTCGCCGTCATGGGCGATCAGCTGGCGCCGCTTGGGCGTCTCGATGGTCAGCTCGTCCGTCAGGATCAGGTCGAAATCGTCGTTCTTGGCGCTCTTGCCCATCGCCATGCGCAGGGCGGACCGCATCAGCGGCAGGGGGTGCTTCGCCTTGGCGATCAGCACCGCGAATTCGCCGCGCCGGATCTCTTCCGCCCCTTCCAGCCCAAAGCTGTCCAGCTGATAGGCGCTGCGCGCGACAAAGACCAAGGCGCTGGTATAGCGGCTCTCCTGCCCGTCGACGCGGGCGACCAGCTGCATCGGACGGCGCAGACGCCGCAGCGCCACCAGCACCGACCAATAGGCCGCCATCCGCGACCGCCCCCACCGCTTGTAGATCCCCTCGCGCGTCTTGAGGATCTGCGGATAGGCGCCCAGACTGACATTGTTCAGAAAGATCAGCCCGTTGACGTCGCCGACATCGACCGCGTCGACCCGCGCCTCCAAAATCGTGTCCAGCGCCTCCTCGACGGTCTCACCGACGCCAACGTCGCGGGCAAAGTAGTTGAACGTCCCGCCAGGCAGGACGCCCATCACGACGTCGCGATCAACCAGCGCTCCGGCCACCGCCGATTGTGTGCCGTCGCCACCCGCGGCGATCACCAGGTCGAACCCCTCGGTCGCGACCTTGCGCGCCAGCACGGGTAGGTCGCTCCCCTTCCGGCTCTCGCGCAGCTCGAAGCTGCCGCAGGCCGGAGCGAGCCGTTCGTTCAGCATCTCGCGCAGCTCGACATGCTTCTTCTTGCCCGATCCGCGGTTCATCACGACACAGACCTTGGCACTGGCCAGGTCGAACCCATCGGTCTTGTGCTGCATCGCTGGACTGTCCCCGGCCGTGATTGTCATCTGCTGGGCACCGAACACCCGACCCCGCCGCAGGGTTGCATCTACAGCAGCCGGGCCGCCGCCTCGGCCGACGGTTTCAGCCCCTGCCCGCCGCCGCCGACAAAGGCGACCAGCTGTTCGCGCATCCGCGGCTCCCAGAAATCGCGCAGATGGGCGGCGATCTTTTCGGGTGCTGCGCCGCCGGGCTGGGTGTCGAAGAAACCGGCGATCTGGTTGACCATCAGGACCATCTTGTCAGGCGACATCGGACACCTCGGCGCGCAGCCGTTCGGGGTGGGAAAACAGATCAAAGCCCTCGCCGCGGGCAAAGGCCGCCAGGGTGATGCCCGCGCCATGGGCCAGGCGCAGCGCATGGGCGGTGGGGGCGGACACGGCGATCAGCACCGCGCCCCCGGCCAAGGCGCATTTCTGCACCATCTCGACGGACACGCGGCTGGTCAGCACAAAGGCGCCCTGCCCCGCATCCATGCCCTGCCGCGCCATCGCGCCGATCAGCTTGTCCAAGGCGTTGTGGCGGCCCACATCCTCGCGCGCCAGCACGATCCCCCGTCCGGGGATCATGAAGCCCGCCGCATGGACCGCGCGGGTCCGGTCATGCAATGGCTGCCAGCCGCGCAGATCGTCAGTCGCCCGCGCGATCTGGCTCGCATCCAGCACCGGCCCAGCGCCCGACAGGTCGGGCAGCGCGCGCACCGCCTCCTCAAGGCTGTCGATCCCGCACAGCCCGCAGCCCACCGGCCCCGCCATGAAGCGGCGCCGCGCCGCCAGCGCGTCAGTGCGGTCATCCGCGATCCACATCTGCGCCTCGACGCCGCGGGGATGGGCCAGAACCTCCAGACGCTCGATCTGGGCAGGGTCCGTCACGATCCCCTCGGTCAGGGAAAAGCCCACCGCGAAATCCTCCAGATCCGCGGGCGTGGCCATCATGACGGCCTGGGTCGATCCGCCATAGACCATCGCCACGGCCGTCTCCTCCGGCAGGGTCCGGGTGACATCCGCGCGGCTGGCCGCGCGGACATGGGTGGCGGGGGCTTGGGTCGTTGGGTCGGGCAGGTTCATCGTCACTCCGCGGCTGACAGGATCCGCCGCGACCTTTCGGCCTGTGCAGTATAGCGTTCCTGCCAGTCCGACGGACCGTTCGAGGGGCTGACCTGCACCGCGGTGACCTTGTATTCCGGGCAATTCGTCGCCCAGTCCGAAAAATCGGTCGTCACCACGTTAGCTTGCGTCGCCGGATGGTGGAAGGTCGTATAGACCACCCCCGGCGACACCCGTTCGGTCAGCGTCACCATCAGCGTGGTTTCCCCCGCCCGGCTGGCCAGCCGGACCCAGTCGCCGTCGCGGATGCCGCGGGTCTCGGCGTCATGCGGATGGATCTCCAGCACGTCCTGGCCGTGCCAGGCGGTGTTCTCGGTCCGCCGGGTCTGAGCGCCCACATTGTATTGCGACAGGATGCGCCCGGTGGTCAGCAGCAGCGGGAACCGCGGTCCGGTGCGTTCGTCGGTCGGGATGTATTCGGTGATCACGAAATGCCCGCGCCCCGACTGGAACCCGTCGACATGCATCAGCGGCGTGCCCGTGGGCGCGGCCTCGTTGCAGGGCCACTGCACCGAGCCCAGCTCCTCCAGCCGCTCATAGCTGACGCCCGCAAAGCTGGGCGTGGTCGCGGCGATCTCGTCCATGATCTGGGACGGGTGGGTGTAATGCCACCCCGCCCCCATCGCGTTGGCCAGCATCTGGGTGATCTCCCAGTCCTCATAACCGTTGCGGGGCGCCATGACCTTGCGCACGCGGTTGATACGGCGTTCGGCATTGGTGAAGGTCCCGTCCTTCTCCAGGAAGGACGACCCGGGCAGGAAGACATGCGCGTAATTCGCCGTCTCGTTCAGGAACAGGTCGTGGACGATCACGCATTCCATCGCGGCAAGGCCCGCCGCCACGTGATGCGTGTCGGGATCGGATTGCAGGATGTCCTCTCCCTGGCAGTAGAGACCCTTGAAGGTCCCCTCGACCGCGGCATCCAGCATGTTCGGGATGCGCAGGCCCGGCTCGGGGTCGATCTGGACCCCCCAGGCGTTCTCGAAGATCGCGCGCACGTCGGGCATCTTGACGTGACGGTATCCCGGCAGCTCGTGCGGGAACGACCCCATGTCGCAGGCGCCCTGCACGTTGTTCTGACCGCGCAGCGGGTTCACGCCCACGCCGGGCCGTCCGATATTGCCGGTCAGCATCGCAAGGTTCGCGATCGCCATCACGGTCGTCGACCCCTGGCTGTGCTCGGTCACGCCCAGCCCGTAATAGATCGCGCCGTTCCCACCCGTCGCGAACAGCCGCGCGGCGGCACGCAGCTCTGCGGCGGGCACGCCGGTCAGCGTTTCGGTCGCCTCGGGGGCGTGGCGGGGATCGGCGATGAACTCGGCGTAATGCTGGAACTCGTCCCAATCACAGCGGTCGCGGATATAGGCCTCGTCCATCAGCCCCTCGGTCACGATCACATGCGCCATGGCGCTGATGACGGCGACGTTGGTGCCGGGGCGCAGCGGCAGGTGATGGGATGCCTCGACATGCGCGGAACGCACGATGTCGGTGCGGCGCGGATCGACGACGATCAGCTTGGCCCCCTGGCGCAGGCGCTTCTTCAGGCGGCTGGCAAAGACCGGGTGGCCGTCCGTCGGGTTGGCCCCGATGATCAGCACCACGTCGGTCTGTTCCACGCTGTCGAAATCCTGCGTCCCGGCCGAGGTGCCGAAGGTCTTGCCCAACCCGTATCCCGTGGGCGAATGGCACACCCGCGCGCAGGTGTCGGTGTTGTTGTTCAGGAACACAGCACGGGTCAGCTTCTGGACCAGATAGGTCTCCTCGTTCGTGCAGCGGCTGGAGGTGATGACCCCCACCGACCGCCGCCCATGCCGTTCCTGGATCCCGCGCATCCGGTCGGCGGCAAAGGCCAGCGCCTCGTCCCAGGCGACCTCGCGCCACGGGTCCTCGATCCGCTCGCGGATCATCGGCTTCAGGATGCGATCCTGGTGAGCGGCATAGCCATAGGCGAACCGCCCCTTGACGCAGCTGTGCCCGCGGTTCGCCTTGCCGTGTTTGTAGGGCACCATTCGCACCAGCTGGTCGCCGTTCATCTCGGCCTTGAAGCTGCAGCCGACGCCGCAATAGGCGCAGGTGGTGATGACCGAGCGCGTGGGCGTGCCCAGTTCGGCCACCGACTTCTCCTGCAGGGTCGCGGTCGGGCAGGCCTGCACGCAGGCACCGCAGCTGACGCAATCGCTGGAGAAGAAATCGTCGGCGCTGGTCCCGGCGCTGACGCGGCTGTCAAAGCCCCGGCCCTCGATGGTCAGGGCGAACGTCCCCTGCACCTCATCGCAGGCCCGCACGCAGCGCGAACAGACGATGCACTTGCTGGGATCATAGGTGAAATAGGGGTTGGAGTTGTCCTTGGGAATGAACTGCGGGTTGTCATGCCCCCCGCGCAGCCGGGCCTCGGCCTGCGACCGCGCGCCCGTTCCCGACGGATCGAAATGGTTGTCGCCCGGCGCATAGCGGACGTCGCGCAGGCCCACCTGCCCGGCCGTGTCCTGCAACTCGCAATCGCCATTGGCCGAACAGGTCAGGCAATCCAGCGGGTGGTCGCTGATATACAGCTCCATCACGCCCTTGCGCAGCTTGCGGATCTTGGCCGACTGCGTGTGGACCACCATCCCCTCGGCCACGGGGGTCGTGCAGGATGCGGGCGTGCCGCGCCGCCCCTCGATCTCGACCACGCACAGGCGACACGACCCGAAAGCCTCCATGTTGTCGCTGGCGCACAGCTTGGGGATCTGCACGTCGGCCATCATGGCGGCGCGCATCACCGACGTTCCCTCGGGCACGATCACCGCAATGCCGTCGATTGTCAGGGCGACCGGGGCGCCGCTGCGCGCAGGGGTGCCCATGTCGCGGTCGTCGCCGGGCGCGAATTCCGGGATGATGAAGTCTTTCATTCCGCGGCCTCCTTATGGGTGGGGAAATCGTCGGGAAATTGCGTCAGCGCGGACATGACCGGATAGGGCGTGAAGCCGCCCAGGGCGCACAGCGACCCGTCCTTCATCGTCTCGCACAGATCGGTCAGCAGGGCGGCGGCACCCGGATCGCCCGCGGCGATGCGGTCGATCGTCTCGACCCCGCGCACGGCGCCGATCCGGCAGGGCGTGCACTTGCCGCAGGATTCGACGGCGCAGAACTCCATCGCGAAACGCGCCATCTGCAGCATGTCGGCGCTGTCGTCGAACACGACCAGACCGGCATGGCCGATCAGCCCGCCCGCCGCATCGAAATCCTCGTACCCCATCGGCGTGTCGAACTTGCTGACGGGCATATAGGCGCCCAGCGGCCCGCCGACCTGCACGGCCTTGACCGGACGCCCGGTCGCGGTGCCGCCGCCGATGTCGTTGACGACCTCACCCAGAGACATCCCGAAGGCGGTCTCGAACAGGCCGCCGCGCGCGACGTTGCCGGCGATCTGCAGGGTCACGGTGCCCCGCGACCGCCCCAGCCCGAAATCGGCATAGGCCTGCGCGCCCCGTTCGAAGATCACCGGGACGGTGGCCAGGCTGATGACGTTGTTGACGACCGTGGGCTTGCCCAGGAACCCCTCCAGCGCGGGCAGCGGGGGCTTGGCGCGCACCGTTCCGCGCTTGCCCTCCAGGCTGTTCAGCAGGCTGGTCTCCTCTCCGCAGACATAGGCGCCGGCGCCGACCCGCACCTGCATGTCGAAGGCCCGCCCCGAGCCCAGCACATCCGCACCCAGCATGCCGCGCTGGCGGGCGATGACGACCGCACGTTCCAGCACGTCGATCGCCACGGGGTATTCCGACCGCATGTAGACATAGCCGCGCGTCGCCCCGACCCCCAGGGCGGCAATTGCCATCCCCTCGATCAGGGTGAAGGGATCGCCCTCCATGATCATCCGGTCGGCAAAGGTGCCGCTGTCGCCCTCGTCGGCATTGCAGACGATGTATTTCTGATCGGCGACCGCATCGGCCACGGTCTTCCACTTGATACCGGTCGGAAAGCCCGCGCCGCCGCGCCCGCGCAGCCCGCTGGCCGTGACCTCGGCCACGATGGCCGCGCCGTCCATGCCGATCGCGCGGCGCAGCCCCGCCAGACCGCCATGGCGTTCGTATTCGTCCAGGTCCAGCGGGTCGATCAGCCCGCAGCGCGCGAATGTCAGCCGCGTCTGGCGCGCGAAGAAGGGAATGTCCTCGACCCGGCCAAGGCAGGGCAACGTGCCATCCAGCAGCGCGCCCACATCGGCGGGCGTCACCGGGCCATAGGCCAGACGCCGGCCGTCGGCCTCGATCTCGACCAGGGGCTCCAGCCAGACCATGCCGCGCGACCCGTTGCGCACGACCTGGGCATCCAGACCCCGCGCGGCGATCTGCTGCGTCAGGGCGTCGGCCACGGCATCGGCACCCAGCGCCTTGGCGGCGCTGTCCAGGGGAACAAAGATCCTCATCGTGCCGCCTCCAGCGCGGTGACCAGCCGGTCGCCGTCGACCCGCCCCATCAGCTGCCCGTCCAGCATCGCGGCCGGACCGCAGGCGCACAGGCCCAGGCAATAGACCGGCTCGACCGTCACGGCCCCGTCGGCGGTGGTCCCGTGCCAGTCCACGCCCAGCCGGTCCAGAACGCCCGCGGCCATCGCGGCGCCGCCCATCGACTGGCAGGCCTCGGCGCGGCAGATCTTCAGGATGTGACGCCCGGCGGGATGGTCGCGGAAATCGTGATAGAAGCTGATGACGCCATGCACCTCGGCCCGGCCCAGGTTCAGCACGTCGGCCAGCACCGGCACGGCGGCCTGCGGCACGTGCCCCCATTCCGCCTGGATCGCATGCAGCATCGGCAACAGCGGCCCCTCCAGCGCGGTCAGGGGGGTGACGACATCGCGGATCTCATCCGCGGTCGGGGCTGGCGCGTCGTTCAGCATGGCTGGCCTTTCAGATATCCGTTCCCCAGAAGACAGCGGGGATCATCTGAAATCAATATCGCAGTTCCGTTGAACGATAGAGGATTTCTATCAAACCATGCGCCGGGCCTCGCTCAGCAGCGCCTCCAGAACCGGGGTGTGCGGCTCCCGCCAGGGGGCGATCAGGCCCACGGCGTGGCCCGGTGCCGACCCTTCCAGCGCGATCAGGCGCAAGGGTTTGCCCTGCGCCAGGAAACCGGCGATATCCTCGGGCAGGATGGTCAGCCAGCCACCCGCCATCACATGCGACACCAGAACCACGGTCGAATTCGATTCCACCGTGGCCTGCGGCACCACGCCTGCGGCAGTCAGGGTGCGGTTGATGATACGGCGGTTCTGCATGTCCTGGGACAGAAGACACAGCCGCTGCCCGTCCAGATCAGACCACGCGACCTGCGCCTGCGCCGCCAGCGGGTGATCCTGATGCGCGACCAGCAGATAGCGTTCGTCGTACAGCGGCACGCTGCTGACCCGGCCCAGCGGTTCGTTGTCCAGATACGAGATGCCGGCATCCACCTCCAGGTCGTCGATCATCTGCAGGATCTCGGCCGAGGTGCGCGACAGGATGGTGAAGCCCACGTTCGGATGCGCCGCCCCGAACCGGGCGCTGATACGTGCGGCCCAGGTCAGCGCGGTGGGGATGACCGCGATGCGCAGCCGACCCGACAGGCCGTGGCGGACGGCCCGCATCTCGTCGCGCAGCTGGCGGGTATCGCCCACGATGCGCCGTGCCCAGACCAGGGCCTGCTGCCCCTCGGGTGTCAGCCCGCCATAGCGCGATCCGCGAAAGATCAGCAGGACGCCCAGGCTCTCCTCCAGCTGCTTGATCCCGGCGGACAGGGTGGGCTGGGTCACGCCGATGGTCGCGGCGGCGCGGCCAAAATGGCCCTCCTTGGCCACGGCCAGGAACATCTCCAGCTTGTCGATCATGCGCGGTCCCCCTTTGGCCCCCATCAGGCGCGTCCGGGCGGGCGCGGTCAAGGACTTGCCGCGCGGGCCGACGCGGGTCAGGGTCGGCGCATGACCGATATCCTGCTGATCCACGGGGCATGGCACGGCGGCTGGTGCTGGGACCGGACCGCGGCCCTGCTGCGGGCGCAAGGCTGGCGCGTGGCCTGTCCCGATGTCGCGGGCGACACCTTGGCCGCCTGCGCCGCGGCCCTGCCCTGGGCGCCCGTGGTCGTGGGTCATTCCCTGGGCGGCATGCTGGCCGAGGCGATGGACCCGGCCCCGCGGGTGCTGATCCACCTGTGTTCCTATCTACCGCTGCCGGGCGACAGCGTGGCGTCGCTGGACCGGCTGATCCCCGCGCCGCCCAGGAACTGGCCGCGCGACGACCTGGTGCGGCTGGTTCTGTCGCCACACGCCGCGCGGGCGATGCTGTATGACGATTGCGCCGACGCCGATCTGTCCCGCCTGCGGCCCCAGCCGGTCGGCCCGCTGCGCGACACGCTGCCGAGTCCGCGCAAGCAGACCACCCGCCACTATGTCCTGTGCGACCGGGACCGCGCCATCCTGCCTGCCGCGCAGTGCGCGATGCTGGACCGCGCGCCGGTCGATCACCTGCACCACCGGCCCTGGGGGCATTCGCCCTTCCAATCCCACCCGCAAGGTCTGGCCGACCTGATCGACGCGATCGCGCGCTAGGGTGCGGGGACGGCCACCACCGCCAGGCAGTCGCCGGTCTGCACCAGCCCCGGAAAGTGCCGCGCAGCCAGCAGGCCGGGGCGGTTCGCGCAGACCGTCACGGGCGCGATGCCGGTGCGGTCCACGGGCCAGATGCAGGCCAGCGGCTGCCCCTCGGCCACGTCCTGACCCAGATCGACCAGGGGGTGCAGCAGCCCGCCCTGGGGCGCGAAGTGGAAGCAGGCATCGTCGGGCATGTCCAGCATGCGACTGTCGTCCACCCCCTCGACCGGGCCGGACAGGATGCCCGCATGGCGCAGCACGTTGCGCGCCCCGCGCAGCGCGATGGACACGGTCGCCGCAGTGGCCGTGCCGCCGCCGCCCAGTTCCGTGGTGACGAAGACCTTGCCCTGCTGTTCCACGGTCGTGTCAAACATGCCCACCGCGTCGATTTCCCGCATCATCATCGACCAGGGTGCGCCAAAGGCCCGCATCGCGGCCACGCAGGCCGCCTGCTGATCCGCGTCGTCCAGGTAATGCGCCGCGGCATAGGGCAGGAAGTCCAGCGTCTTGCCCCCCGAATGGTAATCCAGCACCAGGTCGGCGGCGGGCACCAGGACCGTCGCCAGGTAATCCGCGATCTTCTGCGTGACCGAACCGTCGGGGCGCCCCGGAAAGGCGCGGTTCATGTTCACCCCGTCGATGGGGCTGACCCGCGTGCCTGCCGCGACCGCGGGCGCGTTCATCGCGGGCAGGATGATCACGCGGCCCATCACCTGCGCGGGCTCCAGCTCCCATGCCAGCTGCTGCAGCGCCAGGGGGCCTTCGTATTCGTCGCCGTGATTGCCCCCGGTCAGCAGTGCGGTGGGCCCGTCGCCGCCGCGGATCACCGTCAGCGGGATCATCACGCTGCCCCAGGCGCTGTCGTTGCGGCTGTAGGGCAGGCGCAGAAAGCCGTGATGCTTGCCCGGCGCGTCCAGCGGGATGGTGGGCGTGATCGCGGTCATCCCTTCACCAGCATCCGGCGCGGCAGGGTGCAGAACAGGTCGGGCGCGCCATCGGTGATGATGATCGATTCCGTCGTCTCGTACCCCCAGTCGTCCATCCACAGCCCGGTCATGAAATGAAACGTCATGCCCGGCTTCAGCACGGTCTTGTCGCCCCGGCGCAGCGACATGGTGCGTTCGCCCCAGTCGGGCGGATAGGACAGGCCGATCGGGTATCCGGTGCGGTTGTCCTTGACGATGCCGTGGCGGTCCAGCACCCGGAAGAAGGCGTTGGCGACATCCTCGCAGGTGTTGCCGGCGCGGGCGGCCTCCAGCCCCTCGTCCATGCCCTCCAGGACGGCCTTCTCGGCCTCCAGCATGGCGTCGGGGGGCGTGCCCAGAAAGATCGTGCGCGACAGCGGCACGTGGTATCGCTGATAGCAGCCGGCGATTTCGAAGAAGGTGCCCTCCTCGGGCTTCATCGGCTGGTCGTCCCAGGTCAGGTGCGGCGCGCCCGCATCCGGCCCCGACGGCAGCAGCGGCACGATGGCCGGATAATCGCCGCCATGCCCCGACCATTCGTCATAGCGCAGGCCCGCATCATAGATCTCGGCCACCAGGTCGCATTTGCGCATGCCGACCTCGACCTTGTCGGCGATGCGGCGGTGCATGCGCTCGACGATGCGCGCGGACTTGCGCATGTATTCCAGTTCCTTCTCCGTCTTGACGGCGCGCTGCCAGTTGACCAGCGACGCGGCATCCGTCAACCGCGCATCGGGCAGGCCCGTTGCCAGGCAGGCATGGGCCTTGGCCGAATACCAGTAGTTGTCCATCTCGACCCCGATGGTGCCCCGGTTCCAGCCCAGATCGGTCAGACGGGCGGCCAGGTATTCCATCGGGTGACGCTCGGTCGATTGGACGTAATGGTCGGGATAGCCGATGATCGCGTCCTCGGGCATCCAGACGGTACGCAGCGCGCCCTGCGCGTCCTGCCCGCGCCCGAACCAGACGGGCGGGCCCGACGGCCCGACGATCACGCATTGATGCACATAGAACGACCAGCCGTCATAGCCGGTCAGCCAGGCCATGTTGGACGGGTCGCTGACGATCAGCGCGTCCAGGCCCTGGCGCGCCATGCGGGCGCGGGTGCCGGCCAGCCGGGCCTCGTATTCCTCGGTCGCGAAACGTTCGGGCGTGCGTTGCAGTTCAGGCATGGGACGGACCTTGCGTCGGGGGGTGAATTACCAGCTGCGGGTGCGGAACAGCACGCCCGGCCCGCGACCCGGGATGCGCGCGCGGTCCAGCATCGCCCAGAACAGCGCCTGGTTCGAGGTGACCACCGGTTTGCCCAGCAGCCCCTCCAGCGTGTCGATCAGGTCCAGCGCGGGCAGCGCGGTGCAGGACATGAACAGCGCCTGCGCGTCGGGATGGTCGCTGGCCAGCGCCATCTCGGTGATCTCGGTCGGGTTCAGCATGGCCATGTCGCGGTCGTCGGCATGACCCATCGACGACCGGCGGACGACATCGATGCCATTGGACGCGAAATGATCGCCGACCAGGTCGGTCGTCGCCGCCAGATAGGGCGTCATCAGCGCGACCCGCGCCACGCCCAGCGCCGCGAACGCCCGCAGCGCCGCGCCCGCGGGCGTGGTCACCGGCGCGCGACCCCCGGCCAGCGCATCCATCGTGTCGCCCAGCACCGCCGCGGCGGAGGTGCAGCCGAAGCCGATGCCCGACAGCGCCACGCCCGGCACCAGCAGGTCCACCGCGTCACGCAGGCGCGGGCCGGTGGCGCGCAGGTTGTCCTCGGACGTGGGGTTGTCGAAGGCGATGCGCGTGACGTGCAGCCGGGTTCCGGGCGGCATCAGGCTGGCCGCGTCACCCTCGATCGTCAGGTCGGTGGCCAGGGCCACCAGCCCGAACCGGTTCAGATTGTCCTGCATGCGGCTCCCCTTACCCGTCGATGGACAGGTCGCGCAGGAACAACGCGATCTGCGGGAAAAAGATCAGCAGGACCGAAACCGTCAGCAGCATGATCACGAAGGGCGGCGTGCCGCGGATGACCTCCCAATAGGGCCGGCGGAACACCGCGATGGCCGTGAAGATGTCGCAGCCGAAGGGCGGCGTGGCGCTGCCGATGGCGACCTGCAGGGTGATGATCGTGCCGACCAGCACCGGGTCCAGCCCCGTCGCCTGCACCACCGGCGCAAAGATCGGCACCAGCACCAGGATCACCACGATCGGGTCCACGAACATGCAGCCGATGAAGAACGCGATGGAGATGGTGAACAGCACGCCATAGGGGCCCATGCCGTCGATGCCGATGCCGGCCAGGATCTCCTGCGGGATCTGGGCGAAGCTGATGACATAGCTGAAGGCCGCGCCGGCGCCGACCAGGATGAACACCACCGCGGTGATCAGCCCGGTCGATTTGGCGGTCGCGAACAGCTGGCGGGGCGACACCTGTCGAAAGACCAGCATCTCCAGCACCAGGGCATAAAGGACGCAGGCGGCCGCGGCCTCGGTCGGAGAGAAGACCCCGCCATAGATGCCGCCGATGATCAGCACCGGAAAGCCCATCGGCCAGATGGCCCGGCGCACGGCGCGCAGCCGGTCGGGCCAGGGCATGCGCGGTTCCGTCGGCACGTCGTGGCGCACCGCATAGACATAGGAGTAGATCGAGAACATCACCAGGATCAGCAACCCCGGCCCGATCCCCGCCAGGAACAGTTCCGCAATCGACGTGCCCGACACCACGCCATAGATGATCATGCCGATCGACGGCGGGATCAGGAAGGCGATGTCGGATGCGTTCACGATCAGCGCCAGCGTAAAGGAATCGCTGTAGCCCGCCTTCAGCAGACGCGGCCGCATCGGGCCGCCCACCGCAACGACCGTGGCCTGCGTCGACCCAGACACCGCGCCGAACATGGTGCAGGCCCCCGCGGTCGAGATGGCCAGCCCGCCCTTGACGTGGCCCAGAAAGGCCATGACCACGTCGATCAGGCGGCCCGCGGACTGGCCGCGGGTCATGATTTCGGCCGCGAAGATGAACATCGGCACCGCGATCAGGCTGGCGGGCTGGATGCCCGCGATGACCTGCTGGACCAGCGTCTCCAGGTGGCCGATGCCGCCGAATATCGCGACGAAGCCCACGACCGACGCGACAATCAGCGGGACCATCATCGGAAAGCCCAGCAGCAGCAGCACGATCATCGTGCCAAGGATGGCGGTGGTCATGCGTCGGCGTCCTTCTGCGGCAGGTCGTACCCGTCCCGCACGGCGGTCGACAGCCAGATGTCGGGGTCCCTGAGGTTCTTCAGCGCGGTCAGCGCGTATTGCAGGCCGGTCAGGAAGAAGCCGGCGGGAACCCAGACGATGATCCACCATTGCGGGATGCGCAGCGCGGGCAGAACCCTGCCCCGGCCCGCCTGGCTCATGACATAGGACAGCGCGAACCACGCCAGCACCAGCAGCAGCACCGCCGTCAGCGCCGATATCGCCACCAGCATCGCCTTGCGCGCCCTGGGCGGCAGCGCGTCGGTGATGGCCGACATGCGGATGTGGCGCCCGTGCCGCGCGGCATAGGACATGCCCGCGAAGGTCACCAGGACGATCAGCGCCTGGTTGACCTCCTCGGCGAAATAGAGCGAGCGGCCAAAGACGAAGCGGCCGACGACATTGGCGACGGTGTTGAACGCCATCGCCAGCACGCCGATCGCCAGGGCCACGGCCTCCAGCCGGGCGATGGCGCGGTCGGCCACGCCCAGGACGCCGGGCAGACCGGATTCGTACAGCGCATCGTCGATGTCGTCCTGCGCCTGCGTCGCCTCGGCCGCGGCAAGGATGTCCGGGTCGTCCGCCGGGCCTGGGGGCCGGTCACCTTTGGTCTCTGGCGTCATGGCCACCTGTCCATCATCGTTCGCTTAGGCGCCCCGCCCCACAGGACGGGACGGGGCACCGGGATCAGCCCTGGGCCGCGGCGGACAGGTCCGCCTTCATCTGGTCCAGGACCTCCTGTGCGCGGGGACCGCCGATCTCCAGGAAGGTCTCTTCGACCTGGGCGGCGGTGTCGCGGAAGGGCGCGCGCTGCTCCTCGGTCAGGGTGGTCACGGTGACCTCGGGGCGGTCGGCGGTGATCTTCTCCAGCGACGCCTCGGTCAGGCCCTGCTGATATTCGATGATGTGGTCGAACGCCGTCTTGGCCGCGTCGCGGACCACCTGCTGGTCCTCGGGGGACAGGCCCTCGAAGAACTCCTGGTTGGCCATCAGCGCGGTGGTGAAGTTGTTGTGGCCCAGCCGGGTGATGTGGTCCTGGACCTCGTACATGCGGGTGGATTCGATGAAGAAGGCCGGGTTCTCCTGCGCATCGACGATGCCGGTCTGCAGGCCGCCATAGACCTCGCCCCAGGGCAGCGGCGTCGGCGTGGCGCCGAAGGCCTGATAGCTGCTGACCAGCAGCGGGTTGGTCATCACCCGCACCTTGACGTCGTCGAAATCGGCCGGCGCCGCGATGGGCCGGTTCGAGGTGACCATCACCTCGCCCTCGGGGTACATGCTCAGCAGCTCCAGTCCCTGCTGGGCGTACAGCTCGGGGAAGATCGTGTTGATCGCCTCGGAATTGCGGAAGAAGGCGAACAGCTGGTCGTCATCCTCGGGCAGCAGATAGGGCACGAAGAACACCTGCGCCTCGGGGATCAGCGATCCGGTGAAGCCGGGCGACTGGTTCACGAACTGCAGAATGCCCGACTGGGTCTGTTCCATGATGTTGTCGGATTCGCCCAGCGTGCCAAAGGGGAACAGCTGGACCTCATGGTCGGAATTGGCCTCGACCTCCTCCTTGAACTTCTGGGCATAGACGCCCTGGACCTCGTCCAGCGCCTCCTCGAAGGCATAGCGCCAGGTGTCGGCCATGGCGGCCCCCGATCCCAGGATCAGGGCGGTCAGGCTGGCGGTGGCAAGGCGGAATGCGGGGCGGGTGGTGATGGTCATGATACCTCCTGTTGGGGCGGGCCCTGCGCGCGGATCGCACGGGCCCTTCTGCGGCAGGATTCGGACCTTTCGGACCGTTCCGATTGGACCCGATGGTTCGGGACAAGCGGAATCCAAGTCAATTGATGTATTAAATCATGACAATTCTGACCGCGAGAGTCAAACAGGTCGCTCGATTGTCCTGCCCTCAGCCCGGAAGAACTGCCGAGACGATGCGCAGCGCCTGTTCAAGATCGCGCGTCGTGGCCCCGCCCAGCGACACGCGCAGCGCCGGCCCCTGGGGCAGGATCGCAAAGCCCGCGCCGGGCGCCAGCGCGACCTGGTGGGACAGCGCGGTGGCCAGGGCCGCGCCTTCGTCGGTGCCGGGGTCCAGCGGCATCCAGCGGTGCAAACCGTGCAGGAACCCCTGCGCACGCTGGCCCAGGACGCGCACCGCCAGCCGGTTCCTTGCGGCCAGTTCGCTGCGCTGCGCCGCCAGCAGCGCGTCGGCCGTGCCGCCGGTGATCCAGTCATGCGCGATCTCGGCCATCAGGGGCGTGGCCATCCAGGCCATCGACAGGTGCCGGTTCAGCGCGGCCTCTGCCATTTTTTCGGGCATCGCCAGAAAACCCAGGCGCAGCCCCGGCGACAGGCATTTCGACAGGCCCGTGAAATAGAAGCTGCGCTCCGGCGCGAATCCCGACAGGGCGGGCGGGCGGCGCGGCGGCATCGGCCCCGTGGGGTCGCTTTCCAGGATCATCAGCCCGGCTTGGGTCGCGGCGCGGGCCAGGGTCTCGCGCCGGTCTCGGTCCATCACCCGCGCCCGCGGCCCCCCGCCCGAGGGCAGCAGGAACACCGCCTTCATCCGCCCGCCCGCCGCCCGCGCGGCCCGGATCAGCGCGTCGGGGTCCATGCCGTGTTCGTCATCGGGGATGCCCTGCAGGCGCAAGTGCAGATGCTGGGCCGCGGGCCGCAGCGTGTGGCAGGTGGCGGATTCGGTCGCGATGATGTCACCCGGCAACGCCACGCATTGCAGCGCGACGAACATCGCAGGCGTGGTCCCGTTGGTGATCAGGATCCGCTGCGCCGGGACCACCATCCCGCAGCGCGCCAGCCACGCCGCGGCCATGCCGCCATACAGCGACATCGTCTGGCGCGGGCGGAAGGACAGCATCGCCGGATCGGGCAGACGGTCCGACAGGCGCAGCAGCGTCTCGCTCCAGGCCGTGCGGATCTGGGGCAGCGCCACGGGGGTCATCATCGACAGGTCGATCGGGGGGCGGTCAGTGGGCGCGCGGAACCACGGCACCTCGATCGTCTCGCGCGGGCCGGACCGCACGAAGCTCCCGCGCCCGACCTCTCCCGAGATCAGGTCGGCGCGGATCAGCTCCTCGTACGCGCGGCTGACGGTCTGGACGCTGACGCCCAGCTGCCAGGCCAGGTCGCGATGCGGCGGCAGGCGCGTGCCGGGCGGCAGGCTGCCCGCGTCGATCGCCGCGGCGATGCCCTGGGCCAGGCTGCGATAGGCGGGGCGGGTGATGTCGGTGCGTCTCAGGGGCCAGTGGGACATGGGGTGCAGGATCGCCCGCCGCGCGCGGATTGACAAGCGGGCCGCGCGGGGGAACATGCGCGCCATGATCCCGCCCCGCAGCCTGCGCCTGGACGACCGCGACATCGCCATCCTGGCGGTGCTGTCGCGCGAGGGACGCATCACCAAGACCGAACTGGCCGCCCGCGTGAACCTGTCGCCCACCCCCTGCTGGGACCGGATGCGGCGGCTGGAACAGGCGGGCCTGATCCGGGGATACCGCGCCCAGATCGACCTTGCCGTCCTGGGGCCGCATGTGCAGGTCTTCGTCACGGTCGAGCTGGACCAGCACCGCAGCGAAAGCTTTCAGCGGTTCGAGGCGGTGATCGCGCGCATGGACGCCGTCACCGGCTGCTGGGCGATCGGCGGGGGGTTCGATTACCTGATGTCGGTGATCGCCCCCGACGTGGCGGCGTTCCAGGGGGTCATGGACGGGCTGCTGGACAGCGGCGCGGGTGTCAGGCGCTATTTCAGCTATATCGTGACCAAGCCGGTCAAGGATCAGCCCGCCCTGGGCGCCATGCTGGAACATAATCGGCTTGAGGGCTGAAGTTCAGGGATTTCCTCGGACAGGACCCATCGGATCAGAGGAATCTTCGGGCCCCACCGCCCTATCCTGCCCCCAGCAGGAACAGGAGCGATGATGCTGACGAATGACGAACTGGCCCGTTGGGACCGCGAGAGCTTTTTCCACCCCTCGACCCATCTGGGGCAATTCGCGCGGGGCGAGGCGCCGCAGCGCATCGTCACCGGGGGTGAGGGCTGTTACATCACCGACCGCGACGGCAACCGCCTGCTGGACGCCTTTGCGGGCCTCTATTGCGTGAACGTGGGCTATGGCCGCCCCGAAATCGCGCAGGCCATCGCCGATCAGGCGCATCAGCTGGCCTATTACCACGCCTATGCCGGCCACGGGTCCGAGGCCGCGATCACCTTGGCGCAGATGGTCATGGACCGCGCGCCGCAGGGCATGGCGCGGGTCTATTTCGGCCTGTCGGGGTCGGATGCGAACGAGACGAACATCAAGCTGGTCTGGTACTACAACAACATCCTGGGCCGCCCGAAGAAGAAGAAGATCATCAGCCGGTGGCGCGGCTATCACGGGTCGGGCCTGATGACCGGATCGCTGACAGGGTTGCAGCTGTTTCACGCCAAGTTCGACCTGCCGCTGGACCAGGTGATCCATACCGAGGCGCCGTACTATTTCCGCCGCCCCGATGCGGCCATGTCGGAATCGGACTTCGTCGGCCATTGCGTGGCGCAACTGGAGGCGCTGATCGCGGAACACGGCGCCGACACCATCGCGGCCTTCATCGGAGAGCCGGTGCTGGGCACGGGGGGCATCGTGCCGCCGCCCGCGGGTTATTGGCCCGCCATCCAAGAGGTTCTGGACCGCCACGACATCCTGCTGATCGCGGATGAGGTGGTGACGGGCTTTGGCCGGTTGGGAACGATGTTCGGGTCGGACCATTACGGCATGCGCCCCGACCTGATCACCAGCGCCAAGGGCCTGACCAGCGCCTATGCGCCCCTGTCGGCCAGCATCGTGGGCCAGCGCGTCTGGGACGTGCTGGCGCGCGGCACGGACGAGAACGGCGTGATGGGGCATGGCTGGACCTATTCCGCCCATCCCATCGGCGCGGCGGCCGGGGTGGCGAACCTGAAGCTGATCGACAGCCTGGGGCTGGTCGGGAATGCGGGCACCGTCGGCGCCTATCTGAACGACCGGATGCAGGCGGCCCTGGGCGATCACCCCCATGTCGGAGAGGTGCGCGGCGAGGGGATGCTGTGCGCGGTGGAACTGGTCGCGGACCGCGATGCCCGGCGCTTTTTCGACGCGTCCGAGGGCACGGGCGCCAAGGTCGTGGCGGCGATGCTGAAGCGCGGCGTGATCGCGCGGGCGATGCCGCAGGGCGACATCTTGGGCTTTGCCCCGCCCCTGTGCCTGACGCGCGAGGAGGCCGACCGGATCGTCGCCGTCACGACCGAGGCGGTCGCCGAGGTGTTGGGCTGAATTGCGTCCCGCGACGGCGGGGGGATTTCACATCCCCCCGCACCCCCCTGTGGCGTCGTGCGGCCGCGTCGGTGGCGGAGGGCTGATCTGTTCGGGCAGGTCGATGTCGCGCAAAAGGCCCGGCGCGGGAACCTGTCTGGACGGCGCCAGATCGCGCAGCAGCCGACCCGCGCCCTGATCCCCGGTCAGCTGTGCCAGCCGGGGCAGCCAGTCGCGCGGAAAGCAGGCGGGGGGCAGGGGCGCGATGCCGTCATGGCTGCAGGACGGCAGACCATCCGCGGCCAGGCTGACGATCTGCGTCAGATGCGCCGCGGTGACGTCGGGCATGTCGCCCAGCGCGATCAGCAGGCGGTCAGGAGTGCCGGCCGCGGACAGGCCCGCGCGCAGGCTGTCGGACTGCTGACCCTGCGCGATCAGGACGATGCGGAAGCCATCCAGCAACGATGCCAGTGCGGGATTGGCGATGACGGCGATGCGGTCGTCCAAGGGAGTGGCCCGCATCGCCTGCGCGGCATGCGCCACAAGCGGCATCCCCGCGACCGTCGCCAGCAGCTTGTCCGACAGACCGAAACGGCGCGAGGCGCCAGCCGCCAGAAGCAGGCCGGTGCAGGTCACGCTGTCAGCACCTCGTAGGCGGCCAGGATCTGGGTCAGGGCCGAGGCCACGATCAGGCGCGGATCGCGGGCCGGGCTGACGACGCCGATGGGCCCGGTGATCCGGTCCAGCGTCACCAGGTCGAACCCCTGTTCGGTCAGTGCCGCCAGCCGTGCCGCCTGCGCCCGCCGTGACCCCAGCGCGCCGATGTAGAACGCCTCTGACCGCAGTGCGCGGGCCAGCGCGGGCAGTTCGCGGTCGTGGTCGTGAAACAGCGTCACCACGGCGGTATGCGCATCCGGCGTCGCGTCCTGTCCCATCACGGGCATGTCCATCGCCGCGACCAGGGTGCTCAGGGCCTGCGCCTCGTCCCCCTCTCCGTGGATCTGGAACGCGGGAGGCGGCGGCAGGACCAGGGAAAAGTCATCAGGGTCGGGATCGCCCGCGCGGCAGGGCGCACCGGTGCGCAGGTTCACGCACCATCTGCCGGTCCGCCGGCGGATGCGGTCGTCCCAGATGGCGCCCAGCCAGTCGGGGTCGGGCTTATGGATCAGCGCGATCTGCACCGTGCCGCCGCAGGGCAGCGGCAGATCGACGGGGCCGCCCACGCCATAGGTCAGCCGCGTCACCGGGCCGGGCGCGTCCAGATGCGCCGCGATGTCCGCATCGATGCATCCCGCGCCCAGACGGCCCACGCGACCGCCATCGGGCCACAGCGCCATCATCGCGCCGGGGCGGCGGGGAAAGCCACCCTTGGCATCGGTCAGCATGGCCAGCGACCCGCCGGGACGGCGCAGCAATGCCTTGACGGGACAGTCGGCGGTGGCGGTGATGGGGGCGGAAATCGACATGGCGCAGGCTTTCGGCAATCGGTGCTGGCAGCCTAACGCAGTCGGCCCGATTTGGATGCCGAAAAAGCGACCAGGATGGTCATTCCGGACAGGGTTGTCCGGCTGCCCCCCATTTCAGCACGTCGTCGATATGCGCCTGCAGGCCGAAGGGCGCGGGTTCGCGGCCACCGCCGGGCGCGAAACCCCAGGCCACGAAGCCGCCGTGACTGGCATCGTCGCGCAGGTGTTCGGCCAGCTTGACCCAGTCGCGCCCGCCGTTCCGCTGCGGGTCGCGCAGCTGGCGGCACAGGGCGGGACCGTCCAGGCCGAACCATGCCATCTGGACCGGGGGCAGTTGCCAAGGGATCATCGCGTTCGGTGCCTGATGCGGATCCAATTCCAGCGTCGATGCGGTGATGTGGCAAGTGGCGCAGGGCAGCGTCTCGACCCCCATGCGGCTGTCGCCGCCGCTGACATGCATGCCGTGCGGGCGGGGTTCGGGATATTCGGGACCGGACCACATGGGCAGGTGATCGGGCCCGACATGGCAGTTGGCGCAGCGCGGATGCGACACGACCTGCCGCACACGGTCCCATGCCGCCAGACCGTCGGCGGTGCTGACCGATCCCGCCGCAGGCGGAGCGACGATCGAGGGCATGACACCCTCGGCCCAGGCCGGTCCGGTCATCAGCAGCAGGGCCAGCAGACGCATCATGCGAACCGCACCCCCCGGGCAAAGGGCAGGTCGCGCAGGCGCAGGCCCGTCGCGGCGAAGATCGCATTGCCCAAGGCCGCAGCGGCGGGCGGAACGCCGGGTTCGCCCAAGCCCCGCAAGGGGCCGTTCTCCAGCAGGCGGACCTGAACGGCGGGGGCCTGGTGCATGCGCAACCCCTCGTAGGCATGGAAATTGGTCTGATCGGGGCGGTGGTCGCGATAGGTCAGTTCGCAGTTCATCGCATGGCCCAGCCCGAACAGCATGCCGCCCGACAGTTGCGCATCGGCATTCACCGGGTCCAGCACGATGCCCACATCGGCCACGGCAAAGGCCTGGGTCAGGCGGATGCCCTGCGGTGTGTCCTGAACCTCGACCACCTGGGCACAGGGCACGCCGAAGGACAGGCAGAACGCCACCCCCCGCCCGCGCCCCTGCCCCGCGTCGCGGCCGGTCCAGCCCGACAGGTCGCGGACCCCCTCCAGCACCGCGCGCGAGGGGGCGTGGTCGCACAGGCGCAACAGCCCCTCCAGCGGGTCGATGCCGGCCTGCGCGAACATCTCGTCCAGGGCGGTGCCCAGGAAGAAGCCGTTCGACGATGCGCCCACCGACCGCCAGCTGCTGACCGGCACCGATTCGGGCGCGCGCAGGCCCGTCACGCGGAAATGCGGGATCGCAAAGGGCTGGTCCCATGCGCCGGTGGTGATGCTGAGGTCGGGACCGGGCGGCGCGCTGGCCACGCGCCCGAACCAGGAGGCGATGACCGACGGGCTGGCCACCGCCAGGTCCAGCGCCTGCACGCCGTCCGCGGTCACGCGGCCCCGGACGCGGGCGATCTGCGCGGGGCGGGGCTGGTCATGGGCGAAATCCTCCTCGCGCGACCAGGTCAGCTTGACCGGGCGACCGGGGACGGCCATCGCGATCTGGACAGCCTGGGCGATGAAGTCGATCTCCAGCCGGCGGCCGAAGCTGCCGCCGATCATCTGGTTCTCCAGCCGGATCGCGGTTTCGGGCAGGCCGGTCAGGGCGGCGGCGCGGGCGACCGCGAAATCGGGGACCTGCGTGCCGGCCCAGATGGTGCAGGCATCGTCCGTCACCAGCACGGTGGCGTTCATCGGCTCCAACGGCGCATGGGCCAGGAAGGGCACGCGGTATTCGGCGGTGAAATCGCCGGGGCCGATGGCCGCATCCACGTCGCCATCGTCCCGCTTGCGGCTGTCGATGTCGCCCGCGTCATGGGCGGCCTGCAGCGCGGCCCAGATCGCCTGCTGATCGCCCGCCGTATCGGGGGCCGCAAATTCGACGTCCAGCGCCTGCGCGGCCCGCATCGCGGACCAAGTGTCGCGCGCCAGAACCGCGACGCCCCCGGTGATCGGCAGCACGCGCAGGACGCCGGGCAGGCCTTCGGCGGCGACGGGGTCCAGCCGTGCGACCGTCCCGCCCCAGGGCGCCATCCGCACCGTCGCGTGCAGCATGTCGGGCAGGACCAGATCGATCCCATAGACCTGCGTGCCGGTCGATTTCGCGACCACGTCGGCGCGCGCCATCGGCTTGCCCAGCCAGCGCCACTGCGACCGGTCGCGCAGCACGACCTGGGTCACGGGGGGCATCGCGGCGGCGTCGCGTGCCAGGTCGGGATAGGGGATGCGCGTGCCGTCGGGCAGGATCACCGCGCCCTCTGCGGTGTTCAGATCGCCGCGGTCCAGCCCGTGGCGCAAGGCGGCGGCCTGCTTCAGGGTCTCGCGCGCGACGGCGCCCGCCTGGCGCAGCTTGTCGAAGCCGTCGGTGGTCGAACTGGACCCGCCGGTCATCTGCCAGCCCAGCAGGCGCGCGGGAATATCGGCGGCGCCCCGTGCGGTTTCGGCCAGCCAACCGGTATCGGTCGGCGCAAAGGGCATGAAATCCGAGATCAACGCGCGGTTATAGTACGTGGCGCTGACCGGGCCCGGCACGATGCGGGCGGTGGCGGGGTCGATGTCCAATTCCTCGGCGATCAGGGCGGCTTGCAGCCAGCGGGCGCCCTGCCCCTTGTCGGCGCGCGGCGCGACCAGCGTGACGCCATCCGCGTCGATCAAGACATAGGGGTTCAGCGCCCCCGCATCCCTCCCCGCAAAGGGATCCGGCAGCGGGCGCGCATAGCGCCAGGCGCCAAAGGCCACGCCCCCGGCCACGGCGACCGATCCGATCAGGAAACCCCGCCGCGCGATGCGCCCCACGCGCGGCATCAGGCAGACCCGATGCGGATCGCCGCCGACCGGATCGCCGCGCGGATGCGAGGATAGGTCGCGCAGCGGCACAGGTTGCCCGACATCGCGCGGTCGATGTCCGCGTCGGACGGGTCGGTGTTCAGGGCCAGCAGGGACGCGGCCTGCATGATCTGGCCGGACTGGCAATAGCCGCATTGGGCGACCTGCTGCTCGATCCAGGCGGCTTGGACCGGGTGCGGGTCGTCTGGCGTGCCCAGCCCCTCGATCGTGGTGACCTCTCCTGCCACGTCGGCCAGGCGGATCTGGCAGGCGCGCACCGCCATGCCGTCCATGTGCACCGTGCAGGCCCCGCATTGCGCGATGCCGCAGCCGTATTTCGTGCCGGTCAGGCCCAGCAGATCGCGCAGCGCCCACAGCAGCGGCATCTGCGGGTCGGCGTCCAGGTCATGGGTGTTTCCGTTGACGATCAGTCGCATGGACGCAATCTGCCGCAGCCCGCGGCGTCGCGCAAGCGGGCGCGTCCATGGCAAAAGGCCGCCAGTCCTTGCGGATGGCGGCCCTTGCACAGTCGGACGGGAAGATCTTACTTGATCTTGCCTTCCTTGTATTCGACGTGCTGACGCACGACCGGGTCGTATTTCCGGACGGACATCTTTTCGGTCATCGTGCGGGCATTCTTCTTGGTCACATAGAAGTGGCCGGTGCCGGCGGTCGAGTTCAGCCGGATCTTGATGGTGGTCGGCTTCGCCATGGTTGTTGCTCCTGCTTCGGGGCAATCGCGCGCCGCAAACCCCGTGGAATTCTTATCGAAGCCGCCTTTTAGCCCCGCAGGTGGCGGAGTCAACCGCCAAAGCCGCGGATCGGCACGAAAACATAAGCCTTGGTCGCAGAAAACGGCGCGCGGACGATAAACGCCCCGCGCCATGCAAAACGCCCCTGGCAGGAAGCCGAGGCGCTGGTCAGTCCGTCGATGTCGGGAAAGAAGTGGCAGCCCGTAGGGGAGTCGAACCCCTCTTTTCAGGTTGAAAACCTGACGTCCTAACCGATAGACGAACGGGCCACTTTCTGTCCGCTGCCAGTCTTCCCTGGCGGCGTGAGGCGGTGTTTAGGCAAAGCCGCGAGAGGCTGCAAGCCAAAAAAACGGACCTGCCCGAAAAAAATCGCACGCGGCCCTCAGGCCCCAAGAAATCCTGCGAAAATAAGCCACAAGGGCAAGGTCAGTGCCGCAAGGACAGTCTGCCAGGTGAAGATCGCGGCATAGAAATCGGCGTCCCCGCCCATCTGGCGCGCCAGGATATAGCCGACGGGCGCCCCCGGTGCGGCCGTTGCCAGCACGCCCGACGCGACCTGCCCCGCAGGCAGGCCGATGACCAGCGCGGCGGCCAGGAAGATCACCGGGCACAATGCCAGCCGCAACCACACCCCCAGCCACAGCGCCGGGTCGCGCTGCCACAGGCGCGTGGGATCGATCCCCGCCCCCACCGCCAGAAGGCCCACGGCCAGCGCCCCCTGCCCCAGCCAGTCCAGCGGCGACAGCACGACCGCGGGCAGCGCGACGCCCGACAGGTTCAGCGCCAGCCCCGCCGCGCAGGACAGCACCATTGGGTTGCGGCCGATCTCGGCGCCGATGCGGGCCGTGGCCCCCGCGGGGCGCGGCCCGTCCGACAGCAGCGTCAGCGCCACGATGGCCGAGATGTTGAACGCCGGGATCAGGAACGCAAAGGCCACCGCCAGGTCGCCAAGCGCCTGTCCGCCCAGGCCCTGGGCCGCGACCGCCAGGATCAGCAGCGAATTGAACCGCAACGCGCCCTGGAACAGCGAGCTGCTGCGCGGCCCGGTCTGATCCCGGCGCGCGGCCCAGATCAGCGCCAGCGCTCCGGTCACCGCAAAGGCCAGCGCCATCGCGCCCAGATAGGGGCCAAGCCGCCCTAGGGACAGCTCTGACCGATAGATCGACGTCAGCAGGATCGCCGGGAACAGCACGCGGTATCCCAACTGCTCTATTCCCGGCCAGCTGGCGGCGGGAATCAGCCCGCCCCGCCGCGCCAGATGGCCCAGCAGGACAAGGGCTATGACGGGGATGACGGCTAGGGCTGCTTGCATGGGGACCTTTCGGCCGTGCGTCTTGCGGCCTTTCGCGCGGGGTTGTAGACCCGCGGCCAACGAAAGGAAACGTCATGTCGATCACCGAGGATCAGGCCCGCAAGGTCGCCCATCTGGCGCGCATCGCGGTCGATGATGCCGCCCTGCCCGCCCTGGCGCGCGATCTGTCCGGCATCCTACATTTCATGGACCAGCTGAACGAGGTCGATGTCGAGGGCGTGGAACCCATGACCGGCGTCACCCCCATGCGCCTGAAGCGGCGCGAGGATGTTGTGACCTCGGGCGGCATGGCCGACAAGATCCTGTCCAACGCCCCCGACGCCCGCGAGGGGTTCTTTGCCGTGCCGAAGGTGGTGGAATGACGAACGCGAACCGACTGACCATTGCCGACGCGCGCGACGCGCTGCGCGCAGGCGAGCTGACCGCGGTCGAGCTGACCGATGCCTGCCTGGGCGCGATCGACGCCGCGGGCGCGCTGAACGCGTTCGTGCATCACACCCCCGACATGGCGCGCGACATGGCCCGCGCCGCCGATCAGCGCATCAAGGCGGGCGACGCCGCGCCGATGACCGGCATCCCGGTAGGCGTCAAGGACGTCTTTTGCGTCAAGGGCGTGCCGTCGCAGGCCGGCAGCCGCATCCTGCAGGGCTTCACCCCGGAATACGAATCGACCGTGACGCAGAACCTGTGGAACGCGGGCGCGGTGATGCTGGGCAAGCTGAACCAGGACGAATTCGCGATGGGTTCGACCAACGAATCCAGCTGCTATGGTCCGGCGGTGAACCCGTGGCGCGGGCCTGACGGCGCGCAGCTGACCCCGGGCGGCAGCTCGGGCGGTTCGGCCGCAGCCGTCGCGGCCGATCTGTGCTTGGGCGCGACCGGCACCGATACGGGCGGATCGATCCGCCAGCCCGCGGCGTTCACCGGCACGGTAGGGCTGAAGCCGACCTATGGCCGGGTCAGCCGATGGGGCGTCATCGCCTATGCCTCCAGCCTAGACCAGGCGGGGCCGATGACGCGCACCGTGCACGACGCCGCGATCATGCTGGGCGCGATAGCCTCCGCCGATCCCCAGGACAGCACCTGCGCCGACCTGCCCGTCCCCGATTTCGAGGCCGCGCTGACCGGCGACATCCGTGGCAAGCGCATCGGCATCCCGCGTGAATACCGCGTGGACGGCATGCCCGACGCCATCGACGCCCTGTGGCGTCAGGGGGCCGAGATGCTGCGCGATGCGGGCGCCGAGATCGTCGACATCAGCCTGCCGCACACGAAATACGCCCTGCCCGCCTATTACGTGATCGCGCCCGCCGAGGCCTCGTCGAACCTGGCCCGCTATGACGGCGTGCGGTATGGCCACCGCGCCACCCTGGGCAAGGGCGACGGCATCACCGAGATGTACGAGAAGACCCGGGCCCAGGGCTTCGGCCCCGAGGTCCAGCGCCGGGTGATGATCGGCACCTATGTGCTGTCGGCGGGCTTCTATGACGCCTATTACAACCGCGCCCGCCGCGTGCGCGCGTTGATCAAGCGCGATTTCGACCAGGCCTTTGCGGCAGGCGTCGATTCGATCCTGGCGCCCGCGACGCCCTCGGCGGCCTTCCCGCTTGGCTCGGGCGACAAGGGCGATCCGGTGCAGATGTATCTGAACGACGTCTTCACGGTGACGCTGAACCTGGCGGGCCTGCCCGGCATCGCGGTGCCGGTGGGACAGGACGCGCAGGGCCTGCCCCTGGGCCTGCAACTGATCGGTCGCCCCTTCGAGGAGGGCGATCTCTTGAACCAGGCACAGGTGCTGGAACGCGCTGCGGGATTTGTGGCCAAGCCGGATCGCTGGTGGTAACGTCCGCGAAACGGACCGATGGAGGCGTCATGCGCGGCTGGTGGATGATCGGGGTGCTGGCGCTGGCCGGATGCGGGGAACATCGGGGCTGGAACCCGAACTATCAGTTCGAGGCCGACCGGTACGGCCAGTACCGCACCGCACGCGAGGCGGCGCTGGTCACCGGCACGACCCCGGCCGCGACGATCCCCATCGCCCTGCCGGTCCAGGCGCCCACCGGCGCGCAGATCGCGGGCTCGGACCCCGTGCCGATCCCGCCCACGATGGGCCTGCGCATCCGCCGACCCGCGCCATAGGGCGACCGTGACCGCCTTTCCCAGCCCGAATCACGGCGACCGCCGCGGGCAGGTGCCGTCGCTGATCGTGATCCACTACACCGGCATGGCGGACAGCCCGTCGGCACGCGCGCGACTGTGCGATGCCGCGGCCGAGGTCAGCGCCCATTGGCTGATCGATGCGGACGGCACAACCGAACAGCTGGTCTGCGAAACCCGCCGGGCGTGGCATGCGGGGGCTGGACGGTGGCAGGGGCTGGACGACGTCAACAGCCGGTCCATCGGGATCGAGCTGGCCAATCCCGGCGACCGCCCCTATCCCGCGCCGCAGATGGACGCGCTGCGCCGCCTGCTGCGCGACATCATGGACCGCTGGTCCATCGGGCCCGCCGCCGTGATCGGCCATTCCGACCTGGCGCCGGGCCGCAAGATCGACCCCGGCCCCCGCTTTGACTGGGAGGCCTTGGCGACCGAGGGTCTGGCGACATTCGCCCGCCCCGCGCCGACCGACCCTGACCCCGCTCTGGCGGAGGGCCTGTCCGCCCTGGGCTATCCCGACGTGCCGGCGCGCCTGGACGCGTTCCGCCTGCGCCACCGTCCTTGGGCCGCGGGCCCGGAGACGGCCGACGACCGCCGCACCGTCGCGCGGCTTCTTGGGACCGCGGCCCCTTGACGCCCCCCGCGCCGCGTCCCATACGGGCGGCGCGCGGAGGGCTGGATGACCGCGGCAGGGCGACCTGTCGAGGAAAGTCCGGACTCCATGAGGCGATGGTGCCGGGTAACGCCCGGCGGGGGCAACCCCAGGGATAGCGCCACAGAGAACAGACCGCCCATCTCCGGATGGGTAAGGGTGAAACGGTGGGGTAAGAGCCCACCGGGGGGCTGGCAACAGCGCCCGCATGGCAAGCCCCACCAGGAGCAATGCCGAATAGGGATCGCGCGCGGAGCAATCCGCAGGGCCGCCTTGCCCCAGCAGATCCGGGTAGGCAGCTAGATCCGTCCGGTAACGGACGGACCAGAGGAATGGTCATCCAGCCGCGCAAGCGGTGGACAAAATCCGGCTTACAGGCCCTCCGCGCAACTCAGGCCTTCTTGCCGCCCTTGCCCCGCGCCTCGGTCGCGGTGGCGATCGCCTTGGCGGATTCGCCCTGCATCTTCTGGGTAAAGGCGACCATCTGCGCGGCATAGGTCTCGGCCCAATCGGCGAATGCGCTGCCGCCGGTGCCGCCCGCGGCGGACATGGCCTTGGCGCGCATCTCCTCGCCCTGCTTCTGCATGGTGGCGAACTGGTCCTCCCAGGCCTTCTGCATCTGCTGCCACTGGCTCTGCATGGCCTCGCTGGCGCCTTCCATCTGGGCCATGACGCGGGCGTTGACCTCCTGCTGCTGCTGCATGGCCTGGGCCTGCCACTGGCGGGCCTGCTCCATCGCCTCCTCCTGGCCCTTGGCCATCGCGGCCTGCCATTCGGTCAGGCGTTCCTGGAACTGGCGGGCATTGTCGGTCAGCGTCTTCAGCATGTCGGGCAGTATCATCACGGCTCCTCCCAAGGCTATGGGGCCATGAGAAAGGCCCCCGGATGCAAGCCTGCGTCCGGGGGCCGTGTTTGTCAAACCTGCGCGATCAATCCGCGGTCTGGACCGGGCTGTCCGCGGGCAGGCCCTGCTGCCGTTCGATCTCGCGCCAGCGGGCGACGGCGGCGTTGTGCTCCTCCAGCGTCCGGCTGAAGGCGTGCCCGCCGGTGCCGTCCGCGACAAAGTACAGATAGTCCGTCTCGTCGGGGTTCAGCGCCGCGCGGATCGCGGCCCGGCCCGGATTGGCGATGGGCGTGGGCGGCAGCCCGTCGATCCGGTAGGTGTTGAAAGGCGTGGGCGTGTCCAGCTCCGACCGGCGCAGGCCGCGGTCCAGCACCGCCTGCCCGTTCGTCACGCCATAGATCACCGTAGGGTCGGTCTGCAGGCGCATCCCCTGGCGCAGGCGGTTCACGAAGACGCTGGCGACCTGCGGTCGTTCGTCCGCCTGCCCCGTCTCCTTCTCGACGATCGAGGCCATGATCAGCGCCTCCTCGGGCGTCTCATAGGGCATGCCGAAGGGACGCGCCTCCCATTCCTGCGCCAGGATGGCGGCCTGGCGGCTGGCCATCTGGGCCAGGATCGCGTTCCGGTCGCCGCCCTTCTCCAGCAGGTAGGTGTCGGGCGCCAGGCTTCCCTCGGCCGGGATCTCGGCCACCTCTCCGGTCAGGAAATCGGCGGCGCGCAGCGCCTCGACCACCTGCCAGCTGGTGACGCCCTCGGCCATGACCAGCGACAGGCGCACGTCCGCGCGGTCCTGGGCCTGGACCAGAGGCGCCGGACGGTCGCCGCTGCCGGGGGTCCAGCGCGCCATTTCCTCATAGGCGCCGGTCTCGGGGTTGGTGTCGCGCAGGAGAACGGTGTTCTCGCGCACGCCGACGCGCACCACGACCTCGGTCCCGCAGGTCGAGGGGCCGCCCGCGGTCACCGTCTCGACGATCTGCTCCATGCTGGCCTGCGGCGGCATCAGGAAGCTGCCGAACTTCAGGTCGCGCGCCTTGTCCATGTAGTCGGCCCCGGCGCGAAAGATATAGGCGTTCGAGATCGCCCCCTGCGCCGCCAGCTGGTTGCTGACCGCGTTCAGGCTGGCGCCCGGAGAGATCTGAACGCATTGCGCGATGGCGCTCGGGCCCGGCCCGCTGAATTCGCGTTTGGCCCAGGCCACCGCCGCCGCCGCCGCGATCAGCAGCACGATGGCCAGCGTCAGGAAGTTCGAGGCGATGTTGCGCCAGATCATCCGGCGACCTTCCCCAGCACCAGGCTGGCATTGGTCCCGCCAAAGCCGAAGCTGTTGGACAGCGCCACGTCGACCTTGCGGCGCACCGCGGCGTTGGCCGCCAGATCCAGCTTCGGTGTCACGGCGGGGTTGTCCAGGTTGATCGTCGGCGGGCAGATCTGGTCGCGGATCGCCAGCACGCAGAAAATCGCCTCGACCGCGCCGGCCGCGCCTAGCAGGTGACCGATGCTGGATTTCGTCGACGACATGACCGCACCCGACGCAGCATCGCCCATTAGGCGTTCGACCGCGCCCAGTTCGATCGTGTCGGCCATGGTCGAGGTGCCATGCGCGTTGATGTAATCGATGCGGTCCGGCGTCAGGTTCGCGCTGCGCAGCGCCGCCTCCATCGCGCGGTATCCGCCATCGCCGTCCTCGCTTGGCGCGGTGATATGATAGGCATCGCCCGACATGCCATAGCCCAGCACCTCGGCATAGATCTTGGCGCCCCGCGCCTTGGCGTGCTCGTATTCCTCCAGCACGACGACGCCCGCGCCCTCGCCCATCACAAACCCGTCGCGATCCGCGTCATAGGGGCGGCTGGCCGCCTGCGGGTCGTCCTCGCGCTTGGTCGACAGCGCCTTGCAGGCGTTGAAGCCCGCGATGCCGATCTCGCTGATCGGGCTTTCCGCGCCACCCGCGATCATCACGTCGGCATCGCCATAGCGGATCATCCGCGACGCATCGCCGATGGCGTGGGCGCCGGTCGAACAGGCCGTGACCACCGCGTGGTTCGGCCCCTTGAAGCCGTAGCGGATCGACACCTGCCCCGAGATCAGGTTGATCAGCGCGCCGGGAATGAAGAAGGGCGACACCCGCTTAGGCCCGCGCTCCTTGATCAGCACCGCCGTGTCCGCGATGGACGACAGCCCGCCAATCCCCGAGCCGATCATCACGCCCGTGCGCAGGCGGCTTTCCTCGTCCTCGGGCATCCAGCCCGCGTCGGTCACCGCCTGATGCGCGGCGGCGATGCCGTACAGGATGAAGTCGTCCACCTTGCGGCGGTCCTTGGGCTCCATCCAGTCGTTCGCGTTGAAGGTGCCGTCGCTGCCGTCGCCCAAGGGGATCTCGCAGGCGTATTTCGTCACGACGTCGGACGCGTCAAAGCGCGTGATCGGCCCCGCGCCGGATTTACCGGCCAGCAGACGTTCCCACGTCGCCTCGACGCCGGACGCCAGTGGCGTGACCATCCCAAGCCCGGTGACAACAACCCTGCGCATCGGCAATTCCTTCAGCTGCTCGCAATTTCAGCCCTGATACACGCGCCCCCCCTGCCGCGCAACGCCACGAAATTGCGATGGGCGGGCCATGGCGGCGCGCCGCCGGGGGGTCCGGGGGGCTGGCCCCCCGGCACGTCGCGGGACGCAGATCAGCCCAGGCCCTCGGCCCGGAACCGGGCCCGGATGTCGGATTGCGGGCGCGCCCCCACATGGCCGATCACCTCGGAGGCCGCGATGATGCCCATGCGTCCCGCGACCTCCAGCGGATGCCCCGAGGCAAGGCCATAGATCAGCCCCGCCGCGAACTGATCGCCCGCCCCCGTCGCGTCCACTGGCACGACGCGCCGGACCGGCACCGTCACGCGCTCGCCACCCCGGATCAGGATCGCGTCGTCGCCCGACCGCGTGCAGATCACCGTGCCGCAATCCGCCTGCGCCAGGCGCAGCGCCTCTTCCAGGTCCTCGACTTGGTACAGCGACTGCCATTCGTGGACATTGCCGATCACGTAATCCATCGGACCCGCGACCAGGCGGCGGAAATCGTCGCGGTGGCGGTCCACGCAGAACGGGTCCGACAGGGCGATCCCCGCCTGCCCGCCCGCCGCGTGACAGCATTCCGCGGCCTTCAGGAACGCGGCCTTCCCCTTGTCCTTGTCGAACAGATAGCCCTCCAGGAACAGCCAGCCCGCGCCGTCGAACACCTCGGGCGCGACATCCTCCGGCCCCAGCTCGGCCGAGATGCCCAGATAGGTGTTCATCGACCGCTCTCCGTCGGGCGTGACGAAGATGATCGTGCGCGAACTGGGAAGCCCCGCCCCCGCCACCGGCGCGTTCACAAAGCGCGTGCCCGCGGCCTCGGTCTGGCGTGCATAGAGCCGCCCGATCTCGTCATCGGCGACACTGCCGATGAAGGCCGTGCGCAGGCCCAGCCCGCCGATGCCCGCCAGCGTGTTCGCCACGCTGCCGCCCGCGACCATGCGCGCCTGGTCGCGGCGCGCCGAATGGTCGTCGGCCTGGGCGGCCATCAGGTATTCCGACCGCTCCCGGTCGACCAGCTGCATGATGCCCTTGGTGATGCCCAGGGCCTCCAGCCGCGCTTCCTCGGTCGGCGCGATGATGTCCATCACGGCATTGCCGATGCCGATGATATAGGGCCCAGTCCGGTCCGGGGTGGTCATGCGGTCTTCTCCTCATAAGGGCACAGGTCGCGGATCGGGCAGATGCCGCAGCGGGGTTTGCGCGCCTGGCAGACATAGCGCCCGTGCAGGATCAGCCAGTGATGTGCGTGCGTCTGGAACCGGGCGGGGACGTTGTCCTCGATCGCGCGCTCGACCTCGTCGACGTCGCGACCCGGGGCGATGCGGGTGCGGTTGCCCACCCGAAAGATATGCGTGTCGACCGCCTGCGCCGGATGGCCGAAGGCACAGGACAGCACGACATTGGCCGTCTTGCGCCCGACACCCGGCAGGCTGGTCAGGGCGGCGCGGCTGTCGGGCACCTGCCCGGCGTAATCGTCGACCAGGATGCGCGACAGGGCGATGACGTTCTTGGCCTTCTGACGATAAAGCCCGATGGTCCTGATATGCTCGGTCACGCCCTCGATGCCCAGTTCCAGCATCTTCTCGGGCGTGTCGGCCACCGCGAACAGGCCGCGCGTCGCGCGGTTCACGCCCACATCCGTCGCCTGCGCCGACAGCGCGACCGCCACGACCAGGGTGAAGGGGTTCACGAACAGCAGTTCGGTCTCGGGCGCCGGGTTCGCCTCGGCCAGGCGCGAAAAGATCGCGACCTGATCGGCAAAGGGCAACGGGGGCGGAATGCGACGCTGGATGGCCATGCCTGCTTTTGACCGCCGCCGCGCCCGTTTGCAAGCGCGCCCCGTCCCGACGGGCCACGGGCGGGTTTCTGCCGCGTTTCCAGTGGCCTCCACAAAACAGTGACTTTCCTTTGGCGTGGAACTGCGACAGCTTGCCACGCGTTGACGGCAGATCCCGGAATCGGTTCCACCGAACCGCCGGGGCAGCCACGAACGCACCGGGTGCGGCACCAAGGCCCGCCCGCGACCCAAGGAAAGGGAGCCCGATGAACCTCCGCAAGACTTCGATCCTGGCCGTTTGTGGCCTGACCCTGCTGGGCGCCTGCGCGCCCGCGATGACCGATACCGGCACCGGCGCCACCGGCCTCAGCCGCACCCAGCAGGGCGCGCTGGCCGGCGCCGCCGTGGGCGCGCTCTATGGCGGCACGCGTGACAGCGACAGCAACAACCAGGGCCGCGACGCCGCACGCGCCGCAATCATCGGTGCCGCCGCAGGTGCTGTGGCCGGCAACATCCTGGACCGCCAGGCGGCGGCGCTGGAACAGTCGATCAGCAACCCCAACGTGCAGATCATCAATCGCGGCAGCTACCTGCAGGTCATCCTGCCGGAAGGCATCCTGTTCGCCACCGGATCGGCCGCCGTCTCCGGCCCGGCGCAGACCGACCTCTATGCCGTCGCGCGCAACCTGAACCAGTACCCGAACAGCCGGGTCGAGGTCGTGGGCCACACCGACAACACCGGCAGCGCCGCCCTGAACCAGGACCTGTCGCAGCGCCGCGCGCAATCGGTCGCGGGCATCTTGGCCGCCGCCGGCGTGGCATCGGGTCGCCTGTCGGCGCTTGGCGCCAGCTACAACCAGCCGATCGCATCGAACGACACCGCCGCGGGCCGCGCGCAGAACCGTCGCGTCGAGATCCTGATCCGCCCGACGCAGTAATCCGGCCGCATCGCGACCAGAGGCCGGGCCATTGCCCGGCCTCTTTGCATTGGCGGGGTCCGGTTCTAGGATGGCCGTCCAGAACCCCCGGGATACCGCCATGTCCGACGCCGACAGCCCCTTCCAGCCCATCGACGCCGCCCGCCTGTCCGACGCCGTCGTGGCCCAGATCGAGGCCCTGATCCTGCAGGGCGTGCTGCGCCCCGGGGAACGCCTGCCGGGCGAACGCGAACTGGCCGAACGCATGGGCGTCAGCCGCCCTTCCCTGCGCGAGGCGCTGGCCGCAATGCAGGCCGACGGGCTGCTGGTCACCCGACCGGGCGCGGGCGTCTTCGTGGCCGACGTGCTGGGCAGCGCGTTCTCTCCTGCCCTGGTCCGCCTGATCGCGCGCCATCCGCAGGCGGCCGACGACTATCTGACTTTCCGCAAGGATCTGGAGGGTCTGGCCGCCGAACGCGCCGCCATGGCCGCCGGAGAGACCGACCTGGCCGTGCTGGACCGCATCGTCCAGGCCATGCGCCATGCCCATGCCAGCCCCGATCCGCAGATCGAGGCCGCGCTGGATGCCGATTTCCACATGGCCATCGTAGAATCCAGCCATAACCTGATCGCGCTGCACCTGATGCGCGCGATGCAGGATCTGCTGCGCCAGGGCATGCTGTTCAACCGCCCGCGCATCTTTGCCAGCCCGGAACTGCGCGACCGCCTGCTGGACCAGCATATCGCGATCAACGATGCGCTGCAGGCCCGCGACGGCCCCCGCGCCCGTGCCGTGCTGGAGGATCATCTGGACCTGGTCGCCCGCACCCTGACCGCGCAGCGGCGCGCCGACGATCACGCGGCCGTCGCACGGCTGCGCCTGCAGAACCGCCGCACGCCATAGCAAAAGGGCCCCCGAAGGGGCCCTTTCGATCAGTCTTGGCCGGATGTCGGGCCGGGCGATCTCAGTTCAGGCGACGCGCCACGTCCTCGATGGCATCGTCGATGCCGGCCGAACGCTGTCCGGCGCGCACCTGGCCTGCCAGGATCTCGGCGGCGGCGGCGATCGACGCGGCAACCGCACGGTCGCGGACCGCACGCACGGCATCGTTCTCGGCGCTGGCGATCTGGTCCTGGGCCGCCTGCAGGCGACGGTCGATCGACCGGGACAGATCCTCGCGGGCCGTGGCGGCCTGGGCCTCCGCCTCGCGCTTGGCGTTGGCGACGATCTGGTCGGCCTGCGTCTTGACCTCGCGCGAGCGACGCTCGTAGCTGGCATAGATCTCCTGCGCTTCCTCGCGCAGGCGACGGGCCTCGTCCAGGTCGTTGCGGATGCCCTCGGCGCGCTTGTCCAGCAGGCCGCCGATCAGGCCGGGGACCTTGAAGTAGACCAGCACCCCGATGAAGCCCAGGAAGGACAGCAGCACGATGAAGTCGGTGTTGCGCAGCGAGAAGAAGCCGTAGTCGCCCGATGCGGCCATGGCGGGTCCGGCGCTGAACAAGATCAGCGTTGCGATCATGCGGTTCATTGCACGGTCCCTTTCATGCGCCCGTCCAGGGCTGCGCCCACGGTGGCGTCGTCGGCCTGGCCGCCGAAGGTGCGGACCAGCTCGGCGGTGACATCCTGTGCCACCTCGCGCGCGCTGACATCGGCGGATGCGCGGACCTCGCGGATGCGCGCCTCGGATTCGGCGGTGCGGGCGGCGATTTCGGCATCGGCCTTGGCGATCGCCTGGTCCAGCTGCGCCTGGATCTCGGCACGGTTGCGGGCGACGATGGCCTGAGCCTCGGTGCGGGCATCGGCCAGCGCCTTGTCATAGGCAGCCTCGGCCTCGCGGGCCTTCAGCTTGAATTCTTCGGCGGCCATCAGATCGCCGGTGACGGCACCCTGACGGTCGGACAGAACGGCCGCGATCCGCGGCAGGGCCACGCGCGACAGGACCAGATAAAGGACCACCAGCGTGACGACCAGCCAGAAGATCTGGTTGCCGAACGTGGCGATATCCAGCTGCGGCAGGCCCGCGGCTTCGGCGGCGTGTCCGGCTGCATCGACCCCGTGGGTCGCGGCATCGGCGCCGTGGGTCGCGGCATCGTCGATGACGATCGCGCCCTCAGTGGTTTCGACCGCGGTGGTGGCGGCCTCTTGCAACAGGCTGAACATATCCTACCCCATGGCCTTGGAACGAACGAAGGGGCGGGGGACAGGCCCCCACCCCGCCGCAAGGATGGCCGTGGATCAGACCGCGAACATCAGCAGAAGCGCGACGAGGAACGAGAAGATCCCCAGTGCTTCGGCGAATGCCATGCCGATGAACAGCGTGGCGGTCTGGCCGGCAGCGGCCGACGGGTTGCGCAGGGCACCAGCCAGGAAGTTGCCGGCGACGTTGCCGACGCCCAGGGCGGCAAAGCCCATGCCGAACGCGGTCAGGCCGACGCCGATGTACTGGCCCAGTTCTGCGATATTGCCTTCCATGGTATTTCTCCTTGCGGTTGGAAGTTGGTCGATCTTGGTGGATGCGGACCCGATGCGGGACCGCGCAGGGGCTGCGAGGACCGTCGCGTCAGTGCGACGGGTGCAGCGCGTCCTTGAGGTAAACGCAGGTCAGGATGGTGAACACGTAGGCCTGGACGATGGCGACCAGCACCTCGAAGGCGTACATCCCGATGACCGCGATGATGGCGACAGGGGCGACGGCGGCGATGGCCGCGAAGCCCGCGAAAACCTTGATGACGGCGTGGCCGGCGATCATGTTGCCCGCAAGACGAATGGACAGCGACAGCGGACGCACGAAGTAGCTGATGACCTCGATCACGGCCAGGACCGGGCGCACGGCCAGCGGCGCCGAGCGCACCCAGAACAGGTCCAGGAAATGCGCGCCGTTCTTGACGAAGCCGATGATGGTGACGCCGAAGAACACCGCCAGCGCCAGAACGCCGGTGACGGCGATGTGCGAGGTCGTGGTGAAGGCCAGCGGCAGCAGGCCCAGCAGGTTCGCGAAGACCACGAACATGAACAGCGTCAGGATGTAGGGGAAATACCGCAGGCCATCCTTGCCGGCGATGTCCTCGATCATCTTGTGGACAAGGCCGTATGCCATCTCGGCGATGGACTGGGCGCGGTTCGGCACGATGGCGCGGCCGCGGGTGCCCAGCACCAGCAGCGCGATGGACGCCAGCGCCGTCAGCGCCAGCCACAGCGTCACGTTGGTGGGCGTGTACCACGCCACGGGCCCGTCACCGAACAGCGGCGAGACCACGAACTGGTCCATCGGGTGGAATTCAAGGCCGCCGCCAGTCGCTTCCGTCGCCACGATCAGTCCCTTTCGTCACGGTCCGGCCGTTCGCCGGATTTTTCGCCTTCCGGCGCGGGGCCGGATTTCCTGTCAAGCTCGGACGCGGTGCGCATCATGGATTTGACGCCAGCCGCAAGGCCGAGGAAGATGAACAGGACCATCAGGAAGGGCGTCGTGCCCATCAGATAGTCCAGCCCGTAACCGAACACGAACCCCAGCCCCAGGCCGGTCACCAGTTCGATCACCATCCGCCAGGCAAGGTTTGCCTGTTCGTACTTTCCCATCGGGCCGGGGCCTTCGGGTTTTGGCGTCAGGGCGGCCAGCTTGGCCTCCAGTGCGCGCAGCCGGTCGGCATCCGCCGCCCTGTCCGCATCGCCCTGGGGTCTTTCGGCCATCTGTCACGCCCCTGACGTCGTTGGGCGCTGTCTAGGGGCAGACGCCCCCCAAGTCAAGCAACTGAGACCTGCCTGCAACGCATTGATCCACATTGTCTTTCTTCGGTGGCGGCAATCTTGCAATCCCGATCGCGCCGCGCCATCATTCAACCGCCCGGTTGACCATCGCCCTCCGCAGAAAGCCCCGCCATGACCCCGCCCACCCCGCCGGACCGGCTGGACCTTATCTTTGCGGCCCTGTCGGACCCGACGCGGCGTCGGGTGTTGTCGATGCTGCTGGAGGACGACATGGCGGTCAGCGACGTGGCCGATCCGTTCCAGGTCAGCCTTGCGGCGATCTCCAAGCATCTGGCGGTGCTTGCGGCCGCCGGCCTGATCCGGCAGGAGAGGCGCGGCCGGATCACCTGGTGCAAGCTTGACCCGGACGGGATGCGCCAGGCCTCGGTCTGGATGCAGGGGTTCGGGCAGTTCGACCCGGTGGACCTGGACGATTTCGAACGTTTTCTGAACGCCCAGCTGGGGGATGACGATGACCAAGACGCCTGACGTGCTGTGCATCGGCGCGATGCTGTGGGACGTGATCGGCCGTGCGCCGCGCCGCATGGCGCCGGGGGCCGACGTGCCGGGCCGCATTCGCCACCTGCCGGGCGGCGTTGCGCTGAACGTGGCGGTCGCGTTGGCGCGGTGGGGCATGACACCGTCGGTCCTGTCCGCCGTGGGCCGCGATTCCGAGGGCGAGGGCCTGATCGCCGAGGCGCAGCGCCTTGGCGTGATGACCGACCATCTGACGCGCGATGCGGGCCTGCCCACCGACTGCTACATGGCGATCGAGGACAGCGAGGGGCTGATCGCCGCCGTGGCCGACGCGTTGAGCCTGGAGCTGGCAGGCGCCGCGATCCTGGCGCCGCTGGACACCCTGCCCGCCTGGACCGGCCCCGTGGTCCTGGACGGCAACCTGACCGAGGAGCTGCTGTCTGCCATTGCCCGCGATCCGCGCCTGATGCGCGCCGACCTGCGCGTGGTGCCCGCCAGCCCCGGCAAGGCCGAACGCCTGGAGCCGCTGATCGCCGCGCGGCGCGGCTGCTTCTATCTGAACCGGCTGGAGGCCGAGATCCTGGCCGGGCGCGCCTGCGCCAACGCGGCACTGGCCGCCGAGGCGGTCGTGGCGCGCGGCGCCGCCCGCGTGCTGGTCACCGACGGCCCGAATCCCGCGGCCGAGGCGATCGCCGGAGGCCCCACGCTGACCCATCAGCCCCCCACCGTCACCGTGGAACGCGTGACCGGTGCGGGCGACTGCTTTCTTGCGGCCCATCTGGCCGCTGAACTCAAGGAAATGCCGCGCGACGCGGCGCTGCGGCAGGCCGTCAGGGCCTCGGCCGCGCATGTCTCCGGAAAGGACGTCCCGTGACCCATACTGCCCCCCTTACTTTCGCCCCCGAGGTTCGCGACGCGCTGGATCGCGGCCTGCCCGTGGTGGCGCTGGAATCGACGATCATCACGCACGGCATGCCCTGGCCCCAGAACCTGGAGATGGCCGAGAAGGTCGAGGCCACCATCCGCGAGGGCGGCGCCGTCCCCGCGACCATCGCCGTCATGGGCGGCCAGATCCATATCGGCCTGACGCCTGCGGCCCTGAGCGCCCTGGCGCAGACCCCGCCGGCGGACGCGATGAAGCTGAGCCGCGCCGACCTGGCCGTCTGCATCGCGAACGGCCGCACCGGCGCCACCACGGTCGCGGCCACCATGATCTGCGCGCAGCTGGCGGGCATCAAGGTCTTTGCCACCGGCGGCATCGGCGGCGTGCATCGCGGGGCCGAGGACAGCTTTGACATCTCGGCCGACCTGCAGGAGCTGGCGCAGACCGCCGTGACGGTCGTGGCCGCAGGCGCCAAGGCCATCCTGGACCTGCCCAAGACCTGGGAGGTGCTGGAGACCCTGGGCGTGCCGGTCATCGCCTATGGCCAGGACGAGCTGCCGGCTTTCTGGTCGCGCGCCTCGGGCATCCGCGCGCCGCTGCGCATGGACAGCCCCGAGGAGATTGCCGCCGCCGCCGCCATGCGCGCGGCCCTGGGCCTCAAGGGTGGCCAGCTGGTCGCGAACCCGATCCCGGTCGAGGCCGAGATCCCGCAGGACCAGATCATGCCCGTGATCGAACAGGCCCTGTCCGAGGCCGCGGCCCAGGGCGTCGCCGCCAAGGCCGTGACGCCCTTCCTGTTGTCGCGCATCTTCGAACTGACCCAGGGTCGCTCGCTGGAAAGCAACATCGAACTGGTGCTGAACAACGCGCGGCTGGCGGCGCGCATCGCCGCCGCGATGGCCTAGACCACGCGCTGCGCCGGGAACAGGGCCGCCAGATCGAAGCTGTCGGCCCTGTTCAGCTTGTCCGCATGCTCGGACAGGAACGTGCCGGCGGCCTGCTGACCCGCCGCCTTCATCGCGGCCAGCAGGCCCGGACGCGGCATCAGCTTGGAGCGTGCCGACAGGTCGGTCATCAGCCTGTCGTCATCGATCAGGTGGATCAGTACGTTCTTCATCGCGTCGTCATCCATCTTGCCCTGCGCGAACAGGCGCTTGACGAAGTTGATGGCGCGCAGCTGGTTCATCAGGCTGCTGTTGAAGCTGACCTCGTTCACGCGGTCCGATATTTCCACCGGGGTGCGGGGCAGCACCTCGCGCATCAGCGGGTTGATCGCCACGATCAGGATGTCGCGTGGCAGGCTGGCGCGATACAGCGGGAACAGCGCCGGGTTGCCCGCATAGCCGCCATCCCAATAGGCCTCGATCCGCCCGGTGTCGCTGTCGTGGATCTCGACCGCGCGGAACAGCGTCGGCAGGCAGGCCGAGGCCATCACCGCATCGACCGTCGCCTGGCCGCCGGTGAAGACCTTGATGCGGCCCGTGCGGACGTTCGTGGCGGCGACATACAGGTCCGGCCCCCGATCGCAGGTGAAATCGGCCCAAGGCAGGTCGCGCAGCAGCGATTCCAGCGGGTTGACGTAGAACGGGCCGTAATCATAGGGGCTGAACAGCCGCGTCAGGTTGTCCATCCAGGCGGCCGGGGACACCATCTCGGTCCAGCGCTGCATGCCGCGGGACATGGGCATCACCGACTGCGTCCAGCGCACCACGCGGTTGTCGCTTTTCGATCCGACCTGCATCCACAGGGCATCCAGGTTCTCGCGCGCGGCACGCCGCCCGGCCAGGCCCTTGCCCGCCGCCAGCCCCGCCTTGAGCGCCGCGCCATTCAGCGCCCCGGCCGAAGTGCCGCTGATCGCCGCGAATTCCAGCCACTCCTCCTCCAGCAGGCGGTCGAGGACGCCCCAGGTAAAGGCCCCATGCGCGCCGCCGCCCTGCAGGGCCAGATTGATGCGTTTGATCTCCATGGCCCGCCCCTTGTTCATGATGCAGTCGCAGCATCATACAAAGGTCCGATATCATGGCAAGTTCCGCGCCGATGCCGCGCTGCGGCATCACGCCCAGCCTTCGGGCCCCTGCGCCATCGCGGTGCCATAGCGCGCGCCGTGCGCCCACCCGGCGGGCAGGATCGCGTCGATCCGGGCCAGCTGATCGGCACTCAGCGACAGGCCCGCGCCGCGGGCGATCTGACGCCAATGCTCAAGGCTGCGCGATCCGGGCAGCGCGATGACATGCGGCGCGCGCGACAGTACCCATGCGATCGCCACGGCCGCCGGGCTTTCGCCCTGATCGCGCGCCCAGTCCGCAAAGGCCCGCAAACGCGGCAGGTTGCGCGCCCAGGTGTCGGCCTGAAATCGCGGCATGCCGGCGCGCAGATCGCCCGGCGCAAAGCCCGCCGGGTCCGCCGGCACATCGGCAAAGACGCCCCGCCCGACCGGAGAGAACGCGACCAGTGCCGCCCCGTGGCGCGCGCAGGCATCGACCATGCCCAGTTCGACCTGGCGCGACCACAGCGAATATTCCGACTGCACGGCGGCCACCGGACCAATGGCGCAGGCGCGTTCCAGCGTGGACGGCGCCACCTCGGACAGGCCGATGGCGCCGATCTTGCCCTCGTCGCGCAGGCGCAACAGGGCTTCCATCGCCTCCTCGACCGGGCGGGCGGCCTCGCGGCGGTGCAGATAGTAGAGGTCGATCCGCTCGACCGCCATGCGGTGCAGCGACCGCTCCAGCGCGGCGCGCAGATAGGCGGGCGAATTGTCGAAGGGATGGTCCGGATTGCGGGTGATGCCCGCCTTGCTGGCGATCGTCACGCGGCCCCGGTGGCGCGCCAGGACCGGGGCCAGCATCTCCTCGGCCCCGCCCGCGCCATAGACGTCGGAGGTGTCGATATGGTCGATCCCCAGGTCGATGCAGGCGTCGATCACCCGCTGGCTCTCCGCCGCATCCGCCGCGCCATAGGTGCCCTGAAAGTTCATCGTCCCCAAGGCCACGGCCCCGACCCGGGGACCGCCCTGCCCCAGCTGGCGCCGTGCGATCACTCGGCGTTGGCCTCGGCGCGGCTTTTCCCGGCCACGTCCAGGGCCAGGGTCGCGGCCATGAAGCGGTCCAGGTCGCCGTCCAGCACGCCTTGGGTGTCGCTGGTCTCCTCGCTGGTGCGCAGGTCCTTGACCATCTGGTAGGGGTGCAGGACATAGCTGCGGATCTGGTTGCCCCAGCCCGCATCACCCTTGGCGGCATGCTGGGCGTTCACCTCCGCATTGCGGCGGTCCAGCTCCATCTGGTACAGGCGCGCCTTCAGCGCGGCCATGGCGTTGGCGCGGTTCTGGTGCTGGGATTTTTCCGACGACGTGACGACGATGTTGGTGGGCAGGTGGGTGATCCGAACGGCGGAATCCGTGGTGTTCACGTGCTGACCGCCGGCACCCGACGACCGATAGGTGTCGATGCGGATGTCGCGGTCGGGAATGTCGATCTCGATATTGTCGTCGACCACCGGATAGACCCAGACGCTGCTGAACGAGGTGTGCCGCCGCGCCGCGCTGTCATAGGGGCTGATGCGCACCAGCCGGTGCACGCCCGATTCCGATTTCAGCCAGCCATAGGCGTTGTGCCCGCTGACCTTGTAGGCGGCGCTGCGGATGCCGGTCTCCTCGCCCTGCGTCTCGGACAGCAGCTCGACCTCGTATCCCTTCTTCTCGGCCCAACGCACGTACATGCGCGCCAGCATCGACGCCCAGTCGCAGCTTTCCGTGCCGCCCGCGCCCGCGTTGATCTCCAGGAAGGTGTCGTTGCCGTCGGCCTCGCCGTTCAGAAGCGCCTCCAGCTCCTTCTGGGCGGCCATCTTGGCCAGCGCCTTCAGGTTGCCCTCGGCCTCGGACACCAGTTCGGCGTCGCCCTCCTCCTCGGCCAGCTCGATCATCTCGGCATTGGCCGACAGGTCGCCCTCGATCCGGCGATAGGTCTCGATGGCGTCCGACAGCGACTGCCGCTCGCGCATCAGCTTCTGCGCGCGGGCCGGGTCTGACCACAGGTCGCCATCCTCGATCATGGCGTTCATCTCTTCCAGGCGATGCGGCGCGGTGGTCCAGTCCAGGCGCTGGCCCAGCAGGGTCAGGGAACGGCGGATGGCCTCGATGGTGGACTGCGTCTCGGCGCGCATGGGCGGATTCCTTCGGTCAGGCGTCAGGTCCGGGGTGATACCGCGAAGGCCGCCCTTGGGCAAGACCGGCACGCCTTACGCCACGCGCGCTGCGCCATGCGCCCGCCGGTCCCGCTCTGGACGCCCCTGGACGCCCCATCGTCACCGCGGTGGGCGGGGGGTGCGGGGGGCGGCAAGCCCCCCGCCCGTCGCGGGACGCAAACGGGCACGCGGCCTCAGTACAGCCCGCCCGACGACATGGTGCCGAAATCGGTCCGCCCCGGAATGACCCGCCTCTCGCCGGTCGAGGTCGTGATCGCCTGCCCCCCACCGCTGGCCCCGGCTTCCCAGGGCAGGATCACCACCTCGTCGCCAAAGCCCGACACGACGTAGGGCGTCAGCCAGTCGGGATCGGTGCCGTCGCGGAAATACTCGGCGATGACGTTCGGACCGGTGGCATCGTCCGGCAGGCGCTGGCCGGTGATGCGGTCGATCTTGACCCAATAGCCGCCCGGCGGGACGGTGAACTCCGTCCCGCCATACTCGGCCACGGCCTCGCGCATGAAGGCGTTGAAGACCGGAACGCACAGCGTCCCCCCATAAGCCCGTTCACCCAACGAACGCGGCTGGTCATAGCCCAGATAGCAGCCCGCCACGATGTTGCTGGAATAGCCGATGAACCACACGTCCTTGGCATCGTTGGTCGTGCCGGTCTTGCCCGCGATCGGCACGGGCAGATCGACGCCCGATCCCGAACCGCGCTCGACCGCGCCCTCCAGCATCGAGGTCAGTTGATAGGCCGTGACCGCGTCCATCACGCGTTCGCGGTTGGTGTCGATCACCGGCGCCTGCCCGGCGGGCATGGCCTGCATCGCGCAGGTCTCGCAGACGCGCTGGTCGTGGCGATAGACGGTGCGCCCGCGGCGGTCCTGGACACGGTCGACCAGCGTGGGCTCGACCCGCTCGCCGCCGTTGGCGAACATCGCATAGGCGGCGACCATCTTGAACAGCGTCGTCTCCTGCGCGCCCAGGGCGTTGGCCAGGAACGGCGCCAGCGTGTCATAGACGCCGAAATCCTCGGCATACTTGGCGACCCGATCCATGCCGATGTCGTCCGCGATACGGATGGTCATCAGGTTGCGCGACTGCTCGATCCCCGTCCGCAGCGGCGTCGGCCCGTAATGGCGCCCCGACGAGTTCTGCGGTTCCCACAGCCCCTGCGGCGTGTTGATGCGGATCGGCTCGTCCACGACGATGGTCGCGGGGGTATAGTTGTTGTCCAGCGCCGCGGCATAGACGAAGGGCTTGAAGGACGACCCCGGCTGGCGCTGCGCCTGCGTAGCGCGGTTGAAGACGCTGCTCTCGTACGAGAACCCGCCCTGCATCGCCAGGACGCGGCCGGTGTTGACGTCCATCGCCATGAAACCGCCCTGCACCTCGGGCACCTGGCGCAGGCTCCAGCGGTTGAAATCGGCACCATCTATCATGGCGCGGACCAGGACCACGTCGCCCACCCGCACCAGATCGCCCGCCACCTGCGCGCGCGGTCCCAGCGTGCGCGTCTCGCGGTCCAGGGGCCGGGCCCATTGCACGTCGGATGCGGGGATCCAGTGACCGTCGGCGTCCTCCTCGATCCCCTCGATGCCGATGCGGGCGTCGGATGCCCCGACCTCCAGCACCACGGCCGGGTGCCAGCCCGGAATGTCGCGCGGCAGGCGCAGGTCCCACAGCGCGCCGCGCCAGCTGGCCTCGTCGGTCAGCAGTCCGGCCTCGATCACCTCTCCGGTGCCGCGCCAGACGCCGCGGTTGCGGTCGTAATCCTCCAGCGCGGTCTGCAGCGCGCTTGCCGCCTCCGACTGCAGGTCGGGATCGACGGTCGCGCGGATGGTCAGCCCCCCGCCAAAGAATTCCTCCTGGCCGAACTCCAAGCTCAGCTGGCGGCGGATCTCGTCGGTGAAATAGTCGCGCGGCGGCAACGCACGGCGGAACGACGGATAGTCCCCGTTCTGCACCGACCGCAGCGGCAGCTTGGCCTCGGCCTCATAGGTGGCCTCGTCGATGAAGCCGTTCTGCCACATCTCGCGCAGGACGTAGTTGCGCCGTTCGGTCACGCGCTCCTTGGCGGTCACGGGGTGATAGCGGCCGGGCGCCTGCGGCATGGCGGCCAGCATCGCGGCCTCGTGCGGGGCCAGTTCGGACAGCGACTTGTTGAAATAGGTCTGCGCCGCGGCGGCCACGCCGAAGCTGTTCTGACCCAGGAAGATCTCGTTCAGGTACAGCTCCAGGATCTGGTCCTTGGACAGGCTGCGTTCCAGCCGCGCGGCCAGGATCAGCTCCTTGACCTTGCGTTCCACGCTGCGGTCGCTGGACAGAAGGAAATTCTTCATCACCTGCTGGGTGATCGTGGACGCGCCGCGCACGCTGGACCCGCCAGAGACCGCGGCCTCGAACGCCGCGGACAGGATGCCGCGCAGGTCATAGCCCGGATGGCTGTAGAAGTTCTTGTCCTCGGCGCTGACGAAGGCCTGCTTGATCAGGTCGGGCACCTCGTCGATGGGCACGAAGATGCGGCGCTCCTCGGCGAACTCGTCGATCAGCTGGCCTTCGGCGGAATAGATGCGGCTGATGGTCTTGGGCGAATACTGGGCCAGCGTCTCGTGGCTGGGCAGGTCGCGCGAATAGATCCAGAAGATGCCGCCGACGGTCAGGGCCGCAAAGAACACCCCGGTGACCACCCAGGAAAAGATCGCACCGAAGAAAGACAGGATGGGTCGCAGCACGGGGTCAGCCTTTGTCGGGGTTTCGCCGCGTCTATAACGGCCACGGGTCCCCCGGTCAAAGCAACACTGGGTGTGTCAGTGACGAAGCAGCCCCGCGCGCGCCTGTTCGTCGCGCCACCAGCCGGTCGTGGCCTCGGCCACGGCCTCGACCATGCGGGCGCGCCATTCGGGATCGGTCAGGTTCGCAAGGTCCGTCTGGTCCGAGATGAACCCCAGCTCCAGCAGGACCGACGCGATGTCGGGCGATTTCAGCACCGAAAACGCCGCCCCCTGCACCGGCCGCCCGTGCAGCCCGATCCCCCGCAGCGCCATGCGCGAGGTCAGCAGCCGCGCGAAGGCCTCGGACCGGGGCTGGGTGTCGGTGCGCGCGAAATCCATCAGCACCGTGGCCAGCGCGTCGTCCTGGCCGCGCAGGTCCATCCCCGCCAGCAGGTCGTCGCGCTGATGGCGCATCGTCAGCTGCTGGCCCGCCCGCATGTCGGACGAACTGTTCCAGACATAGACCGTGGCCCCCGCCGCCTGCCCCTGCGGCAGCGCATCGGCATGCAGCGACAGCAGCAGGTGGGATCCCGACCTCCGCGCCGCGGTCATCCGGTCCTCCAGCTTGACATAGACGTCGCTGTCGCGGGTCATCGTGACCGTCACGCCTCGCGCCTCCAGGGCGGTGCGCAGCTCCTGCGCGAATGTCAGGACCAGCGCGGCCTCGGTATCGGGGCCCGCCTGCGCGCCGGGGTCAAAGCCGCCGTGACCGGGGTCCAGCGTCACCGCCAGCCCCGTCGCGGTGGCGGGCGGTGGCAGGTCCGCCGGATCGGGCAGGTTGCGCAGCGCCGCCGCGGCCGACGGGCGCGGCGCGAAATCCTCGGGCGCGACGGGGTTCAGGGCGATGCGCAGCCGCGCCTCGGCTCCCTGGGTGCGCATCCCGGCCTCGGCCACGCGGAACGGGCCCGGCAGTTCGATGACCATCCGCGACCAGCCGCGCCGAAAGCTGCCCCACCGGATCGCAGGCGCCAGGTCCTGTCCGAACAGGTCGGCAGGGCTGCGGCCGCTCAGGTCGACGCCCTGCAGGTCGACGACTAGGCGCGCGGGATCGCCGACCAGGAATGTCCGCCACGGCACCGGGCGGTCCAGCGCCAGCGACAGCTCCAGCGGCTGCGGGCCAAAGGCGCGGTGCCACCAGCCCTGCGGCGCCTGCGTCAGGGACGACCCGCCCAGGATCAGCCGTGCCGGTTCCTGGGCCTGGACCGGCCCCGCCAGCAGCAGCAGGATCAGCAGCAGAAGCCTCATCTGGCCGCCATGAAGGCCGTCAACCGGGCCAGGCCCTCGGCGATGTCCGCCGTCGCGCGGGCATAGGAAAAGCGCAGCGTGCGCACGCCGCGGTCGGGGTCGAAATCCAGCCCCGGCGTGACCGCGACGCCCGCCTTGTCCAGGATCTCGGCCGCGAAGGCCACGGAATCGTCGGTCAGGTGCGACACGTCGGCATAGATGTAGAACGCGCCCTCGGGCGGGGCGATGCGGTCAAAGCCCGCGCGCGGCAGCCCCTCCAGCATCAGGCGGCGGTTCTCGGCATAGACGGCGCGGTTGGCCTCGGCCTCGGGGATGCAGTCCAGCGCGGCCAGGGCCGCCACCTGGCTGGCATGGGGCGGACAGATGAACAGGTTCTGGGCCAGACGCTCGACCGTGCGCACCATATCGGGCGGCACGACCATCCATCCGACCCGCCACCCCGTCATGGAAAAGTATTTGCTGAAGGAGTTTACGACCAGAACCTCATCCGTCACCTCAAGCGCGGAATGGCAGCGGTCGGCATAGGACAGCCCGTGATAGATCTCGTCCGATATCACCGCCATGCCCCGCGCGGCAGCGGCCTGGGTCAGGCCCGCCAGCTCCGGCACGGTCAGCACTGTCCCCGACGGATTGCCCGGAGAGGCCAGGATCAGCCCCTGCACGTCGTCGGGCAGATCGTCGGGCCGGGGCTGATAGCGGTCCTCGGGGCGGGTCGGGATGCCAACCGGGGTCAGCGACATCGCGCGCAGGATCTGGCGATAGCTGGGATAGCCCGGATAGCCCATCGCCACCCTGTCGCCCGCATCGAACAGCGCCGAAAAGGCCAGGATGAAGGCCCCGCTGCTGCCCGGCGTGACCACGACCCGCGCCGGGTCCAGATCGACCCCGTACCAGCGGCGGTACAGGTCCGCGATGCCCTGTCGCAGCGCGGGCAGGCCCAGGGCCAAGGTATAGCCCAAAGGCTGTTCCAGCGCCTGCGCCAGCGCCTGTCGCGCGCCCAGGGGTGCGGGGGTGCCGGGCTGGCCGACCTCCATGTGGATGACATGGCGACCTGCCGCCTCGGCCCGGGCGGCCGCCTCCATCACGTCCATTACGATGAACGGGTCAACCTGTCCGCGCAGGGAGTGTCGCATTCGCTCGGCCTCATTTTTGCCTTGTGATAGCGCGGGACGGCGGCACGCTCCAGCCTTTAGGCGGGGGCGTGCCGTCACGCAGCCGTGTCGGGGGCGTTCTTGCCATCGCGGACGCGGCGGTCCAAGCTGTCGCCCACATCAGACCAAGGGATGCCCCATGACACGCCTGACCGCCGCCTTTTTCCTGGGGACCAGCCTGGCCCTGTCCGCGCCCGCGATGGCCTTCGACATCTCGGCCATGACCGACGATGAAAAGGCCGCCTTCGGCGAGGCGGTGCGCGACTATCTGATGGAGAACCCGCAGGTGCTGATCGAATCGATCAACGTGCTGGAGAACCGCCAGGCCCAGGATGCGGCGCAGACCGACCTGCAGCTGGTCGAGGCCAACAGCGACGCGCTGTTCGACGATGGGCACAGCTGGGTGGGCGGCAACCCGGACGGCGACCTGACCATGGTCGAGTTCATCGACTATCGCTGCGGCGTCTGCCGCCAGTTCAACGCCGAGGTCCATGACGCGGTCGAGGAAGATGGCAACATCCGTCTGATCCTGAAGGAATTTCCGATTCTTGGGGAGGAAAGCGTGCTGTCCAGCCGCTTTGCCATCTCGGTCCACCAGATCGCCGGGGACGAGGCATATGAAAAGGCTCATGACGCGCTGATGGCCCTGCGCGCGCCTGCGACGGATGAATCGCTGCGCGGCATAGCCGAAGAGATCGGCGTCGATGCCGACGCGATCATGGCGCATATGGACACGGATGCGGTGAACATGGTCCTGCAGAAGAACCACGAGCTGGGCCAGACGATGGCGATCCAGGGGACGCCGACCTTCGTGATCGGCGACCAGATGCTGCGCGGCGTTCCGCGGGCGGGCGTGGCCCAGACCATCGCCCAGATCCGCGAAAGCATGTGATCAGTCGGCGCTGCTGCGCGAATAGACATCCTCGTAGCGGATGATGTCGTCCTCGCCCAGATAGCTGCCGGTCTGCACCTCGATCAGGACCATCGGCACCTTGCCGGGGTTCTCCATCCGGTGGACGGCGCCCAGGGGCACATAGATCGACTGGTTCTCGGTCACCAGGGTCACGCTGTCGTCGACGGTGACCCGCGCTGTGCCCGACACCACGATCCAGTGTTCCGACCGGTGGACATGGCTTTGCAGCGACAGGGCCGCACCGGGTTTCACCACGATGCGCTTGACCTGAAAGCGGTCTGCCAGGGCCAGCGTCTCGAACCAGCCCCAGGGGCGATGGTCGCGGGGGAACGCCTCGGCCTGCTTGGCGCGCTTGGCCTTCAAAGCGGACACGGCCAGCCGCACGTCCTGCGCCCGGCCCCGGTCGGCGACCAGCACCGCGTCCGAGGTCGCCACCACCATCACGTCGCGCAGCCCGATGCCCACGACCTTGAGATCGTCGCTGTCCGACCGCAGCAGCACGTCCTGACAGTCGATCGCGGTGGAATTGCCGTCGGTGACCACGCCGTGATCCGACGGCGCATGGTCCAGCGCCTCGCGCCAGACCGCGTCCCAGCCGCCCAGGTCCGACCAGCGACCCGAAAACCGCACTACGGTCAGGTTGTCGGCCTTTTCCATCACGGCATAGTCGATCGACTGATCCTCGACCCCCGCCCAGGGCGCCTTGGCCAGCCGCAAAAAGCCCAGGTCCAGATGCGCCTGGTCCAGCGCCTGCTGGACAGGCTCCAGATAAGCGGGGGCGTGGGCGCGGAACGCCTCGATCATGGTGCGGGCGCTGAACAGGAAGATACCCGCGTTCCACAGATAGTTGCCCGCCGCCAGCATCTGGCCCGCCCGATCGGCGTCAGGCTTCTCGACAAACCGCGCCAGGGGCTGCGGCCCCTCTCCGGCACCGGCCAGTTCCAGATAGCCGTAACCCGTCTCCGGGCGGTCGGGGGTGATGCCGAAGGTCACGATGCGCCCCTGCGCCGCGGCCTGGGCGCCCTGGGCCACGGTCGCGGCAAAGGCCGCGGCGTCGGGGATCACGTGATCGGACGGCGCGACCAGCACCAGCCCGTCGGGATCATCCGCCGCCACCATCAGCGCCGCCGCCAGGATCGCCGGCGCCGTGTTGCGGCCCGCGGGTTCGATCACGATGCGGCCCGGCGCGATGCCCGCCTGCTCCAGCTGTTCGGCCACGATGAAGCGGAAGTCGGAATTGGTCATTACCACCGGCGCCGCGAATCCCGCGCCCGACAGCCGCCGGGCCGAGGCTTGGAACAGCGTCTCGTCCCCGGTCAGGGCGGCGAACTGCTTGGGAAAGCTCTTGCGCGACACGGGCCACAGCCGCGTGCCCGAACCGCCCGCCATCAGCACCGGTGTAATCATCGTCATCGCAAACCCCTTGGGCGAACCCTGCCCTGTCATCATTCCTGCCGGTTGCAGCCGGTCGTTCCCGCAGTCAAGGGCCAAGCGCTGCCAGCGTCAAGTCACGCCCTGAAATCGCCGTGAAAAAGACCCCCGTGCACGGGGCCGCGCACGGGGGTCAGTCTTCGCGCGTCTGTGCGCGCTTGCTGCTGCGACGGGCCAGGCCTGTCGATGGGGAAACGACGCGGGGGGCCGCCTTATTCCCCACCCATGCTCAGCTGCAGCCGCTGGTGCCGCCGCAGGTGTTGCATTTCATGCAGGTACCGTTGCGCACCAGCGTGTAGTTGCCGCATTCGCCGCAGGGATCGCCTTCGTATCCCTGCATCCGGGCCTTGGCGCGCAGGTCCAGCCCCGTGGCCATCCCCGTCGTGACCGCCGTCACCGACACGCCGGCCTGCAGCGCCATCAGGTCCTGCGGCATCCGCTTGCGCAGATAGCCCGCGCTGCTGATCTGCTTCAGCATGGTCAGCGACTTCAGCTCGGACGGCTGGCTGAGGCGCCCCTCGTCCTCGCCGCCGCCCATCTCGTCGAAACGCGCGCCCTCGGGGGCGACATGGGCCAGGTCGGTGCGGTCCAGATAGCTGACGGCCAGCTCGCGGAACACATAGTCCAGGATCGAAGTCGCGTTCTTGATGCTGTCATTGCCCTGAACCATGCCCGCCGGCTCGAACCGGGTGAAGGTGAAGGCGTCCACGAATTCCTCCAGCGGCACGCCGTATTGCAGGCCCACCGACACGGCGATGGCAAAGTTGTTCATCATCGCCCGGAAGCCTGCGCCTTCCTTGTGCATGTCGATGAAGATCTCGCCCAGCTTGCCGTCGTCATATTCGCCGGTGCGCAGATAGACCTTGTGACCGCCGACGATGGCCTTCTGGGTGTACCCCTTGCGGCGCTGCGGCAGCTTCTCGCGGTTCGACCGGACGATCTCCTTGACGATGACGCGCTCGACGATCTTCTCGGCCAGGACGCGGGCCTTGTCGTGGGTGGACCCGTGGGCCAGGATCTCCTCGGCCTCCTCGTCGTCGTCGATCAGGGCGCTGGCCAGCGGCTGGCTCAGCTTGGAGCCGTCGCGATAGAGGGCGTTGGCCTTGATCCCCAGGCTGTGCGACAGCTCGTACGCCGCCAGCGTGTCCGCGATGGTCGCGCTGGAGGGCATGTTGATCGTCTTGCTGATCGCCCCGGAAATGAAGCTTTGCGCCGCGGCCATCATGTGGATGTGGCTTTCCACCGACAGATAGCGCGTGCCGGTCTTGCCGCAGGGATTGGCGCAGTCGAATACGGGCAGATGCTCGGCCCGCAGATGCGGCGCGCCTTCCAGCGTCATCGTCCCGCAGACATGGTCGTTGGCCGCGTCGATCTGCGCCCGGCTGAAGCCCAGATGGCGCAGCAGGTCGAAGCTGGGGTCCGACAGCTTGTCCGCCGGGATGCCCAGGGTCCCGCGGCAGAAATCCTCTCCCAGCGTCCATTGGTTGAAGACGAAGCGGATGTCGAAGGCTGACGGCAGAGCCGCCTCGACCTTGGCGATCTCGGCCGCGCCGAAGCCGTGACCGGCCAGCGATGCATGGTTGATGGCGGGGCAGTTGCCCAAGGTGGCGTGGCCCACCGCGTGGCCCACGATCTCCTCGATCTGCGCTGGCGCATAGCCCAGCTTCTCCAGCGCCGCCGGGACCGACTGGTTGATGATCTTGAAATAGCCGCCGCCCGCCAGCTTCTTGAACTTGACCAGGGCAAAGTCCGGCTCGATCCCGGTCGTGTCGCAATCCATCACCAGGCCGATCGTGCCGGTGGGCGCGATGACGGTGGTCTGGGCGTTGCGGAAGCCGTGCGCCTGGCCCAGGGCCAGCGCCTCGTCCCAGGCCGCGCGGGCCAGCTCGACCAGGCCGACATCCGGGCAGTTCGCGGCGTCCAGCGCCACGGGGGCGACGTTCACGCCCTCGCACGCCGTGCCATGCGCCGCGGCGCGGTGGTTGCGGATCACGCGCAGCATGTGGTCGGCGTTGCGGGCATGGCCCGGGAACGCGCCCAGTTCCGCCGCCATCCGCGCGCTGGTTGCATAGGCCGTGCCGGTCATGATCGCCGACAGCGCCCCGCAGATCGCGCGGCCCTGGTCGCTGTCATAGCCCAAGCCCATGTTCATCAGCAGACCGCCGATATTGGCATAGCCCAGCCCCAGCGTGCGGAAGTCATAGCTGCGCTGCGCGATCTCGCGCGAGGGGAACTGCGCCATCAGCACGCTGATCTCCAGCGTGACGGTCCATAGCCGGCTGGCATGGACATAGGCGTCGGCGTCGAACCGGCCGTCGGTCCAGAAGGTCAGCAGGTTCATGGACGCCAGGTTGCAGGCGGTGTCGTCCAGGAACATGTATTCGCTGCACGGGTTCGATCCGCGGATCGGCCCGTCCTCGGGGCAGGTGTGCCAGGCGTTGACCGTGTCGTGGAACTGGATGCCCGGATCGGCGCAGGCCCAGGCCGCATGACCGATCTGGTCCCACAGGTCGCGCGCAGACACGGTCTTGGCGACCGTCCCGTCGGTGCGGCGGATCAGCTCCCACGGCGCATCCTCGCGCACCGCGCGCAGGAAGGCATCCGTCACCCGGACCGAGTTGTTCGAGTTCTGGCCCGACACCGACACATAAGCCTCGGAATCCCAGTCCGTGTCATAGGTCGGGAACTCGATGCTGTCGAAGCCCTGGCGCGCGTATTGCAGCACGCGGTTCACATAGGTCTCGGGGATCATCGCGCGCTTGGCGCTGCGGATCGCGGCCTTCAGGGCGTCGTTGCGGGCCGGATCGACTTCTCCACCGCCGGTGCGGATCGCCGCGAAGATGCCGTTCAGCTCACGCTCGTGCAGCTTGGAGCCGGCGACCAGGGACGCAACCTTCTGCTCCTCGATCACCTTCCAGTTCACGAAGGCCTCGATGTCGGGATGGTCCATGTCGCAGATGACCATCTTGGCCGCGCGGCGCGTCGTGCCGCCCGACTTGATCGCACCCGCGGCCCGGTCGCCGATCTTCAGGAATCCCATCAGGCCCGACGACTTGCCGCCGCCGGACAGCCGCTCACCCTCGCCGCGCAGTGACGAGAAGTTGGTGCCGGTGCCGCTGCCGTACTTGAACAGGCGCGCCTCGCGGACCCACAGGTCCATGATGCCGCCCTCGTTCACCAGATCGTCGCTGACCGACTGGATGAAGCAGGCATGCGGCTGGGGATGCTCATAGGCGCTGGTCGATGCGGTCAGCGTGGCCGTCTTGTGATCGACATAGAAATGTCCCTGCCCCGGCCCGTCGATGCCATAGGCCCAATGCAGGCCGGTGTTGAACCATTGCGGGCTGTTGGGCGCACCCATCTGGCGGGCCAGCATGTGGCGCATCTCGTCCAGATAGGCGCGGGCATCGGCCTCGGTCGTGAAATAGCCACCTTTCCAGCCCCAATAGGTCCAAGCCCCCGCCAGGCGGTCAAAGACCTGCGCGGCGCTGGTCTCTCCGCCGAACCGGGCGTCTTCGGGAAGGTCGGCCATCGCGGCATGGTCGGGAACGTGGCGCCACAGGAATTCGGGCACGCCCTTTTCGCGGACGGGCTTCAGCCGCGCGGGAACGCCGGCGCGGCGAAAGTATTTCTGGGCGATGACGTCGCTTGCGACCTGGCTCCAGCCCTCGGGGACCTCGACCGCGTCGTTGCGAAAGACCACCGTGCCGTCCGGATTGCGGATCTCGCTGAGGGTGGTGGTGAACGCGATGCCGGCATAGGCCCCGCCGGTTTCCGTGGTAAAGCGCCGCTCGATCTTCATCCTGCTTGTCCTTCCGGTCCCCTGCGCGCAGCCGCGATCCGCCCGTGCAGGGTGCGTCCGCCCTAGGGGACGGCCGTCAGATCAGGACTGCTGCGACGTTCCTGTGGTCGCCCCCGATTAGGACCACCACATCTTGTGCCACACTGGCGATTGCCCACAAACTGCCGCCGCTTCGACGCTGTTTCAACCGAATTTTTTAGCGATCAGCCTCGCGAAGGCCGTTGACAGACCGCCCCATGGCTGCGTGCAAGATTCGCGCACAGAGACATGCAGGAACAGGCGGTGCACGCGGCATACGGCGTCAAAAATCACGTCCGAACAGTCCCTTGCCGACCGCATTCCACGACTTGTCCACAGGCTTATCCGCAATTCATCCCCTGGTTGCGCACAGCCGATGCAGATCTGCCACGCCCGGCGGAAATCAGCGCATGGGCGTCAGGACACCATCATCGGTCACGATCAGGTCCAGCGGCTGGTCCGTCGGCTCGGCCGGGATCAGATCCAGCTGCTGGCAGGCATAGGCCAGCCCGATCGCCGTCACCGGACCGGATTCGCGCAGCAATTCCAACGTCCTGTCATAGAACCCGCCGCCATAGCCAAGGCGGTTTCCCTGCCGGTCGAACCCCGCCAGCGGAACGATCAGCACGCGGGGCGTCAGCACCTCGGCCGAATCGGCCGGGTGCGCCGTGCCGAAGGGTCCGGGCACCAGCGCCTCGCCCCGCCAGCGGCGAAAGACCAGCGGGCGCGCCTTGCCGGTCACCACCGGCAGCACCAGCGGCCCGTCGTGCGCGGCCATCGCGGCGCGGGGATCGGCCTCGTCGCGCATGGGCCAGTATCCGGCCAGAACCGCGCGTGCATGGGGTGTCAGCGTCGCGATCAGGTGGCGCGACAGGGCCTGCCCGTCGCCGCCCGCGGCACGGGCCGCCAGCGCCTGCGCGCGCAGCCGGGCCTTGTCCGCGGTCACAGCAGCACCGCCGTGGCCAGCCCCAGGAAGGCCAGGAAACCGATCACGTCGGTCATCATGGTCACGAAGGTTCCCGACGCCAGCGCCGGGTCCGCGCCCAGCTTGTTCAGGCCAAGCGGGATCAGGATGCCCGCCAGCGCGGCGACCAGCAGATTGATGATCATCGCCGACCCGATCACCGCCGCCAGACCCGGATCGCGGAACCAGACCCAGGTGATCGCAGCCATGATGACCCCGAAGAACACTCCGTTGGTCAGCCCCACGATGACCTCGCGCCGGACGACGCGCAGGGCGTTGGCCCGGCTGAGGTCGCGCGTCGCAAGGCCGCGCACCGCAACGGTCAGCGTCTGCGTCCCCGCGTTGCCCCCCATCGACGCCACGATCGGCATCAGCACGGCCAAAGCCACCAACTGGGCGATGGCGTCCTCGAAGAAGGCGATGACGCTGGCGGCGGCCAGGGCGGTGACGATGTTGGTGGCCAGCCACGGCACGCGCTGGCGCACCGTCTGCATCACGCTGTCCGAGATGCTGGATTCGTCGCCCACCCCGGCCAGGCGCAGGATGTCCTCCTCGTGCTCCTCGTCCAGGACCTGCATCGCGTCGTCGATGGTGATGACGCCCACCAGGCGGTCGTCGCGGTCCACGACGGGGGCAGAGATCAGGTGATACTGGTTGAAGACATAGGCGACCTCGGCCTCTTCGGCAAAGGCGCTGATGGTGCGAAAGCTGTCCTCGGCCAGCTCGCGCAGCGTGGCGTCGCTGCGCGATGCCAGCAGGCGACCCAGCGTGACATAGCCCACCGGATGACGGCGCGGATCGACCAGGACGATGTGATAGAACTGTTCGGGCAGCCATTCCTCGGCGCGCAGGAACTGGATGGCGCGGGCCACGGTCCAATGCTCGGGCGCTGTGACGACCTCGGACTGCATCAGGCGGCCGGCGGAATATTCGGGATAGGCCAGCGACTGCTGGACCGCCGCGCGGTCGCCCGCATCCAGCGCGGCCAGGATCAGCGCCCGCTCGGCATCGTCCAGGTCCTCGACCAGGTCGACGACGTCGTCGCTGTCCATCTCGCGAACGGCATCGTCCAGGACCGCGCGGGGCAGCTGCTCCAGCACCTCCTCGCGGATGGATTCGTCGATCTCGGACAGGACATCGCCGTCGATGCCGTCGGCATAAAGCGTCAGGAAGGCGCGGCGGTCGCCGGGGGTCAGCCGCTCGATCAGGTCGGCGATGTCGGCCGGGTGCATCGGCTCCAGCGCCGCGTCCAGTGCGGCGCGGTCGCCGGCCTCGACCGCCGCGTCGACGCGGTCCAGCAGATCGTCGGTTTCGGTCGCGCGGTTTTCGTCGGCCATGCTGCCCCCTGCGTTCTTGTCGTGTCAGCCGTTCAGCAGATCCAGCGCCGCCCGGTGCAGCGCCTCGGACGCGGCGGCGATCACCTGACCGCCCTGGGCGGCGGACCCGCCCTGCCAGTCGGTCACGATGCCGCCCGCGGCCTGCACCACCGCCAGCGGACCCGCGATGTCATAGGATTGCAGCCCCGCCTCGATCACCAGATCGACCTGGCCCAAGGCCAGCAGGCCATAGGCATAGCAGTCCAGCCCGTATCGCGTCAGCCGCGCCCGGTCGGCCACGCGGCGAAAGGCCGTGGCCTCGGCCGCCGTGCCGATTTCGGGAAAGGTCGTCAGCAGCGTCGCGCGCTCCAGCAGCGTGCCGCCGCGCACGCGCAGCGCCCGTTCGCCCGCGGCCGAGGTCAGCCGGGCATGGCCAAGCCCGCCCTCGAACCGCTCGCCGACATAGGGCTGGTCGATCAGGCCATAGATGACGTCCCGCCCGTCGGACAGGCCGATAAGCACGCCCCAGCTGGCCGCCCCGCACAGGAACGCGCGCGTGCCGTCGATCGGATCCAGGATCCAGGTCAGCCCGCTGGTGCCGGGGGTCGCGCCATATTCCTCGCCCAGGATGGCGTCATCGGGCCGCTCGCGCGCCAGCACGTCGCGCATCGCGCGTTCGGCATCGCGGTCGGCCTGGGTCACCGGGTCGAAATCGGCCGGCCGCTTGTTGTCGGCCGCCAGATCCGCGTGGCGGAACCACGGCAGGATCGCCCGACGGGCAGCGTCTGCCATCAGATGCGCGGTGCGGGTGATCTGGTCTGCGTCCTGCATGCGGCTCCCTGCGTGTCGTCACGCCGGGTGTAGCCTGTCATGGGCCGGGGGACCAGCGGTCAAAGGGGGCCGTCGTCCGGCGGTCAAGCGGCGCGGGACGGCGGCAGGGTCATCCGCCTTCTGGCGGTCAGGCCTTTCAGGCGGCGTCGGACAGGACGCGGGCCAGCTCGAAGATCTGGCGACGCTGTGCCTCGGGCATGGCGTAATAGGCGCGCACCAACTGCAGCGCTTCCTTGTCGGCGAAGATGTCGCCTTCGACCACGCCGGGAACCTCGCCCTCGGACAGGCCCTCGAAGAAAAAGCTGACCGGAACGTCGACCGCCCGCGCGATGTCCCACAGACGCGAGGCCGAAACGCGGTTCATGCCGGTCTCGTACTTCTGGATCTGCTGGAACTTGATGCCGACCTTGTCGGCGAGTTGCTGTTGAGTCATGCCAATCATCCAGCGACGATGGCGGATACGCTTACCAACGTGAACATCTACACTATGCTTCATTGCCCCAACCTTTTGCAATCTCAGGATGCTCTAGCCCGGAAAGGCACAATTTTCGAGTGTCAACTTGGTTAATCGGGGCTTTCCTGACCATAAAGACAGGTCCAGGGGTGTCCTTGCGGCCATATCGGCATCGCGTTGACTTGGCCAGCGGGGATGCGAACGTGCAGACAACATCCGAGGGCCACAATACATGTCACAAATGATTCGCGCAGCCTTCATCTCGGCCCTGGGGCAGGACCCGGTGATCCGGGATGTTCCGCCCCCCGTGGCCCGTCCCGATCAGGTGCTTTTGCGCATGGGCGCGGCGGCATTGAATTTTGCCGACCTGCTCAAAGCTAATGGACAGTACCAGGAACCGGCCGATCCGCCCTTCGTGCCGGGGCTGGAGGGGGCGGGCACCGTCCTCTCGGCACCCGCCGGATCGGGACTGGTTGCGGGCACACGCGTGGTCGTTTCGGCACCGGGCACGATGTCGCAGGTGATGGCGGTCGATGCGGGGGCCGTCCAGGCCATTCCGGACGCCATGACGCTGGAGCAGGCGGCGGGCTTTCAGGTGGCTTATGGGACAAGTCACCTGGCCCTGGCCGGGCGCGGCGCGCTGCTGGCGGGACAGACGCTGGTCGTTCTGGGGGCCGCGGGCGGGGTCGGGCTGACCGCGGTGCAGATCGGCGCGGCGATGGGCGCACGGGTGATCGGCATCGCACGCGGCGCCGACAAGGTCCAGGTGGTCCGCCAGGCGGGGGCATCCCACGTGATCGACAGCGCCACCTGCCCCGATCTGCGCGCGGCGCTGCGCGATCTTGGCGGCGCGGACGTGGTCTATGACCCCGTGGGCGCCGAACCGGGCGAGGCTGCGTTCCGCGCCCTGCGTCCCGGCGGGCGGTTCCTGGTCATCGGTTTTGCCGGCGGTCGCCCCCCGGTGCTGCCGCTGAACCACGCGCTGGTCAAGAACATCGCCATCCATGGCTTTTACTGGGGCGGCTATCGCGGGCTGGACCCGCAGGCGCTGCGGGACAGCATCGACGCGCTGTTCGACCTGTTCCGCGCGGGCCGGCTGGACCCTGTCGCGGGCGCCACCCTGCCCCTGGACGATCTGGCCCAGGGCTACGTCATGCTGAGAGAGCGGCGCAGCGTCGGCAAAGTGGTCATCACGCTGTGATCCCGACGCATTTGAGCCAAGCGCGGCATTGAAAAATCCCGCCTTTCCACCGATATTGGACCCAAGCCGGCACTGCGTCGGCATGCCTTCCAAGGGAGACATCGATGGCAGATTACAACACGTACCGTACCGCGCAGGGCGTAGGCCACCGCACGGCGGCGGTCGACCAAGGCCTGCGGGCCTACATGAACAAGGTTTATGGGCTGATGGCGGTCGGCATGGGTGTAACCGCCGCGACCGCCTATGGGACCGCGACTGCCGCCATGACCAACCCGGCCGTGGCCAACACGCTGTACAACTCGCCGCTGCGTTGGGTGATCATGTTCGCGCCGCTGCTGATGGTGTTCGCCTTTGGCGCGGCCCTGAACCGGCTGTCCGTCTCGGCGGCGACCGGCGTCTTCTACGCCTTCGCGGCGTTGATGGGCGTCTCGATCAGCTCGATCTTCCTGGTCTATACCGGGGTGTCGATCGTCCAGACCTTCCTGGTCACGGCCATCGCCTTCGCGGGCCTGTCCCTGTGGGGCTATACCACAAAGAAGGACCTGTCGGGCTGGGGCACGTTCCTGCTGATGGGCCTGATCGGCCTGATCGTCGCGTCGATCGTGAACATCTTCATCGCCTCCTCGGCCATGCAGTTCGCGATCTCGGTCATCGGCGTGCTGATCTTTGCGGGCCTGACCGCCTATGACACGCAGAACATCAAGAACACCTACCTGCAGATGCAGGGTTCGGGTGCGGATTTCTTGGGCAAGTCCGCCATCATGGGCGCGCTGAAGCTGTACCTGGACTTCCTGAACCTGTTCATGTTCCTGCTGTCCTTCATGGGCAACCGCGAATAATCCAACGCACCTGCGACATGAAAAAAAAGGCCCCCTTTCGGGGGCCTTTTGCTTTTGCATGGCGGGGTCTCAGGCGGCCTGCCGGACCGGCGGCAGGGACGATGCCGCCTCGGCCGCAATCTCGAAGCTGCGCAGCCGGGCCGTGTGATCGTGGATCTGGCCGGTCAGGATCACCTCGTCGGGGCGATAGGTCTCGACCAGACGCGACAGCTGGTCGCGGACGCGCTCGCGGTCACCCACTGCACTGATGCGCAGCGCACCGTCGACGGCCTGGCGCATCTGCGCGCCGATCTCGGCGTCGATGTCGCGGACCGGGCGCGGCAGCTTGCCGGGCTGGCCGGTCCGCAGGCGCGCGAAGGCCAGCTGCATCGTCGTGCGCAGATAGGCGGCCTCTCCGGCATCGTCGGCGGCAAAGACGTTCGCCGCCAGCACCGCATAGGGCTTCTGCCCCCAGGGCGAGGGTCGGAACCGTTCGCGATAGATGCTCAGCGCCTGTTCCAGCTGTTCGGGCGCGAAGTGGCTGGCAAACGCATAGGGCAGGCCCAGATGCGCCGCCAGCTGCGCGCCGAACAGGCTGCTGCCCAAGATCCAGACGGGGATGTTCGTCCCCTCTCCGGGCAGCGCGCGGACGGCCGCGCCCGCGCGTTCAGGGCCCAGATAGTCCAGCAGCTCGACCACATCCTGCGGAAAGCTGTCGGCCATCGGATCCCGGCGCAGGGCGCGGATTACCGCGCCGTCACCCCCGGGCGCGCGGCCCAGGCCTAGGTCGATGCGGTCGGGAAAGGCCGTGGCCAGGGTCCCAAAGGCTTCGGCCACGGTCAGCGGCGCATGGTTGGGCAGCATGATGCCACCCGCCCCCACGCGGATCGTCTTGGTCGCCTGTGCGACCAATCCGATCAGGACCGCGGTCGCGGCGCTGGCGATGCCGGGCATGTTGTGATGCTCGGCCAACCAGAAGCGGTGATAGCCCCAACCCTCGGCATGTTGGGCAAGGTCGATCGTGTTGCGGATGGCGTCCTGCGCCGTGGACCCTTCGGGAACCGGCGACAGGTCGAGAACGGAATAGGGAAGATGCTGTGTCATTCCTCTGATCTAGGCCGCCTGCCCCGCTTTGCAATAACGGGACAGGACATATCAGGCAGTCGTTCAGGCCATCTTGCGCAGATAGGTCCAGGTCGGCACCCGGCCGCCCCGCGCGACGGACCAGCTTTCGGCATCGCCCAGATAGACGAAGCCGCAATTGGTCAGCACCCGGGCCGATCCCGGATTGTCCTGAAACGCCTCGGCGAACAGGGTCCGTGCCCCGTGCGGGTTCGCCGCGACAAGGGCCGCCACGGCCTCGGTCGCGAAGCCGGTGTTCCAGAAGCCCGCGCCGATCCAGAAGCCCAGTTCCGATTGCGACCCCTCCATGCGGGTCAGCGACACGACGCCCAGCAGCTCGGCCAGCTTGTGGTCCGACCCGTCGATGGCCCAGACATCCTCGGACCGATCCGCGGCCAGGGAGCGGGCGACGAAACTTTCGGCGGCGCCGCGGGGCAAGGGATGGGGGATGGCGCGCGTGCCTTCGGCCACGCGTCGGTCGGCGGTGTAATGTTCGATCAGGCCGGCATCAGAGGCGCGCAGCGGTCGCAGCGTGAACCGCTCTGTCGCGATCACGGGCTGGGCCGGGCCATCGGCCAAGACGGGCGCAAGGTCGTCCAGACGACTCCCCTCGCGCATGGGTGCAGACATCACCATGTTTCCTCCCCAAGAAACCGATCAATAAATGTGACGATAAAACGGTTCGGGGGACCGGCTCTCGCCGATCCCCCCTTAGCATCAGAATATTACGCTAAGGTTACTCGGCTGCTTCCAGCTCGGCGGGGACGATCGAAATGAACGTCCGGCCCTTCAGGCCCTTCTTGAAGCTCACATGGCCGTCGGTCAGCGCGAACAGGGTGTGATCCTTGCCCATGCCGACGTTCACGCCCGGCCACCAGGTGGTGCCGCGCTGACGTGCGATGATGTTGCCCGCGATGGCGGCCTGGCCACCGAACAGCTTGACGCCAAGACGGCGTCCCGCGCTGTCGCGGCCGTTGCGGGAAGAACCGCCTGCTTTCTTATGTGCCATGGGTCGTTCTCCTTAGGCTTCAGCGGCGTCTTTGGCCGGTTTCTTGGTCTTGGCGGGCGCATCGGCGGCCTCGACCTTCGTGCGGGCGCCGACGGCGGTCTTGACGCCGGTCTTGTCCGCACCCTTGTCCAGCACGTCGGTGACGCGCAGCAGCGTCAGCTGCTGGCGGTGACCGCGGGTCCGCTGCGAGCTGTGCTTGCGGCGGCGCTTGACATAGGTGATGACCTTGTCGGCCTTGATCTGCTCGATCACGGTGGCCTGCACGCAGGCACCGGCGACCAGGGGCGCACCCAGGGTCGAGCCGACCATCAGCACATCGTTGAACTGGACCGTATCGCCAGCCGCGGCATTCAGCTTTTCAACGCGCAGGACGTCGCCCGCCTGCACCTTGTACTGCTTGCCGCCAGTTTTCAGAACCGCGAACATCGCTTTCTTCCTTCATCACCGCGTCCTGCGGCCCCGACAATGTCGGCGTTGGGGGGGCGAACCCCGCCTTCGGACGGCGCACCCTTGTGCGGGTGTCGTTAAAAACAATCGACCGGCCAAGGGCGGATGCCCTGCCGGTGCGCTGCATTTGCCCGATCCGGGCCTGCCTGTCAAGGCCGGTGCGATGGTGCGGAACCCTGCGGCACCGCGGGGCTTGTACCCTGCCACTGACAGGACCGGACCCCAGCTGATGCAACGCTTCTCCTGCCCGCATTGCGGCACGCGCGCCTATTTCCACAACCTGATCTGTCTGTGCGGAGAGCCGCTGGTCTATGCGCCGGTCGTGCGGCGGATGGTGGCGGACGCCCCCCATTGCGCCAACCGCCCGCGCATCGCCTGCAACTGGGCTGCCGAGGTTCCGGGCGGCTTCTGCGCATCCTGCGCCATGTCGCATGTCGTGCCGGTGATGAACATCGGCGACAACCAGCGCCTGCTGGCCAGCGCCGAACGCGCCAAGCGGTGGGTTCTGGCCAACCTTGCGGAATGGGACTGGTTCACGCCGGCAGATCCCGGGCGGCGTCCGCGGTTCCTGATGCTGTCGGAACATACCGGCGGGCGCGATCAGCAGATCATCATGGGCCATGCCAACGGAGAGATCACCATCAACGTGACCGAGGCGGACGAGCTGATCCGCCTGAAACGCCAGCTGAAGCTGGGTGAGCAGTACCGCTCGATGGTCGGCCATTTCCGCCACGAGATCGCGCATTTCCTGTTCGACCGCCTGAAGGTGTTGCCCGATTTCCTGCCCGCCTTCCGCGCCGTCTTCGGCGACGAGCGGGCCGATTACGCCCAGGCCCTTAAGAACCACTATGCCGATCCGCGCGACCCGGCAGGCGATTTCATCACCAGCTATGCCACCTCGCACCCGCACGAGGACTGGGCCGAGACGGTCGCCCACCTGCTGCACCTGACGGACGTGGCCGACAGCTTCTGCAGCACGCATCTGGACATGCCGGGGGTGCCGCCGGACTATCACCCCTATTCCGAGACCGATCCGTATCGCCTGCTGAACATCGCGGCCGAGATCACCATCGCGGTCAACGACATCAACCGCGCGCTGGACAACAGCGACCTCTACCCGTTCGTGCTGACCGTGCCGGTCCGGCACAAGATCGCCTTCGCCCATGGCTGGCTGCAGAACCACCTTGCCCGCGGCGAGGGGAAGGCCGCCTAGACGGCGGCCTTTTCCTCCAGCGACATCCATTCCTCCTCGGCATCGGCCAGGGCGGCCTGACGTTCGGACAGGGCCAGGCTGGCCTTTTCGAACTTGGCCGGCGCGGTCTGGAACAGCGTCGGGTCGGACATGAATTCCGACAGCTTGGCGATTTCCGCCTCCAGCTTGGCGATGACGCCGGGCAGCGCCTCCAGGCGGTGGCGCTCAGTAAAGCTGAGGCCGTCGCGGGTGGCCTTGGGCTTGTCCGTCACGGGCGCGGTCTTGGCGACCGCGACGGGTTCCTCGACCACGGTCTCGCCGCGCTGCGCTTGGTAATCGCTCCACCCGCCAGCATAGACGGTGGCACGGCCGTCACCCTCCATCGCCACGGTGGTGTCGGCCACCCGGTCGATGAAATCGCGGTCGTGGCTGACCAGCAGCACGGTGCCGTCATATTCGCCCAGCAGGTCCTGCAGCAGGTCCAACGTCTCGACGTCCAGATCGTTGGTAGGTTCGTCCATGACCAGCAGGTTCGACGGCCGCGCCATCAGCCGCGCCAACAGCAGACGCGCCTTCTCGCCGCCAGACAGGCTGCGGACGGGCGCGCGGGCCTGGGCGTCGTCGAACAGGAAATCCTTCAGATAGGCCACGACATGCTTGGGCTGGCCCCGCACCATCACCTGGTCGGCGCGGCCCGACACGCGCATCTCGGGGTCGCCGGTCAGCGATTCCCACAGCGTCTGGTCGGGGTTCAACGCGGCGCGGGCTTGGTCGAAGACCGCGATCTCCAGGTTGGTGCCCATCGTGACCGTGCCCTGGTCGGGGGCGATCTCTCCGGTCAGCATCTTGATCAGCGTGGTCTTGCCCGCGCCGTTCGGCCCGACAAAGGCGATGCGATCGCCGCGCTGGATGCGCAGATCGAAGGGCCGCAGGATGGTCTTGTCGCCGAAGGCCTTGGCGATGCCGGTGGCCTCGACCACCTTCTTGCCGCTGGTGGTGCCGCTGTCGAACGCCATCGCGGCGGTGCCCTGACGGCGGATCTGGCTGCTGCGCTCGGCCCGCAGGGCGGCAAGGGCGCGGACGCGGCCCTGGTTGCGCTTCCTGCGCGCACTGATGCCCTCGACGGCCCACCGGGCCTCGGCCTTGATCTTGCGGTCCAGCTTGTGGCGGGCGTCATCCTCGGCGGCCCAGGTCGCCTCGCGCCAATCCTCGAAGCCTTCAAAGCCCCGTTCCTGCCGACGGACCTGGCCACGGTCGATCCACAGCGTCGCCTTGGTCAGGCGGCGCAGAAAGGCGCGGTCGTGGCTGATCAGCACGAAACCCGCACGGGTCTGGGACAGATGGTCCTCCAGCCAGCCGATGGCCTCGATGTCCAGGTGGTTGGTCGGCTCGTCCAGCAGCATCAGTTCGGGCGCCCGCGCCAGCAGGCGGGCCAGGGCCGCGCGGCGGCGTTCGCCGCCCGATGCGGTGGCCACGGGGCGGTCTGGGTCGAACTTCAGGCCCTCGGCCGCCATGTCGACCAGGTAATCCTCGCCCGGCTCCAGCCCGTCGCGGGCGAAATCGCCGAGCGTCTCGAAGCCGGACAAGTCGGGGTCCTGCTCCATGTAGCCGGTCGAGACACCGGCGGCCAGGACGACGTCGCCCCGGTCGGGTTCGACGAAACCGGCCATCACCTTCATCAGGGTGGACTTGCCCGACCCGTTCCGACCGACCAGCGCGACGCGGTCGCCCGGCTGAACGTTCAGGGACAGGCCCTCGAAAATGGGATCGCCGCCATAGGTCAGCGAGATGTCGGAGAGTTGCAAAAGGGGTGCGCGTGCCATGACCGCGCCCTAGCCCGGCGCCGCGTCGGGGTCAATCCACCGCATTGCTTGACAGGTTCGGTCGGAATTGCCACAAGACGCGGGAATTCTGACCAAAGGAGTCAACATGCGTCCCCTGATCATCGCCACGCTGCTGGGTGCCACCGCCATGCCGGCCCTGGCGCAGGAAGTGAACGTCTATTCGCACCGCCAGCCCGAGCTGATCCAGCCGCTGATCGACGCCTTCACCGCCGAGACGGGCATTCCGGTCAACGTGGCCTTCGTCGACAAGGGCATGGTCGAGCGCCTGCAGGCCGAGGGCGACCGTTCGCCCGCCGATCTGGTGCTGACCGTCGACGTGGCCCGCCTGGGCGAGGTCAAGGACGCGGGCGTCCTGCAGCCGGTCGAGGACCCGGCGCTGGAGGCGATCCCCGCCGGCCTGCGCGACGACGAGAACCAGTGGTTCGCCCTGACCACCCGCGCCCGCATCGTCTATGCCAGCAAGGAGCGCGTGGCCGACGGAGAGGTCACCACCTACGAGGACCTCGCCGATCCGAAATGGGAAGGCCGCATCTGCACCCGCAGCTTCACCAACGACTATAACGTCGCGCTGACCGCGGCCTACCTGGCCCATCACGGCGAGGAAGAGACCGTCGCCTGGCTGGAGGGCGTCAAGTCGAACCTGGCCAAGCGTCCCGAGGGCGGCGACCGCGACCAGGTCAAGGCGATCTGGGCCGGCGAATGCGACATCAGCCTGGGCAACACCTACTACATGGGCGCGATGCTGAAGGATGCCGAGCAGAAGGAATGGGCCGAATCGGTCCGTATCGTCTTCCCGACCTTCGAGGATGGCGGCACGCATGTGAACGTGTCCGGCGTGGCGATGACCAAGTCCGCGCCGAACCGCGACGCGGCCCTGCAGCTGATGCAGTTCCTGGCCGGCGAAGAGGCACAGCGCATCTATGCCGAAACCAACAACGAGTTCCCCGTGACCGAGGGTGTCGAGCGGTCCGAGCTGGTGGCCAGCTGGGGCGACTTCACCGCCGACGATCTGACGCTGACCGAGATCTCGGACCTGCGCCCGCAGGCGCTGGACCTGATCGAACGCGTCAACTTCGACGGGTGACGGCTCCTTGCGTCGGGGCCCCAACCCCCCGACGCAAGGAAACTTACAGATGTCCGCAAAAGGCGCAGGCGCGGGCTTGCGCCTTTTTCGTTGCTGACGCAATCATCGCCGCTTGTGAGCCTTGGAGACGCGGTTTGGCACAGAAGATCATCATCGACACGGACCCCGGTCAGGACGACGCGGTGGCCATCCTGCTGGCGCTGGCCTCTCCGGAACTGCAGGTTTTGGGCATCGTCGCGGTGGCCGGCAACGTGCCGCTGGCCCTGACGGAGGTGAACGCCCGCAAGGTGGTCGAACTGTCGGGCCGGACCGACGTGCCGGTCTATGCGGGCCGCGACCGGCCCCTGTCGCGCGATCTGGTGACGGCCGAACACGTGCATGGCAAGACCGGTCTGGACGGGATCGAGCTGCCCGCGCCCACCCTGCCCCTGCAAGCGCAGGACGGCGTCGATTTCATCGTCGAGACCCTGCGCACCCATGATGCGGGCACCGTGACGCTGGTGCCCATCGGCCCGCTGACCAACATCGCCGAGGCATTCCGCCGCGCCCCCGACATCATCGGACGCGTGCAGCAGATCGTGCTGATGGGCGGCGCCTATTTCGAGGTGGGCAACATCACCCCCGCGGCCGAATTCAACATCTATGTCGATCCAGAGGCCGCGGCCGAGGTGTTCGCCGCGGGCGTGCCGCTGGTCGTCATGCCGCTGGACGTGACGCACAAGGCGCTGACCGACCGGGCCTGGGTCGAGGCGATGCGCGCCCTGCCTGGCCGCTGCGGCCCGGCCGTCGCGGGCTGGACCGACTTCTTCGAACGCTTCGATACCGCGAAATACGGCAGCCTCGGCGCGCCGCTGCATGATCCCTGCACCATTGCCTGGCTGCTGGACCCCGACCTGTTCCAGGGCCGCCACATCAACGTCGAGATCGAGGTTGAGGGCCGCTGGACCACCGGCATGACCGTCGCCGACTGGTGGCGCGTCAGCGGGCGGACGCCCAACGCGCTGTTCCTCAAGGACGTGGACCGCGACGCGCTGTTCGACATGATCCACGACCGCATCGCGCGGCTGCCCTAGGGCGCATCCTCGGACGGGGGTTGATCGGGCAGCGGCACGACCCCCTCTCCGTCGCCGATGCGATCGTCCAGCGCCGCGACCAGCTGTTCGGTGACGTCGATCGCGTCCAGCGACACGAAGATCGTGCGCCGGTCCAGAACCGCCACGGCGCCCCGGTCCTGCATCACCTGACCCATCACCGGCAGCGCGGCCCGAAAGAAGGCCGCCCGGTCGGCCTCGGCCCAGGCATTCAGGTCCTGGACCGCCTGCGCGCGCTCCCGGCGGATGCGCGTCGCGCGGATGTCGAAGCTTTCGGCCAGCTCGCGGAATTCGGCCGCGGGCAGCGTGCTGCGCTGTTCGGTCAGGCGTGCCTCCTCCGACGACAGCAGCTGCGTCAGGCGGTCGTTCTCGGCGGTGACCTCCTCGCCCTTGGCCTCAAGCCGGGCCTGCGCGCGCAGACCCCAGGCCGAGGACAGGTACAGAACCTCCTGGTCCAGCGTCAGGATCGGCGCGCTTTCGGCCGCCTCCTCGGGGCTGGGAATGGTGCTGTTGGGCAGGACGGGCGGTGTGGCGATCGGCGGGATCTCGGGCGCCGGGATGTCGGGCACCGTCGCATCCTGCGCAGCGGCGGGCAGCGACATCAACGCCGCCGCCACCAGCCCCAGTCCCATCCGAAGGACCGGCATCAGAAGTTCGTCTGGATCGTCAGGTCGAAATTCTGTTCCAGGTCATAGTCTTCCTTCTTCAGCGCCTGCGAGAAGTTGAAGCGCAGCGGACCGATGGGCGTGGTCCAGAAGATCGACGCACCGACCGCGGCGCGCGTGTACATGTCGTCATCGACCGGGACGCCGCCGGTGCCGATGGTCCGGTCCAGACCCCACAGCGAGCCGACATCGACGAAAAGACCGCCCTGAATGCCGTACTCCTCGGGCAGGCCGATGGGAAACTGCGCCTCGCCGCGCGCCGCCCAGTAGAAGTTGCCGCCCAGGCCGTCCTCGTTCACCGCAGCCAGGTCGCGCGGCCCGATGCCGTTCGGCTCGAACCCGCGGACGCGGTTGCCGGTGCGGAAGCGGTCCAGGATCCAGGTCGAATAATCGCCGTAGGTATAGATCGCCCCGGCCTCGACCTCGCCGCGCAGGGTCACGCTCTCGCGCCAGGCGGTGCTTTCGACGCCGGCCAGCGCGGTCGTGGTGATCGTCTTGGTGTCACCCCCCGCACCCGCGAAATCCTGCGAGAAGCGGAACCGGTACGCGGTCAGCGGGTCCAGCCCGGTGCGGCGCGAATCCCAGTTGTAGGTATAGCCAAGCGACGAAGTCAGGCGCGTGCCCTCCTCGGCGATCAGCAGGGCCGAGCTGTCCTCGGTCACGTTGGACAGCTTGTCCTCCGAAATGCGGTAGCGCAGCTCGATCCGTGCATTGGCCGAGATCGGGAACTCCAGCGACGGCTGGATGCGGATCTGACGGGTGTCGAAATCCGAATTCAGGCCCTCTGTCTCGGTATAGTTGGCCGAGAAGCCAAAGCGCAGGTCGCGGCCCAGGAAGAACGGCTCGATGAAGGTGACCCCGGCGGCGCGGTCGTCGGTCGCGGTCTGCAGCTGCAGGCCCAGGGTCTGGCCGCGGCCCAGGAAGTTCTGCTCGGTCAGGCCGATGTTGAAGCCCACGCCCGAATTGACGCCATAGCTGGCGCCCAGGGACAGCGACCCGGTCGGCTGTTCCTCGACATTGACGCCGACGATGACCTGGTCGGGGCTGCTGCCCTCGCGGGTCTGGACCTGCGCATCCGCGAAATAGCCAAGCGCCCGCACGCGTTCGGCCGAATTGCGGATCTCGCGCGGGTTGAAGGGGTCGCCCTCGACGGTGGTGAACTGGCGGCGGATCACCTGGTCCAGCGTCGTGGTGTTGCCCTCGATGTCGATGCGCTCGACGAAGACGCGCTGGCCGCGGGTCAGCGCAAAGGTCAGGTCCAGCGTCTGGTTTTCCGGGTTGCGGGTGACGCGAGGCTCGATGTTGACGAAGTTCAGGCCCTGCTGGATGGCGATCGTCTCCATCCGGCGGATCGACGTGTCGATGACCGACGGGTTGTAGAACGACCCGCGCCGGACACGGCTCTGCTCGGCGAACAGCGACGCATCGACGCCCGGGATCTCCGAGATGGTCTCGACCCGGCCAAAGCGATAGCGCGGCCCTTCGGAAATGTTGAAGGTGATGAAGAACGCGTCACGTTCACGCGCGATTTCGGGCGCCACGCCCTGCACGCGAAAATCGGCGTAACCCTGCGAACGATAGAAATCGGTCAGCAGCTGTTCGTCCAGCGGGATGCGCTCGGGCGCAAAGGTGTCGCGGCGGATGAAGGTCCGCAGCAGGCCCGCCTGCTTGGTCTCCAGCACGTTGCGCAGGCGGCGGTCCGAATAGGCGCGGTTGCCGACAAAGCTGACGCGCTCGATCTCGGTGACGTTGCCTTCGCGGATCTCGAAGACCAGATCGACGCGGTTGCCGCTGCGGCGGATGATGCGCGGATCGACGCGGGCGGCCAGGCGCCCTTCGGCGGCATAGGTCTGGGCGATGGCCTGGGCATCCTGGATGGCCTGGCTGGGCTGATAGACCCGGCGCGACTGGCTGCGGACGATCTCGGCCAGACGCTCGTCGTTCAGGCGGCGGTTGCCCTCGAAGGTGATCTGGTTGACGATCGGATACTCGCTGACGCGCACGACCAGGGTGGACCCCTGCGGGATCAGTTCGACCGTCTCGAACAGGCCGGAATTCTGCAGGCGCTGCAGACCGTCGTTGATCTGGCCGGGGCTCAGGTCCTGGCCCTGCGGCAAGGCCAGCGTGGACAGCACGGCGCCCGTCTCGATCTGCTGGTTGCCCTGAACCTGGATGCTGCCGAAGACCACGGCGGCGGCCTGCTGCGGGATCATTCCGATTGGCGCCGCGATCGCCAGGGACGTCACCAGCGCCAATGCGCCCTTGCCCAGTTTCCGTTCCATGATGGCCCCTCTTGTATCCGCCTGCACGCGCCCGGTTCGGGCTGTCGTTTTGCCTATGGTCTGTAGCCCCATCGGGGCGGGGCTGTCAAAACCGCAAGCGCATCAAGGGCAGAAAAGATCGTTCGTGAGCCCGAAAATCATCAGTGACAGGACCGCCGCCATGCCGATCGCGGTCAGCAGGTTCAGCGCCTTGTCCGAGGGCGGGCGTCCGCGGACGGCCTCGTAGGTGTAGAACATCAGGTGGCCGCCATCCAGCACGGGGATCGGCAGCAGGTTCAGGAACCCGATCGCCGCCGACAGGACCGCGATCCACCACAGGAAGTTCGCGCCGCCCGCGCTGGCTGCCTGACCGGTGCTTTCCGCGATGCTGATCGCGCCGCCCAGGTTGCAGGTGCCGATCTGCCCCGAGATCATCGCCCACATCCCCGTCAGCGACGACGTGATGATCCCCCAGGTCTGCCCGACGCCCAGGCCAAGCGCCTCCAGCGGCCCGGCACTGCGGGTCAGGGGTGAGAAGAAGCTTTCGCCGCCCGTCACCCCGATCAGCCAGCGCTGCTCGAACCCGCCGCCATCGGCGGGCAGGTCCGACAGCTTGGGCGACAGGGTCACGTCCAGTTCTCCGGTGCCGGGACGCCACAGGCGCAGGTCCAGGGGCCGGCCCTCGGCAGCCTCGACCGCCTCGCGCATCTGGGTAAAGCGGGTGACCGGCTGGCCGTCGATGGCCAGCACCACGTCGCCCGCGCGCATGCCGGCATCGGCCGCGGCACTGCGCGGCGCCACGCCGCCGATGCGCGCCGGCATCGGGTCGGGGCCGGTCAGGGTCAGCCTCCGGCCGTCGCGTTCGACCTGCCAGTCCTGCTGCCCGGCCACCGGCAGCGTTTCGGTCAGCGCGCCGATGTCGCGCCAGGTGGCGACCGGCTGGCCGCCAAGGGCCAGGATGCGGTCGCCGGGCTGCAGGTCGTTGACGATGGCGGGCGGCGCCTCGCTGACGGCGCCCACGCGCACCTCGTCCACGGGCAGGCCCTGGACGATCGCGAAGCCCGCGAAGACCAGGATCGACAGCACGAAATTGAATACCGGCCCCGCCAGCAGCGTCGCGAACCGCGCCCAAAGCGGCGCGCCCTGCAACGTCTGGCGGCGCAGGGCGGGGTCGACAGCGCGCCCCGGCCCGGCACTGGCCGCGTTGTCGTCGCCCAGGAACCGCACATAGCCGCCAAGCGGCAGCGCCGCGACCTGCCACAGCGTCCCACGACGGTCACGGCGAGAGAACAGGCGCGGGCCAAAGCCCACGCTGAACACCTCGGCCCGGATGCCCGACCAGCGGCCGACGATGTAATGGCCGTATTCGTGGACGGTCACGATGACCGCCAGGGCGGTGACGAAGGCCAGCAGCGTGCCGGCGGTCTGGGCAAAGGCGTCGATCATTGGGCGGCCTTTCGTCGGGCCAGGCCGTCCCAATGCAGGACGGCGGGCAGGTCTTCGGGGTCGCGGGCAAAGCCGGGCTGGGCGGACAGCGCCTCCAGCGTGGCCTCGACCCGGGGGGCCATATCGGTAAAGCGGATGCGCCCGCCGATGAAATCGTCCAGCGCCTGTTCCTTGGCGGCGTTGAAGACCGCGCCTGCAGCCCCGCCCGCGGCCATCACCTCGCGCGCCAGGCGCAGGGCGGGCCAGCGCGTCTCGTCGGGGGCGCGGAAGGTCAGGCTGCCAAGCGCGGCCAGATCCAGCGCGGCCACGGGCAGCGGCCGCCGTTCGGGCCAGTGCAGCGCATAGCCAATCGCGTGGCGCATGTCGGGGGCGCCCAGATGGGCGATGGTGCCGCCGTCATGATGGGTGACCATCGCGTGAATGATCGATTCCGGGTGGACCAGAACCTTGATGCGATCGGCGGTCAGGCCGAAGAACTCCTTGGCCTCGATCACCTCCATCGCCTTGTTGAACATCGAGGCGCTGTCGATGGTGATCCGTTGACCCATCGCCCAGTTCGGATGGGTCGATGCCTCGGCCACGGTCGCGGCCGCCAGCCGCTCCAACGGCCAATCGCGGAACGCGCCGCCCGATGCGGTGATGGTCACATCCTTGACGGATTCCAGCTTATCGGCCCCAAGCGCCTGAAACAAAGCGGAATGCTCACTGTCGACAGGCAGTATCGTGGCGCCCGACCGCGCGCCGGTGTCCCGCAGCAGCGCGCCCGCGCAGACCAGCGACTCCTTGTTGGCCAAGGCCAGCACACCGCCCTGCGACAGCGCCGCCAGACCCGGCGCCAGGCCCGCGGCGCCGACGATGGCCGACAGGATCCAGTCGGCGGGCCAATGCGCGGCCTCGATCAGCGCGGCCTCGCCGGCGGCGGCCTGGACGTCGGTGCCAGCAAGAGCGGTCCGCAGGTCGTCCAGCAGTTCGGGATGCGCGGTGACAGCGATCTGGGCGCGCAGATCGCGCGCCATCTGCGCCAGCCGTGCGATGTTGCGCCCGCCGGTCAGGGCCACGACCTGATAGGATTGCGGATCGCGGCGGATCAGATCGACGCCGTTCGCGCCGACCGACCCGGTCGCGCCGAAGATGGAAATGCGTCGCATCGGTCAGTTCACCACGGGCAGTTTCGTCAGAAACCCGATCAGCATGGTCGCCAGGACCGCCCCGGTCACTGCGTCAAAACGATCCATGAAGCCGCCATGCCCCGGTATCAGGTTCGAGCTGTCCTTGACCCCCGCGCGCCGTTTCAGCCAGCTTTCGGCCAGATCGCCCATCTGCCCGGCAAGGCAGACGATGGGCGACACCCAGATCAGCGTTGCGTCACCCTGCCCCGCCATCCACAGGATCGCGCCGAACAGGCAGGTGCCGATCCAGCCTGCGATGGTGCCCGACCAGGTCTTCTTGGGGCTGAGCGCGGGCCAGAACTTGGGGCCACCCAGGATGCGGCCGAAGAAATACCCCGCCGTGTCCGAGATGATGATGACCCCCATCAACCACAGGACAAAGTTCAGGCCGTAATTCTCGCGAAACCCAACAAGGCCAAAGGCCACGATCAGGATCGCGATGCCGAAGAGGGTATAGGTCGCGCGGTCGCGCCGTGCCGCGCCCGGCAGGCCCAGCAGGATCGGGACGGCCAGCGCCACCCACGCCCAGGGCATCCCGGTCAGCGCAAAGGCCTGCGACACGCCCGCGATCGCGGCCAGCGCGATGGGGCGCGACCGTCCGAACAGCGTCACGTGCCGCGCCGGGTTGCGCCAGCCGGTCATGGCCGCCAGCTCCCAGAAGGTGATCGCGGAGATGACCGCCATGCCCAGGCGCAGCCACGGTCCCTGCGCCACCGCCAGCATCACGCCGATGCCCAGAAGGACCAGGGTAGACGCCACGCGACGCGACAGGTCGCCCCATTTGCCGCCCGACTTGCCGGGACCGCCAGCGCCGGGCACGGACCCGGCGGAATGCCGTGCTGAGGTCATGCGCCCCCAAAGCGCCGGTCGCGCAGGCCGAAGCGGTCCAGGATCGTCGCCAGGTGATCGGGGGTGAAGTCGGGCCACAGGGTCGGCGTGAATTCGTATTCCGAATAGGCCGCCTGCCAGGGCAGGAAGTTCGAGGTCCGCGTCTCACCGGAGGTGCGGATCACCAGGTCGGGATCGGGATGCCCGGCGGTGTCCATGCAATCGGCCAGATCGGCCTCGGTCGGGTTGATCACGTCGCCGCGGGCGATGCGTTCGGCCAGACGCCCGGTGGCACGGACCAGTTCGTCCCGGCCGCCATAGTTGATGGCGACTGTCAGGTTCAGCCGCGTGTTGCCCGCCGTCCGCGCCTCGATCGAGGCCATCAGGTCCTGCAGCTTGCGGTCCAGGCGGCCGCGTTCGCCGATGAAGCGCATCCGCACGCCCTCGGCCGACATGTCCTCGGCCTCGCGCTGGATATAGCGGCGAAAGATCTTCATCAGGCCCAGGACCTCTTCGGTCGAGCGCTTCCAGTTCTCGGTCGAGAAGGCATAGATGGTCAGCCAGTCCACCCCCAGGTCGGGGCAGGCGCGGACGATCTGCTTGACCCGCTCGGCCCCGCGACGGTGACCGACCAGACGCGGCCAGCCGCGTTCGGTGGCCCACCGGCCATTGCCATCCATGATGACCGCGACATGGCGGGGACGGGTCGTCCCCCCAGTTTCGGCAGCTCTCGACAAGCCCCACGCCATCGTCGGATCAGACCTGCATGATTTCGGCCTGCTTGGCCGTCAGCGCCTCGTCGACCGATGCGATCATGCGGTCGGTCAGGGACTGGATTTCGGTCTCGTACAGCTTCTGGTCGTCCTCGGGCATGCCGTTGGCCTTGCCCTTCTTGACCTGATCCATGCCATCGCGGCGGACGTTGCGGATCGAGACGCGGGCGCTCTCTGCGTATTGCGCGGCGACCTTGGTCAGCTCGCGGCGACGCTCCTCGTTCAGTTCCGGGATCGGCAGCATGATGATCGTGCCGTTGGTCTGCGGATTGATCCCCAGGCCGCTTTCGCGCAGGGCCTTCTCGACCTTGTTGACCATGCCCTTGTCCCAGATGTTGATCGTGACCATGCGCGGTTCGGGCACGTTGACAGTGCCCAGCTGGTTGATCGGGGTCATCTGGCCATAGGCCTCGACCTGCACCGGCTCGATCATCGAGGCCGAGGCCCGGCCGGTCCGCAGGCTGGCGAACTCGCCCCGCAGGCTTTCCATCGCGCCCTTCATGCGGCGCTCCAGGTCGTCAATATCGATCTCGATGTCCTCAGCCATTGTCGGACTGCCTCTGCTTTGAATTTTTTTCGCTTGTAACGGGAATGCCGCAGCTTGGCAAAGCCTTTGCCCGCTTTTCGGCCCCGTCAGGGATCGTTCCGCGGGGGTTCGCCCGCGGACAGCCGCGCCTCGATCTGGGCCAGCCGGGCCAGGACCTCGTCGCGATAGGCCTCGGTTGCGGCAGTGCCTTCCTCCTGGTGGGCCTCCTGCATCGAATTCACGATCAGACCCACCACCAGGTTCATCACCGCAAAGGTGGTAACCAGGATAAAAGGCAGGAAAAACAGCCAGGCGTTCGGGTGAACCTCCATCACCGGGCGCACGATGCCCATCGACCAGCTTTCCAGCGTCATGATCTGGAACAGCGAATAGGCCGAATTGCCCATGTCCCCGAACCAGTCCGGAAAGGTCGGCCCGAACAGCTTGGTCGCCATCACCGAGAAAATGTAGAAAATGATACCCATCAGCAGGAAGACCGACGCCATGCCGGGCAGTGCGGACAGGAATCCCTCGACCACGCGACGCAGGCGGGGCGTGACCGACACGATGCGCAGCAGCCGCAGGATGCGCATGGCGCGCAGGACCGACAGCCCCTCGGTCGCGGGCAGCACGGCGATTCCCACGACGATGAAGTCGAACACGTTCCAGCCGTCGCGGAAGAACCGCAGCCCGCGGGCATAGAGCTTCAGCCCGATCTCGATCACGAAGATCGCCAGGCACACCCGGTCCAGCGCGATCAGCAGCGGGCCGGCCGCCGCCATCACCCGCGGCCAGGTTTCCAGCCCCAGGATCAGCGCGTTGAACAGGATCACGGCCGTGATCACGCCTTGGGCCCGGGGCCCGTGGATGAAGCCGTCGACGCGGCCCCGCAGGCTGGTGGTCATGTCAGTTGTGGACCCGCGTATAGGTGCCGCGGCCTTCCAGGATCGACCGGAACCCGCCCGGCGCGTCCAGCGAGAAGACGATGATCGGCAGCTTGTTGTCGCGGGCCAGCGCGATGGCCGATGCGTCCATCACGCCCAGATGCTTCTGCAGCACCTCGTCATAGCTGACATTGCCGTAACGCTTCGCGTCGGCATGCTTGACCGGGTCCTTGTCATAGACGCCGTCGACCTTGGTGCCCTTGAAGATCGCCTCGCAGTTCATCTCCGACGCGCGCAGGGTGGCTGCGGTGTCGGTGGTGAAATACGGGTTGCCGGTGCCGGCGGCAAAGATCACGATCCGCTTCTTCTCCAGGTGGCGGATGGCGCGGCGACGGATGTAGGGCTCGCAGACCTCGTCCATGCGGATCGCGCTGATGACGCGGCAATGCAGGCCGCGGCTTTCCAGCGACGACTGCATGGCCAGCGCGTTCATGACCGTCGCCAGCATGCCCATATAGTCGGCGGTGGTCCGCTCCATCCCCTGAGCGCTGCCCTGCAGGCCGCGGAAGATGTTGCCGCCGCCGATGACCATGCAGACCTCGACGCCCATCGCCTGGACGGCCTCGACCTCGCTTGCGATGCGGGCGACGGTGGGGGGATGCAGGCCGTATCCCTGATCGCCCATCAGCGCCTCGCCCGAGATTTTCAGCATCACGCGGCCATATTGCTTGGGGACTTCGGTGGTCATCGGGGGCTCCTGTCGCCGGCTGCTTTCATCGCGCCGTTAAATGTCGCAAAAGGGCTGCCGGATCAACTGCCCGGATCGGCCATGCGTGACCCTGACCTGACACAGATCGACGCCGCCCGCCACCTGCTGATCGCCGGACCCACCGCCAGCGGCAAATCTGCGCTGGCACTGGCGGTCGCGCGGGCACAGGGCGGCACGGTGGTCAATGCGGATGCCCTGCAGGTCTGGTCCTGCTGGCAGGTGCTGACCGCCCGCCCGTCCGCCGCCGACCTGGCACAGGCGCCCCACGCCCTTTACGGCCATGTCGCGCCGGGCACCGCCTGGTCGGTCGGCGACTGGCTGCGCCAGGTCGCGGCGCTGCGGGGGCGGCTGATCGTGGTGGGCGGCACGGGGCTGTACCTGACCGCGCTGACCCGCGGGCTGGCGCAGATTCCGCCGACGCCCCCCGCCATCCGCGCCACGGCCGATGCGCGCATCGCAAGCGGTGGTCTGGCCGAGATGGTGGCCGAACTGGACCCCCGCACACGCGCGCAGATCGATCTTGCGAACCCGGTCCGCGTCCAGCGCGCGTGGGAGGTTCTGACCGCCACCGGCCGCGGCATCGCCGATTGGCAGGACGACACGCCCCCGCCCCTGCTGGCCCCCGACGACTGTCAGCGCGTGCTGATCACAAGTGACCGCGACTGGCTGGCGGACCGGATCGCCGCGCGCTTTCACGCGATGCTGGACCAGGGCGCCCTGGAGGAGGTGCGCGCGATGCTGCCCCTGTGGGACCCGGCCGCGCAATGGGCCAAGGCCATCGGCGCGCCCGACCTGGTCGCCCACCTGCAGGGTCATGCGACCCTGGCCGAGGCCACCGAACGCGCCATCATCGCCTCACGGCAATATGCCAAGGCGCAGCGGGTCTGGTTCCGCGGCCGGATGCGCGACTGGCAGATGTGGCAGGCGGGCAACGCCGGGCTGATCACGGTTTAATTCCCGGAAACCCATACGGCGTTCATTGAGTTTTCCCACAGATCGGCGATAATCCGCCGATAGGATCCGTGATGTGGGAGGGTGTCATGTCGGTATGGGATCGCTCTGACTGGACCAAGGGGTTTCCGTTCACACCGACGCGGCTGGCGCCGCTTGGTAGGGGCATCCGCGGGCAAGGCGGCCAGATCGACGTCAACGGCCCCCACCTGCAGACCGAAGGCACCGCCCCCATGCCCGTGCAGCGGTCAAGGGCCGCGGACTGCGTGGCCGTTCCGCAGGCGCTGTCCGTCCGCGTGGCGCCCGCCTCGCACCGGTTCGGGCCGCGGCAGGCCAGCCTTCGCCTGCTGCCTGCAGGCGCTTTCACCTGGGGCGGGCGTGCCGTGCCCGTCCAGCCGCGCACGCGCCCCGACCATGTGCTCATCTGGGTGAACGAAGGGCGCATGCGCATCGACTTTCCGCGCAGCGGCGGCATTCTGGCCGCAGGCGACGTCCGCTTCGTCCCCGCCGGAACCGCCTTCGCCGCCCGCCCGCTGGACGGGGCAGAGGGTCAGGTGCTGCTGTTCGCGCCCGAACTGACCGCGCAGGTCGATCCGCCCCTGCCCCGTTCGGTGGTCGCGGGATGCGCGGGCAGCGGTGCCGCGCTACTGTCGGCCACCTTGGCCGAACTGATGGCCGAGGCCGCCCGCAGCCCCGATCACCGCACCCTAGGCTGCTATCTGAACATGCTGTCGCTGCGCCTGTCGCGTCTGGACCCGCCGCGGGATCACCGGACCGATCCCGGCGTGGTCCACACGGATCGCCCGCTGGTCGACCGCTTCCTGGCCCTGGCCGCGGTCGAGATGGGGTCGTGCCGGACCCTGGCGGATCTGGCGCAGGACTTGGGCACCACGCTGACCCATCTGGACCACGCCTGCATCGAGGCGCGGGGCCATCGCGCCATCGACCTGCTGCATGAATTGCGGGTGGACCGTGCGGGCGAACTGCTGCGCCATACCGACCGACCCGTTCCGCGCCTGGCTCAGGAGCTGGGCTATGCCAGCCACGCCCATTTCACCCGCGCCTTTGCCGCCGCGACCGGCCGCACGCCCGAGGCGTACCGCAGCCAGACGCGAAACGCCCCACACCACGACTAGGCCGGGCGCCCAGCAGGGGGTCCGGGGGACGGTCAGTCCCCCGGCGTCGCGGGACGCAAGGGTGCTCAGTCTTCGGCGGGGGTCTCGCGGCCCCTGAACCCGGTGGCCACCACGAACTTCTCGGACGAATCGCTGCGGCTGGCGGGGGGCTTCACGTTCGCGACCTTGGTGAAGTTCTTCTTCAGCATGGCCTGCATGTCGGTCTCGGCACCGCCCGCCAGGACCTTGGCGACGAAAGTGCCGCCCGGCTCCAGCACGTCGAAGGCCAGTTGCGCCGCTGCCTCGACCAGCGCCACGATCCGGTTGTGGTCGGTGTTCTTGTGCCCCGACGACGCCGCCGCCATGTCGGACATCACCACATCCGCAGGTCCGCCCAGCCAGGCCTTGACCTTGTCGTCGGCCCCGTCCTCCAGAAAGTCCAGCACGTGGATCTCGGCCCCCGCGATCGGATCGACCTCCTGCAGGTCCAGACCCAGCACGCGCCCGACCTTCTTGCCCGATTTCGTACCCAGGGCGTTCACGCGGGCCACCGCCACCTGGCACCACCCGCCGGGCGCGCAGCCCAGGTCAAGCACCCGCGCTCCGGGCACCAGGAAGCGGTACTTGTCGTCCAGCTCCAGGATCTTGTAGGCCGCGCGCCCGCGGTAGCCCTCGCGCTTGGCGCGGGCCACATAAGGGTCGTTCAGCTGCCGCTCCAGCCACAGGGTGGAGGACAGCTTGCGCCCCTTGGCCGATTTCACCCGCACGCGCAGATCGCGCGCACCGCGGCCGCTGGTCTTGCCGTCCCGGCTGGTCGGTGTCTTCGTCATCTCATGCCACTCCGTTCAAACCTTCCGGCGCCAGCACCCCATCGCGCACCATCTGTGCATAAAGCAACCCCTCGCGCAGGCCGCGATCCGCGACCGACAGCTTGTTCGTGGGCCAGACCCGCATCAGTGTCTGCAGGATCGCAGCCCCCGACATGATCAGCGCATGCCGTTCGCGCCCGATGCGCGGGTCCGTGCGCCGCCCCTCGGGGCCCAGCTGCAGATAGGAATGGATCACCCGGTCGATCTGGTCGCTGGTCATCTCCAGCCCGTCCACCTTGGTTCGGTCATAGCGGCGCAGGCCCAGGAAACTGGCCGCGACCGTGGTGACCGTCCCTGATGTGCCGATGATCTGGAACCCCTCGTCGGGCGATCCGTCCGCATAGGGGGTGAAATTCGCCAGCGCCTCCTCGAAGAACCACGACATCAGCGCGAAGCGACCCTGGTCGTCCTCGACATCCGCGAACTGGTCGCGCAGCGTCGCGACCCCCAATGGCACGCTGATCCAGTCGACCACGCGGGCGCCGCCCGGCTGCGGGTTCCCGAAGCCGTCCGACAGGCGCATGATCGCGCGGGGTCGCTCCTTGGGCTCCACATCCTCCAGGTCGATCCAGACCAGCTCGGTCGATCCGCCGCCGATGTCGACGACCATCAGCGTCTCGGTCTTGTGGCTGACCAGCGGCGCGCAGCTGATGACAGCCAGCCGTGCCTCCTCCTCGGCGCCGATGATCTCGATGGGCAGGCCGGTCTCGCGCCGGATCGTGCGCAGGAAATCGCGGCTGTTGCGCGCGCGCCGGCATGCCTCGGTCGCCACGAGGCGCATGTTGCGCACCTTGTGCTGATCAAGCTTGCGCTTGCAGACCTGCAGCGCGTGCACGGTACGCGCCATCGAGCTGCGGGACAGGCGTCCCGAAGCTTCCAGCCCCTGACCAAGCTGAACCGGCTTGGAGAAGCTGTCTACGACCTGGAACTGACTGCCCGTCGGTCGGGCAATCAGCATCCGGCAAGAATTCGTTCCCAAATCCAAGGCAGCATACAGCGCCCCTTCATCAGGTTGTCGGGTGCCCGACGGCTCGACCGTATTTCTCGGGAACGCGTCCGCACCCGCAGGACGCTTGGGCGTCATAACACACGCCCTCCGATGACAAGTTGAACAAAACGTAACCTGCCATCGGCGACCATTCAAGGGGCCGCGACCGCCGCGGCCACTTGACGGGCGCGCGGGGGCGCGGCAACCAGAAGCGATGATCGACATCCGTCCCGTTGCCCATCCGATCGGCAAGATCCTGACCGCGATCGGTGGCATGATGCTGGCGCCGATGATGGTCGACTGGTGGCATGGCGACCCGCACTGGATGGTGTTCCTGCAATCGGCGGTGATCACCATGGCGGCGGGCGTCTTCGTCGCGGTGGCGACGGCGGGGCGCTATGACCACCTGTCGCTGCATCAGGCGTTCCTGCTGACGTCGGGGATCTGGCTGGTCCTGCCCCTGTTCGGTGCCCTGCCCTTCATGCTGGGCGCGCCGAACGCGACCTTCACCGACGCGATGTTCGAATCGATGTCAGGCTTCACGACCACCGGCACCACGGTCCTGCCGCAGCTGGATTCGCTGGCGCGCGGCATCCACCTGTGGCGCGCGATCCTGCACTGGGCCGGGGGCCTGGGGATCGTCGTCGTGGCGATGGTCTTCCTGCCGGTGATGAAGGTCGGCGGCATGCAGTTCTTCAGGTCGGAAGGCTTTGACACGCTTGGCAAGGTCCTGCCCCGCGCCGGCCAGATCGCGACCGAGATGACGCAGCTGTACCTGATCCTGACCGGAGCCTGCATCATCACCTATCTGATCCTGGGCCTGACCGGGTTCGACGCCGTCGTCCAGGCCTTCAGCACGATCTCGACCGGGGGCTTCTCGAATTACGACGCCAGCTTCGGGGCGTTCCTCGGGCCTGCGGAATGGGCGTCGTCGGTCTTCATGGTGCTGGCCTCGATCCCGTTCATCCGCATGGTGCAGCTGATGCGCGGCCAGGCGAAACCGCTGTGGCGTGACATCCAGGTGCGCGCCTATCTGCGCTGGATCGGCTATGCCTGCGTGATCATCCTGCTGTACCGCGTCTTGTGGCTGGGCCAGACCGGCCACCCCGAGGAGATGCTGCGGGAGACCGTGTTCAACGTCATATCGACCTTCTCGGGGACCGGCTTCGCCTCCACCGACGTGACCCAATGGGGCCATCTGCCGCTGATGGTCCTGGTGATCTGCGGGCTGATCGGCGGCTGCACCGGATCGACCGGCTGTTCGGTCAAGGTCTTCCGCTATCTGGTCCTGTTCGAGGCCGTGCGCGCCCAGATCCGCCGGATGCATTCGCCCCACCGCGTCTATCCGCTGCGCTATGACGGCCAGCCGCTGGAACAGGACGTGGTCGATTCGGTCATGGCGTTCTTCACGCTGTTCTTCCTGACCTTCGGCCTGCTGATCGTGGGGCTGTCGCTGACCGGCCTGCACCCGCGCACCGCGCTGACCGCCGCCTGGACCGCCATCGCGAATATCGGCCCGGTATGGGGCCCCGAGGTGACGCGCAACGGCTCGATCGCGGAATTTCCGACCTCGGCCAAGTGGCTGATGACCGTGGGAATGTTCCTGGGCCGGCTGGAGCTGGTGTCGGTCCTGGTCCTGCTGCTGCCTCGGTTCTGGCGCGACTAGGGCAGCGCGGTGGGCGCGGCGCCGGCATTTGCGCCGGGCCCGTGGCGCGTCAGGCTGTCGCTCAGTTCCGCCTGCAGGCGGGTCTGGGTTTCCGCCTCCGACGCCGGCCAGATCAGCACGAAGCCTTCGGCCCGGCCATCGCGGACCCAGCCTTCGGCGGCACCGATATGGGCGTCATTCGCGCCATGCAGGGTCACGTGGCCCGGCTTGACCACACGGTCGGGCCGGGGCACCCAGCCAAGCGCCGTGACCAGACCGGCCAGATCCAGCAGCTCCTGCTGGCCACCCGGCTGGCTGAACAGGATCAGCGCCGCCCCCGATCCGTCCTTCGGACCATAGATCGACAGCGCCCGTTCGGCCCGGTCGAAGGTCAGCGCGCGCAGGGGGGCGGTGACCGTCAGCCCGGTCGCCGCGTCGACCAGCGGTGCCAGCCCCTGCGCCTCGGCCCAGGCCGCACGGCGTTCCGCCAGCAGCCGCAGCGCCGTGCCCGGATCGGTCGAGGCGCGGGTCTGCGTGATCTCGGCCTGGATCGCGGCGCGGGTGCGGGGACCGTCCTTGCCGTCGATCTGGCCGTCGTAATGCCCCGCCCACCGCAACGCGCGCTGGACCTGGTCCAGCGGCGGCAGGGGTTCGGGCGCGCCGGGCGCGGGCAGGTCCGGGGCCTGGCCCGCGTCCAGCGCCTCGCCCAGATCGGCGGCGCGGGCCAGCATGGCGTCGTCCGGGATCATGTCGGCCTTGGCCAGCACCGGCAGCCAGGCGGTGGCCGCCTCGTCGGCCACCGGGCCAAGCGCCACCGCGAACCACCCGTCGGGCAGACGCCACAGCCCGGCCTCGGGGAAATCGGCCCGGATCCGCGCCAGCGCGGCGCGGGCCTCGGGTTCGGCCTGAACCGATTCCAGCCGCAGATAGGCGGCGGGCGGCGGCGGGGCCACCACAGCAGGGGCCGTCGCCGCGGTATCGCCCACCGGCATCAGCGCGGTCCCCGGCGCGGGCGTGCTGACGAACGCGTCCTGGGGCACCTTGCCGGCCTGCTTCAGCCGCTCCAGCAGGGGCCCGGCGCGATCCTCGGGCAGCGGCCCGATGGCGATCCCCGTCCAGCTGCCCGGCAGGGCCAGCGTCACGACCCCGTCGAACCGGTCGGCCCATCCCTGCGCCGCCTGCGCCGCCGCCTGGGGATCGCGCTTGGCCTCCAGACGGATCACCGCGCCCTGGGCCAGCGCCGCACCGGGCAGCGCCCCCGCCAGGACCAGTCCCATCACCAAGCGCAAAGGCGTCGTCATCCTGTCCATCCTGTCGCGGGTGTCCCCCCGCCGTCGGGCCTTCATTGACCCTGTTGCATCGCGCGCCTAGAAGACGCCTTGCCCGATCTACGCAAAAGGATGGCCCGATGACCAGCCCCAACCGACCCCGCAGTTTCCAGGAGATCATCTTGGCGCTGCAGACCTATTGGGCAGGCCAGGGCTGCGCCGTCCTGCAGCCCTATGACATGGAGGTGGGCGCCGGGACGTTCCACCCTGGGACCACGCTGCGCTCTCTTGGATCGCGGGCCTGGGCCGCGGCCTATGTCCAGCCGTCGCGCCGCCCCACCGATGGCCGGTACGGAGAGAACCCCAACCGCCTGCAGCACTACTATCAGTTCCAGGTCATCATCAAACCGTCGCCCCCCGACCTGCAGGAGCTGTATCTGGGCAGCCTGCGCGCCATCGGCCTGGACCCGATGGTCCATGACGTCCGCTTCGTCGAGGACGACTGGGAATCGCCTACGCTCGGCGCATGGGGCCTGGGCTGGGAGGTCTGGTGCGACGGCATGGAGGTCAGCCAGTTCACCTATTTCCAGCAGGTCGGCGGTCATGACTGCCGCCCCGTCTCCGGAGAGCTGACCTATGGCCTGGAACGCCTGGCCATGTACGTGCTGGGCGCGGAACACGTGATGGACATGCCCTTCAACGACCCGGACAGCCCGATCGCGCTGACCTATGGCGACATCTTCCGCCAGACCGAACAGGAATATTCGCGCTGGAACTTCGACCAGGCCGACACGGACATGCTGTTCCAGCATTTCAAGGACGCCGAGGCCGAGTGCGCCCGTATCCTGGCCGCCGACCGCACCGACGGCGCGGGCCGCACCATCCCGATGGCGCATCCCGCCTATGACCAGGCGATCAAGGCCAGCCACCTGTTCAACCTGCTGGACGCGCGCGGTGTGATCTCGGTCACGGAACGCCAGGCCTATATCGGCCGGGTTCGGGCGCTGGCCAAGGGCTGCGCCGACCTGTTCCTGACCACCGATGCGGCGGGGTCGCCCGCGTGAACTGGGGCAAGGTCGCGGCGCTGGCCCTGCTGGGCAGCACCATCGCCGCGGGCGCGGGCATGTGGTACGCGCAGGAATACCTGTACTATGACCCGATCGACCCGAACGGCCCCGATGCCGCCATCGCGGTGACCACCCCCGCCGGCGAACGACCCCTGACCCTGACCGGATTCGAGGGGATCGATGCCGACAGCAGCCCGCTGCGCTGGCGTGCCTGCGCCACGGTGGACGCGGTTCCCGCCGATGCCCTGCCCTTTGAGGGCGCCACGCCCCTGAACGCGCCCGGCTGGTTCGCCTGCTTCGACGCGGCGCGGATCGGCGGCGACCTGGAAAGCGGCGCCGCCCGCGCCGTGCTGTCGGTCAGCGAGATCCGCCCCGACGTGGACCGCGTGCTGGCCGTCTATCCCGACGGCCGCGTCTACGGCTGGCACCAATACAACGACAAGACCCCGGAACGCGGAGTGATGGACTGATGCCCGACCTGCTGATCGAGCTTTTCTCGGAGGAAATTCCCGCCCGCATGCAGGCCCGCGCGCGTGAGGACCTCAAGCGCCTGGTGACCGAAGGCCTGGTTCAGGCCGGCCTGACCTATGCCAGCGCCGGTGCCTTCAGCACGCCGCGCCGCCTGGCTCTGGCGGTCGAGGGCCTGACCGCCGCCAGCCCCACCACGCATGAGGACCGCAAAGGCCCCCGCACCGACGCCCCCGATGCCGCGCTGGAGGGGTTCCTGCGCTCCACCGGGCTGACCCGCGACCAGCTGCAGGCCCGCGACGACAAGAAGGGCCAGGTCTGGTACGCCACCGTCACCAAGCCCGGCCGCCCTGCCGCCGACATCGTGGCCGAAGTGCTGGAGACGACGATCCGCAATTTCCCTTGGCCCAAATCCATGCGGTGGGGGTCGGGCAGCCTGCGGTGGGTGCGCCCGCTGCATTCGATCCTGTGCATCCTGTCGGACGAGGCCGGCGCGACCGTCGTGCCGCTGACCGTCGACGGCATCGCGGCGGGCAACACCACCCGCGGCCACCGATTCATGGCGCCCGACGCGTTCACGGTCAGCGGCTTTGACGACTATGCCGCCAAGCTGCGCCGCGCCCGCGTGATGCTGGACACCCAGGAACGCGCCGCCGAGATACGGTCGCAGGCCGACAATCTGGCCTTTGCCCGCGGCTGGCAGATCGTCCCCGACGACGCCCTGCTGGCCGAGGTCGCGGGCCTGGTCGAATGGCCCGTGCCCCTGATGGGCGTGATCGAGGACCGCTTCCTGGCCCTGCCCCCCGAGGTGCTGCAGACCTCGATGAAGGAGCATCAGAAGTTCTTCTCGGCCCGCAATCCGTCAACGGGCCGGATCGAAGGGTTCGTGACCGTCGCCAACATCCAGACGCCCGACGACGGCGCGACGATCCTGGCCGGCAACCAGCGCGTCCTGGCCGCGCGCCTGTCGGACGCCGCCTTCTTCTGGGAAAACGACCTGCGCGAGGCGAAATCGGGCATGGCGACCTGGGCCGCGGGCCTGGCTTCGGTCACCTTCCACAACAAGCTCGGTTCGCAGGCCGACCGGATCGAACGCATCGCGGCCTTGGCTCGCGAGATCGCGCCCTTGGTCGGCGCCGATCCCGATCAGGCCGAACGCGCCGCGCGCCTGGCCAAGCTGGACCTGCGCTCGGCCATGGTCGGAGAGTTCCCCGAACTGCAGGGCACGATGGGCCGCTACTACGCGCTGGAGGCCGGCGAACCCGAGGCGGTCGCCGACGCCGCCCGCGACCACTATTCGCCCCTCGGTCCCTCCGACGCGGTCCCGACTGCGCCCGTCTCGGTCGCCGTGGCGCTGGCCGACAAGATCGATACCCTGACGGGGTTCTGGGCGATCGACGAAAAGCCGACGGGATCGAAGGATCCGTTTGCACTTCGGCGGGCTGCCTTGGGGGTGATCCGCCTGTTGCAGGCAGGGTCGATAGCGGCGCCGCTAATGCAAATCGCTGAACAGGCCGTGAAACGTTCGGTCAAGTCGGCTCTGCTTAACAGTGCGGTAGGGACAAAAGGCCTCGCAAAAACCACGGCACCGGACGGGCAGTCTATTGCAGCGGAGCAGCATTTCATCTTTCCTGCGGCAATTCGAGCGGGAGACATGGTTCTGGCCAGCAAAGCGGCAGAGCATGACGTTGATGCCGCTGTAGACGCAGGCGACTTCTACTTCACCGGCAGCAATGAGATTCAGCCGTTCCAAGATCAGGTGAAGGTGCTTCCCTATCGTGAAACTGCCAAAGATCTTCTCTCCTTCCTCCATGATCGACTGAAGGTATACCTGCGCGACCAAGGCATCCGTCACGACATCATCGAAGCCGTGCTGGCGCAGGAGGGCAATGACGACCTCGTCCGCGTGACCGCACGCGCCACCGCGCTGAATGCCATGCTGGCAACCGACGACGGCAGGAACCTGACCCAGGGCCTCAAGCGCGCGGGCAATATCCTGGCGCAGGCCGAGGAGAAGGACGGCGTCGAATACAGCTTCGGCGCCGACGTCAAGTTCGCCGAGACGGACCAGGAACGCGCCCTCTTCACTGCGTTGGACACCGCCGAACCGGCGATCCGCCACGCCATGGCCACGCAGGACTTCCCCGCAGCCATGACGGCCATCGCAGCCCTGCGCACGCCGATCGACGCGTTCTTCGAGGCCGTGCAGGTCAACACCGACAGCCAGATCGTCCGGCGCAACCGCCTGAACCTGCTGTCCCGCATCCGCGAAGCCGGTCGCCAGATCGCCGACTTCACCCGCATCGAAGGCTAAAGCCCCACCAAACGAAAACGGCCCGGAGATTGCTCTCCGGGCCGTCTTTGTATGTCCGCCCTGCCGCAGGGGAGCCCGAGGGGACGGCACGTCCCCTCGGCGGGGGGTGCGGGGGGTTGGCCCCCGCCCGCCGTCGCGGGACGCAGTCAGACCGCGCGTTCCACCATCATGTGCTTGATCGACGCGATGGCCTTGGCGGGGTTCAACCCCTTGGGGCAGGTGTTGGTGCAGTTCATGATCGTGTGGCAGCGATACAGCTTGAAGGGATCCTCAAGCTCGTCCAAACGCTCGCCCGTGGCCTCGTCGCGCGAGTCGATGATCCAGCGATAGGCGTGCAGCAGCGCGGCCGGCCCCAGGTACCGATCGCCGTTCCACCAGTACGACGGACAGGCCGTCGAACAGGAGGCGCACAGGATGCACTCGTACAATCCGTCCAGCTTCTTACGGTCCTCGATCGACTGCTTCCACTCCTTGCCGGGGGTCGGCGTCTTGGTCTGCAGATAGGGGTTCACCGACGCATGCTGTGCATAGAAATGCGTCAGGTCCGGCACCAGGTCTTTGACCACCGGCATGTGCGGCAACGGATAGATCGCCACGTCGCCCTTGACCTCGTCGATGCCGAAGATGCAGGCCAGCTTGTTGCCGCCGTCGATCACCATCGCGCAGGACCCGCAGATCCCCTCGCGGCAGGACCGGCGGAAGGACAGGGTCGGGTCGATCTCTGCCTTGATCTTGATCAGGGCGTCCAGCATCATCGGCCCGCACTTATCCAGATCGACGAAATACGTGTCCAGACGCGGATTCTCGCCAGTCTCGGGGTCCCACCGATAGATCTTGAACTTCTTGACGTTGGTTGCGCCCTCGGGCTTGGGCCAGGTCTTGCCGACGCGGATCTGACTGTTCTTGGGCAGGGTGAACTGGACCATGGGTAGCTCCTTTCAGAGAGTGCCTTCGGACGGCACATGGGCCGCAAACAGGGGTTGCGACCGGGCCACCAGATCGGCCACCCGGTCGCGGGCATGAGGGTTCAGCGCCAGCCCGTTCAGGCGGCGCAGGAATTCGGTGGCGCCGGGCGTCAGACGCTCCATCGCGCGGGAATCCAGCGGCGGCAATGCGTCCAAACGCGCGTCAGGGACGCCCGCCAGCGACAGCAGCTGGCGGCCGGGACGATCGGCGTCCGCCTCGTCCTCAAGCCGCAGCCGGGTAACGGGAACAGACGACAGCGCGCCGTTCAACCGCCGCAGCAGGTCGCCCCATCCGGGCAGTTCGGATGTCTGCGCGCGGAATTCGGGCAGCGTCAGGGCATAGCCGTCGGTGCGCACGGCCTGCGCCCAGACCGATGGAAGCCACGCCGTCATCCGACGGGTATAGACCACCACATGCGGGGCAAAGCCGCGATCGGCCGCGACCTGCACCAGCGTCGCCAGCATCGCGGGCAGCGCCGGGAACAGACGGGTCTCTCCGCCGTTGCCGGGCATCGCGCCGGCCAGATTCTCATGGGACAGGATCACCGGGCGGTCGTCGTCTGGCAGACCGTCCAGCACCGTCGCGAACGCCGCGACCAGCGTGGCGCGGTGATCATCGTCGGGTGCAAGGCTGCATGCGATGGCCGCACGTCCAAGCGGACGCATCGGCGTCCCTTCTTCGGGCGTGCGGATCACGACCGCGTCCGCCAGCGCCGGGGCCGAACGGCGCAGGAACCGCTGCAGGCTGGTGGTGCCGGTCTTCTGAACGCCGACATGCAGGAACAGCGGACGGCTCACCGCGTCCCCCGCCAGCCGGGCTGGTCGGCCAGCGCGCGCTCGGGCATCTGGCCCGACCGGCGCTGGACGCAGCGGTTGAAGACGTCGGACGGATCGCGGCCGCGGATGTAGTCGCTGCTGATCTCCAGCTCGACGCTGCCAAAGCCGCGCGTGCCCCCCGACCCCGAGCCGACGCCCATCGCGATGCTGCCGCGGGGACGTTCGGCCATTTCGGCGTCGCGCAGGCAGCTTCGTTCGGCCTGGTCCACCGGGACCGGACCGCAGGCCGCCACCACAGGCAGCAGACCCACGAAGATTGCCCGCGCGATCATCAGATCACGCCGTGCGCGCCGCGGCGGCGATGCACTGCGTCGTCGCCGGACGCGACACGATCGCGGCCACGCTGTCGGCGGTGCCGGTCACGCCCGAACGCGACATCTGCGCGATGTCGATCAGCTCGGCGGTCGAGGCGTTGTTGACCACGCAGTCGGTATAGGGCGTGACGTTGACGCCCGGCAGGCGGCGCTGCATTTCGCTGTCGACGACGTTGCGGGCGATCTGGCGCGACGCCGCGTCCAGCACGGTCGGCGCGGGCGCGACGCCGGGGGCGGTCGGCACGGCGGGGCCGGTCATGGGGACCGGGGCGACGCAGCCCGCCAGGGTGGCGGCGGCAATGCCGAAAGCGGCGATGAGATTGAAGCGCATCAGTAAACCCTTTTCTTCGGAGCGATCTTTTGCAGGTCGATCCCGCCTTCCTCGGCCGTGGTCAACGGCTCCAGGTGGACGGGGCGGTAGGCCAGTTTAACCTTGTTCCCATCGACCCAGGCAAGCGAATGCTTGCGCCAGTTGGCGTCATCCCGCTCAGGGTAATCCTCGTGCGCATGGGCGCCGCGGCTCTCCTTGCGGGCCTCGGCCGCGACGATCGTTGTCAGGGCGTTGGGCATCAGGTTGGTCAGCTCCAACGTTTCCATCAGGTCCGTGTTCCAGATCAATCCGCGATCGGTGACCTTGATGTCATCCATCTTGCCCGCGATGCCCTCCATCTTGACCACGCCCTCGGCCAGGGTCTTGTCGGTGCGGAAGACGGCGGCATCCAGCTGCATCGTGCGCTGCATCTGGTCGCGCAGCTCCGCGGTGGCCATCGTGCCGTTGGCATGGCGCAGCCCGTCGAAACGGTCCAGCGCGCGGTCGACCTCGGCCTTGTTGGTCGCGGGAACGGCACCGGCACGGTCAACGACCCCGCCGGCGCGGATCGCGGCGGCGCGGCCGAACACCACCAGGTCGATCAGGCTGTTCGACCCAAGACGGTTCGCACCATGCACAGACGCACAGCCAGCCTCGCCCACGGCCATCAGGCCGGGGAAGATCGCATCGGGATTTTCTTCCGTCGGTGCAAGGACTTCGCCCCAATAGTTCGTGGGAATTCCACCCATGTTGTAGTGAACTGTCGGCAGGACCGGGATCGGCGCGCGGGTCAGGTCGACACCGGCAAAGATCTTGGCGCTTTCGCTGATGCCGGGCAGGCGCAGGTCCAGCGTCTCCGGCGGCAGGTGCATCAGGTTCAGGAAGATGTGGTCCTTGTCGGGACCGACGCCGCGACCCTCGCGGATCTCCATCGTCATGCAGCGGCTGACGACGTCGCGGCTGGCCAGGTCCTTGTAGGTGGGCGCATAGCGCTCCATGAACCGCTCGCCTTCCGAGTTCGTCAGGTAACCGCCCTCGCCCCGCGCGCCTTCCGTGATCAGGCAGCCCGAGCCATAGATGCCGGTCGGATGGAACTGCACGAATTCCATGTCCTGCAGCGGCAGGCCCGCGCGGGCAACCATGCCGCCGCCGTCGCCGGTGCAGGTATGGGCGCTGGTCGCGCTGAAATAGGCACGGCCGTAGCCGCCGGTCGCCAGCACCACCATCTTGGCGTTGAAGACGTGCATCGTGCCGTCGTCCAGCTTCCAGCAGACGACGCCGGTGCAGCGGCCATCGGTGATGATCAGGTCCAGCGCGAAATATTCGATGAAGAACTCCGCGTTGTTCTTCAGCGACTGGCCGTACAGGGTGTGCAGGATGGCGTGGCCGGTGCGGTCGGCCGCGGCGCAGGTGCGCTGGACCGGGGGGCCTTCGCCGTATTCGGTGGTGTGACCGCCGAAGGGGCGCTGATAGATGCGCCCGTCCTCGGTCCGGCTGAACGGGACGCCGTAATGCTCCAGCTCGTAGACGGCCTTGGGGGCCTCGCGCGCCAGGTATTCCATGGCGTCGGTGTCGCCCAGCCAGTCCGACCCCTTGACGGTGTCGTACATGTGCCACTGCCAGCTGTCGGGGCCCATGTTGGACAGCGACGCGGCGATGCCGCCCTGGGCCGCAACGGTGTGCGAGCGCGTCGGAAAGACCTTGGTCACGCAGGCCGTGCGCAGCCCCTGTTCGGCCATGCCGAGCGTCGCGCGCAGACCCGCGCCGCCGGCCCCGACGACGACCACGTCATAGTCATGAACGATTGTTTCGTAAGCTGCCATGTCGTCCTCAGATCGCGGGAAGGGTGAAGGCCATCTTGGCCAGCGCAAAGATGGCGGCGGCGATCACGCCCCAGCCAAAGATCGCGATGGCGACCATCGTCAGTTGCTGGGCGGTGCCGTGGACATAGTCCGCGATCGCCCCGCCCTGAGAGCCCTTGATGAAATGGATCATGCCCACGATGACGAACAGCGCAGTGATGATGCCGGGAAAGGGTCGGCCGAAATGGGCCACGACCTGATCCTGGGGCAGGCCGATGGCGCCGCCCACGGCGATCAGGAACAAGGGCGTCAGCACGATCAGTGCATAGCTGCTCATCGTGATGTTCCAGTGATGCGCGGTGCCGGCGCGGGCAGAGCCCAGACCCTGGGCGGCCTTGCGGGGGGTGATGTAACGCATGATGCCCTCAGCCGATGAAGAAGATGATCAGGCTCAGCACGGTCAGCGCGACCGAACCGATGATGATGGCCCAGGAGCCGCGCTTGGCCTCGTCGATCTCGAGGCCCAGGCCGTTGTCGTAGAACAGGTGGCGCACGCCCGACAGCGCGTGGAACCACAGCGCCCAGGTCGAGCCGGTCATGATCAGGAAGCCCAGCCAGGACCGCAGGACCCAATCGGCCGTCGCGAAGGCGCCGGGGCTGCTGACCGCGGCGACCAGCCACCAGACCAGCAGCAGGATGCCCGCCGACAGTGCGTGGCCGGTGATGCGCGTCAGGATCGAGGTGACCGCGGGGATCGGCAGGCGATAGACCTGAAGATGGGGGGAAAGGGGCCGGTTGCCCCGGTTCACGTCGGCCATCGGCGGCCCTCCTTTGTCGGTTCAGCTTGTCCCGTCGCAGGGGCCCGGAAGGGACCGGGCTGGCCGCGCGGGCTGGCGATTGGTGCCGTTCTTGACGCTACAGATGCCATCTGTCATCCGCAGATACCACCCCGCGCGCGCAAATGACGCGGAAATGGGGCTTTGTGATCACAGGCACGGCGGCTGTGATCACAGGTTTCCCGCCGTTAGCGGTGGACATCGAAACGTTGCGACTCGACGCGCCGTCACACCGGCATCAGCGCCCAATAGTCCAGATCCAGCAGCACGTCCGGCAGGTACCTGCCCTGATCGTCGCGCAGGATGCCGGCCGGTGCGCCGTTCCGCGTCGCGACCAGCCGCAGGCGGATCGCGCCGACGCCCGGCGCATCCGTCGGCGCACGGTCCAGCACCTGGGACCAGGCGCGCACCGTATCGCCGGCAAAGCATGGATTGGCATGCGCGCCGGCATTCAGCGCCACGATCATCTGCGCGTTGGCCAGCCCGTTGAATGACAGCGCGCGCGCCAGGCTGATGACATGGCCGCCATAGATCAGCCGCCGCCCGTCGGGACGATGCGTGGCGTCGAAATGCACCTTGGCCGTGTTCTGCCACAGGCGGGTGGCCAGCATGTGCTCGGCCTCCTCGATGGTGACGGCGTCGACATGGTCGATGACCTCGCCCACGGCATAATCGCCCCACCGGTGCGGTTCCCCTGCCAGATCAAAGTCGTATTCGGCAAAGCTCAACCCTTCCGGCACGATCAGGTCGGCTGGATCGACGCTGTCGGCCAGATCGGGAACCACCGCCTCGGGCGCGGGGGACTGGGGGTCGCGCTTGCGGACCATGACCCACCGGACATAGTCCAGCACGACCTCCTCGACCTGGTTCAGGCCCTGGGTCCGCACCCAGACCACGCCCGACTGGCCGTTGGAGTTCTGCCGCAGGCCGATCACCTGGCTTTCGGCGCGCAGCGTGTCGCCGGGCCAGACCGGCCGCAGCCAGCGCCCCTGGGCGTATCCCAGATTGGCCACCGCGTTCAGGCTGACATCGGGCACCGTCTTGCCAAAGACCGTGTGGAAGGCCAGCAGATCGTCCAGCGGGCTGCCGTCCAGACCACAGGTGATCGCGAATTCGTCCGACGAATACAGCGCATGCCGCGCCGGATACAGCGCGTGGTACAGCGCCCGTTCGCCTTCCGCCACGGTGCGGGGCACGGCGTGGCGGATGGTCTGGTCGACGGTGTAATCCTCGAAGAACCGGCCGGGATTGGTCTTGGTCATTGCTGTCCCAGCTTCATGTCGGGGTGGTATTCGGCCTCGATCTCCTTGGTGACGGCCTGCCCCATGCGCATCACGCCCTTGATCGGGTCATGGGCCATGGACGGGCCGCCGTGCAACGACCAGCCCTTGGACAGGGCCTCGCTGACGCGGTGGCAGAACTTGGACGTGTCGTCGTCGGTGATGCAGCGATAGATCAGGGGCATGTCAGGCTCCTCCGAAGGGCCAGGGGCCGATCCAGCCGTGGATCAGGCCGATCACGATCATGACGATGACGGCGCCGACGGCGGCCATCGCCTCCTTGCGGGCGGGGAAGGGTCCGATCGGGCGGACCCAGGGGCTGGCGCGGTTGATCGCCACCATCTCGACGAAGGACCAGGCCAAGAGGCCTCCGAACAGGATGAAGGACGGCGTGTCGCCGTTCACCAGCAGATGCGCGCCTGCCCACAGGGCAAAGCCCCACAGCATCGGATGGCGGGTCATCGCGGTCACGCGGGTCTTCATGCCGCTGGCCGCGAACAGATAGAGGGCCACCAGGACCAGCAGGTTGTTGATTCCCACCAGCGCCGGGTTCGGCCCCCAGAAGAACGCGCCCTCGGCCCCGCGATAGCCGATGACCATCAGGATGATCGACAGGACCAACAGGCCCGTGACCATGCCCTTGCCCCGCTCGCCCATCGAGGCGCGGCTGGCGGGGGCCACCCGCTTGTAGAGATGCGCCGCCCACCACAGGGCCACGCCTAGGATCAGGATCAGCATCTGGCTTTCCTCTTGCTGGAGCTTGTGGCGCGCAGACTGCCCTTATTGCGCCATGGCCGCAATCGCCTGTGCACGGTCCAGCGTCTGGCGCGCGGTGGCGACGTGCAGGTTCTCGACGATGCGGCCATCGACGACGGCCACACCCTGCCCCTGCGCGGTGGCTGCATCAAAGGCCTCGATCTGGCGGCGGGCCAGGGCGACCTCCGCCTCGGTGGGCGCGAAGGCGGCGTTGGCGATCTCCAGCTGGGCGGGGTGGATCAGGGTCTTGCCGTCGAACCCCATGTCACGGCCCTGCTCGCATTCGGCACGCAGGCCGTCCTCGTCCTTGAAGGCGTTGAAGACGCCGTCCACGATCACGACCCCCTCCGCCTTGGCGGCCAGCAGGCACAGGCCCAGCCCCGCCATCATCGGCAGGCGGTCGGCGCGAAAGCGGCTGCCCAGATCCTTGGCCAGGTCGTTCGTGCCCATCACCATCCCCGCCAGCCGCGGATGCGCCGCGATGCCGGCGGCGTTCAGCATGCCCAGGGGCGTCTCCATCATCGCCCAGAGCGGCGTGTCGGGGATCAGCGCGGCCACGCGGTCCAGATCGTCCTGGCCGTCCACCTTGGGGACCAGCACCGCATCGATGTCCAGCCCCGCGCAGGCGCGGGCGTCGTCCGCGCCCCATGCCGTGGACAGCGCATTGATGCGCACGATCCGCGCGCGGGGGCCGTAATCCTGGGTCAGGGCCTGGGCCAGCGCATCGCGCGCGGTGGCCTTGGCATCGGGGGCCACGGCATCCTCGAGGTCAAAGATGATCGCGTCGGCGGCAAGGCCGCGGGCCTTTTCCATCGCACGGGCATTGGCGGCGGGAATATACAGAACCGAGCGGTAGGGACGAGCCATGAGAAACCTCCGGGCAACAATGTTGCGCCTTGGTGCCGCGTTGCGCCATATATGGCAAGCGGAAAATGCCGCACTGCGGCGATCAGCCCGCCAGCCCCTGCCAGATCAGCCGCAGCGACACCGCCAGAAGGCCCCAGGTGATCAGCCGATAGAACAGTGCGGGCGGAATGATCCGCACCAGCCGCAGCCCTACCCAGACCGCCGCCAGCGACACCGGCATCAGCACCGCCGCCGTGGCAAGGTTCGCAGGCGACAGTTGACCGAGCGCGGCATAGGGGATCAGCTTGACCCAGTTGCCGATGGCAAAGAACCAGGTCGTCGTGCCCGCATAGATCAGCGGCGACAGACGCAGGGGCTGGGCATAGACCTGCCACAGCGGCGCGCCCGCATGGCTGACGAAGCTGGTGTAACCCGCAAGCCCGCCCCAGATGGTGGCCGCCCTGCCCCGCGCGGGCCGGGGCACGGCGTCCAGTGCCGGTCGGATCAGCGCGTTCAGCGCGAATCCCAACCCGATGACCGCCACGATCAGCGTGACGCCCCGCACCGGCACGACGCTGGCCGTCGCCCAGCCCACCGCGATTCCCGCCATCGCCCCGGGCAGCGCCAGCAGCAGCACGCGCCGGTCCAGGTTGCGGCGGAACGCGATCAGCCCGCCCACGTCGGACACCACGTAGATCGGCAGCAGCAGCCCCGCCGCCTGCACCGGCGACATCACCAGCGACATCAGGGGCACGCTGATGATGCCCACCATCGCCAGCCCGCCCTTGGACAGGCCCACGGCGATCGCCGCGATCACGGCCAGCGCCCAGCCCGCGCCCGACAATTCCAGCATGGGCCTCTCCCTGCACGACGTGCAATCTGTGGCCCGTGGCGGGGATGAAGACAAGTGTTAGCACAACCATGCCACCCGGCCGTGGGACCGTCTTGCGATTCCTTGCGCGACCGCTTACCCCTGCCGCAACTTTTCACCACCCAATCGGAGGTTATCCATGGCCCGACCCAAAATCGCACTGATCGGTGCGGGGCAGATCGGCGGCACGCTGGCGCATCTGGCCGCGATGAAGGAACTGGGCGACGTCGTCCTGTTCGACATCTCGGAAGGCACGCCGCAGGGCAAGGCGCTGGACATCGCGCAATCGGGCCCGTCCGAGGGATTCGACGCCCGCATGAAGGGCGCCAACGATTACGCCGACATCGCCGGCGCCGACGTCTGCATCGTGACCGCGGGCGTTCCGCGCAAGCCGGGCATGAGCCGCGACGACCTCTTGGGCATCAACCTCAAGGTCATGAAATCCGTGGGCGAGGGCATCGCCAAGCACGCCCCCGACGCCTTCGTGATCTGCATCACCAACCCGCTGGACGCGATGGTCTGGGCGCTGCGCGAGTTCAGCGGCCTGCCCCACAACAAGGTCTGCGGCATGGCCGGCGTGTTGGATTCGGCGCGCTTCCGGCACTTCCTGTCGCTGGAGTTCAACGTGTCGATGCGTGACGTGACGGCCTTCGTGCTGGGCGGCCATGGCGACACGATGGTGCCGCTGACCCGATACTCCACCGTGGCGGGCATCCCGCTGCCCGACCTGGTCAAGATGGGCTGGACTACGCAGGAGAAACTGGACGGCATCGTCCAGCGCACCCGCGACGGCGGCGCCGAGATCGTGGGCCTGCTGAAGACCGGCAGCGCGTTCTATGCCCCCGCGACCAGCGCCATCGAGATGGCCGAGGCGTACCTGAAGGACCAGAAGCGCGTCCTGCCCTGCGCGGCGCATGTGGACGGTGCCTATGGCCTGAAGGGCATGTATGTCGGCGTGCCGACCGTGATCGGCGCCGGCGGCGTGGAAAAGATCATCGACATCAAGCTGGACCGCGACGAACAGGCGATGATGGACAAGTCGATCGAGGCCGTGAAGGGTCTGGTCGAGGCCTGCAAGGGCATCGATTCCTCGCTGGCCTGATCTTCGCTTGCGAAATCCCGGAACGGCGCGCCATGATCGGCGCGTCGTTTCCCGTTCCAGGTGTGCCATGCGCTGTCTTCTTGCCGTCCTGTCGCTGCTTGCCACGCCCGCCCTGGCGCAGGAGACGTCGGCCCTGATCGCGGAACGGGGCCTGTCGGGCGCACGGACGCAGCTGCTGGCGCAGGCGCCCTCGGCCGACCGCGACCTGGCCATCGCCGCGACACGGTTCCTGGGCGGGGTCGAGGCCGCGTTCCAGGCCCGCCACCGGATCGGTGCGACGGACCCGCTGGTGCCCCTGCCGCTGCTAGGGGCGACGCTGCCGCCGAACCCCGATCCGCAACCGATGACGGCCGATTTCGTCACCGCGATGATGCGCGACCTGTCGCAGGCCATGCGGGACACCCGCGACGCCCTGCCCGACGGCCCGGCGACGCTGACCTTGGACCTGCGCGACCTGTGGCTGGACGTCGACGGCGACGGCACGCGGAACCCGGCCGAGGATCTGGCGGCGCTGTCGGGTCTGCCTTTGCCCGAAGGCCCGGCTGTGGTGCGGTTCGACGCCGTCGACATCCATTGGCTGCGTGCCTATACGCATCTGATCGACGGGGTGGCGACGCTGATCCTGGCCTTCGATCCCGAACCCGCGCTGGCGCAGCGGATCGCGCTGGATGCGGCGCTGGCCGAACAGTTTGCCCAACCGCCCGGCCAGATGGCCCGCGCACCCAATTTCGACATGCAGGCCCGCGCCTTCGGCCCGATGGTGGACAGGGTGGCGGTGGTGATCCAGACGCTGCGCCGCCAGCCCGACCCTGCGCTGACCCGCGCCGCGGGGGATCATCTGCGGGCGATGGTCGCCGCCAACCGCGTCTTCTGGACCGAGGTCGCGCAGGAGACCGACGACGACCGCGAATGGATTCCCAACGATGCCCAGCAGGCGGCGCTTGGCTTTGTCCTGCCGCCTGAGACGGGGTCGATGTGGCTGGCGATCCTGGACGAGGTCGACCAGGTACTGACCGGCCGGATGCTGATCCCCTTCTGGCGCTTTGCCCCCGGACATGGGGTCGACCTGGCGATGTGGCTGGACGATCCACGCCCGGTCGATGTGGCGGACTGGGTCCAGGGCACCGCCGCCCTGCCCTATGCCCGCCCCGGCCTGACCGTCGGGCGCGACAACTGGGACCGGTTCCTGAACGGCTTTCAGGGCCGGGCGGGGCTTTACATGCTGCTGCTGAACTGACCGCGGCGCGCGAATCAACCTGCTTGCGCTATCGGCGCGGATGTTTGTGATCACGGCAAATCTGGCTGTGATCACATTCGGCGGCTTCCCGCCGGTTTTCGGCATTTTACGGGGAATTCGTTTCTGTGTGCCCTTCATGCGTGGCACAAGGCCCCAAATCTGTCGAACCGAATGAGGGGGTCGAGATGAACATCCACGAATACCAGGCCAAGGCGCTGCTGCGTCAATACGGCGCGCCCGTCAGCGAAGGCCGCATCGTGATGAAGGCCGACGAGGCCAAGACTTGCGCCAGCGAGATGGACGGTCCGCTGTGGGTCGTCAAGGCGCAGATCCACGCCGGTGGCCGTGGCAAGGGCCATTTCACCGAGGCTGCGGCCGGTGAGAAGGGCGGCGTCCGCCTGGCCAAGTCGGTCGAGGAAGCCGAGGAGCTGACCCGCCAGATGCTGGGCCGCACGCTGGTCACGCACCAGACCGGACCGGCCGGCAAGCAGGTCAACCGCATCTATATCGAGGACGGCAGCGACATCGCGCGCGAGCTGTACCTGGCCCTGCTGGTGGACCGCCAGACCTCGCGCGTCAGCTTCGTCGCCTCGACCGAGGGCGGCATGGACATCGAGGAAGTGGCCGAGCACACCCCCGAGAAGATCGTCAGCTTCAGCGTCGATCCGGCGTCGGGCCTGTCGGATTTCCATGGCCGCCGCGTGGCCTTTGCCCTGGGCCTGGAAGGCCAGCAGGTCAAGCAGTGCGTGGCCCTGGTTAAGAACCTGTATCGCATGTTCATCGAGAAGGACATGGAGATGCTGGAGATCAACCCGCTGATCGTCACGCCCGAAGGCCAGATCAAGTGCCTGGACGCCAAGATGGGCTTTGACAACAACGCGCTCTATCGCCAGCCCGACATCATGGCGCTGCGCGACGAGACCGAGGAGGACAGCAAGGAGCTGGCCGCCTCCAAGTTCGACCTGAACTACATCGCGCTGGACGGCGAGATCGGCTGCATGGTGAACGGCGCAGGCCTGGCGATGGCCACGATGGACATCATCAAGCTGTTCGGCGCCGAGCCCGCCAACTTCCTGGACGTCGGCGGCGGCGCCACGACCGAGAAGGTCACCGAGGCGTTCAAGATCATCACCAGCGACCCGAACGTCAAAGGCATCCTGGTCAACATCTTCGGCGGCATCATGCGCTGCGACATCATCGCGGAGGGCATCATCGCCGCCGTGAAGGAAGTCGGTCTGCAGGTCCCGCTGGTCGTCCGCCTGGAAGGCACGAACGTCGAGCTGGGCAAGGAGATCATTGCCAACAGCGGCCTGAACGTGATCGCCGCCGACGACCTCAAGGACGGCGCCGAGAAGATCGTGAAAGCGGTCAAGGGCTGATCCATCCGGGCGCGCGGGTCACGCGCGTCCTCCTCTGGAACATCGCGGTGCGTCTGGCGCCGCTTACGCAAGGAGGCCATGATGGCCGTTCTCGTCGACAAGAATACCAAAGTCATCTGCCAGGGGATCACCGGATCCCAGGGCACCTTCCACACCGAACAGGCGATCGCCTATGGCACGCAGATGGTCGGTGGCGTGACGCCGGGCAAGGGCGGCACGGATCACCTGGGCATGCCCGTCTTCAACTCGGTCCACGAGGCCGTGGCCAAGACCGGCGCCAATGCGTCCGTGATCTATGTCCCGCCCCCGTTCGCGGCGGATTCGATCCTGGAAGCCATCGACGCGCAGATCCCGCTGATCGTCTGCATCACCGAAGGCATCCCGGTGCTAGACATGATGCGCGTCAAGCGCGCGCTGGCCGGATCGCAGTCGCGCCTGATCGGGCCGAACTGCCCCGGCATCATGACCCCCGACGAATGCAAGATCGGCATCATGCCGGGCAGCATCTTCCGCCGCGGGTCGGTGGGCGTCGTGTCGCGTTCGGGCACCCTGACCTATGAGGCGGTCAAGCAGACCTCGGACGTGGGCCTGGGCCAGTCCTCGGCGGTCGGCATCGGCGGCGACCCGATCAAGGGCATGGAGCATATCGACGTGCTGCAGATGTTCTTGGACGACCCCGAGACCGAGTCGATCATCATGATCGGCGAGATCGGCGGATCGGCCGAGGAAGAGGCCGCCGAGTTCCTGGCCGAGCAGAAGCGCAAGGGCAAGTGGAAGCCCACCGCGGGCTTCATCGCGGGCCGCACCGCGCCTCCGGGCCGTCGCATGGGCCATGCCGGCGCGATCGTGTCGGGCGGCAAGGGCGACGCGGAATCCAAGATCGAAGCCATGAAGAAGGCCGGCATCATCGTCGCCGACAGCCCCGCGGGCCTGGGCGAGGCCGTGCTGAAGGCGATCAAGGGTTGATGATTTGACAGTCCGCCCCCCGGTACCCACCTGTTGGGGGGCGGATTGACGCAAAGGGAAAGACCGTGGACCAGCAGGCAGGCCATCACGACATGACAGCATCCGCACCCCGCGCGGGCCGGTGGCTGTCGCTTGTGGCGCTGCTGGGCCTTGCGGGCTGCGGGGACAGGATGACCAACGACATCCTGCCCGGCGGCATCCCGGCGCGCACCAATCTGCACCAGGCCAGCGGCCTGCCGCCGGAATCGGTGCGCACCGTCTCACGGCGGGATTTCGGGTGGCGGGTGATCTATCGCCCCGCCTATGCCCCGCCGAATGCCGAAAGCCGCACCGCCGTCGCGCTGTGCGGCCTTGAACGTCGGGCCCCGCTGCGGATCCAGCAGCAGCCCCGGCTTGACCCGACCGCCGATCCCGGCGCCCGCATCTTCGACATCTACTGCGCCTGATCCAACCCATATTTGCCCTGAACGGGGACCAGCCATGACCGACCAGCCAAAGAACACCGATTTCCACGATTCCTCGTTCCTGCAGGGCCATAACGCGGCCTATGTGGAACAGTTGTACGGCCAGTGGGCCAAGGACGCAGGCGCGGTGGACGAAGCCTGGGACAGCTTCTTCCGCTCGCTTGGCGACGATCAGGACGTGGCCGTCCGCGAATCCGAGGGTGCAAGCTGGAAGCGCGCCGACTGGCCGCCGGTCCCCCAGGATGACACCACCAGCGCCCTGACCGGCGAATGGCCCTCCGCGTCCAAAGGCGACGCCGACGCCGCGATCAAGAAGATCGCCGCCAAGGCCGAGGAAAAGGGCCTGAAGCTGTCGACCGACCAGATGCGTCAGGCCGTGCTGGACAGCATCCGCGCGCTGATGTTGATCCGCGCCTTCCGCATCCGCGGACACCTGCACGCGCAGCTGGACCCCCTGGGCCTGCGCGAAGTGCCCGATCATGGCGAGCTGAAGCCCTCGACCTACGGCTTCGGTCCCGGCGACATGGACCGTCCGATCTTCATCGACAACGTCCTGGGCCTGGAGATCGCGTCGATCCGCCAGATCACCGACCTGATGACCCGTACCTATTGCGGCACGTTCGCGCTGCAGTACATGCACATTTCGAACCCCGAGGAAGCCGCCTGGCTGAAGGAGCGGATCGAGGGTTACGGCAAGGAGATCGCCTTCACCCGCGAAGGCCGCCGCGCCATCCTGAACAAGCTGGTCGAAGCCGAGGGCTTCGAGAAGTTCCTGCACGTCAAGTACATGGGCACCAAGCGCTTCGGCCTGGACGGCGGCGAGGCGCTGATCCCCGCGATGGAGCAGATCATCAAGCGCGGCGGTGCGCTTGGCGTGAAGGAGATCGTGTTCGGCATGCCGCACCGCGGCCGCCTGTCGGTCCTGGCCAACGTGCTGTCAAAGCCCTATCGCGCGATCTTCCACGAGTTCCAGGGCGGCAGCTTCAAGCCCGAGGATGTGGACGGTTCGGGCGACGTGAAATACCACCTGGGCGCCAGCGCCGACCGTGAATTCGACGGCAACAATGTCCACCTGTCGCTGACCGCCAACCCCAGCCACCTGGAGGCCGTGAACCCGGTCGTGCTGGGCAAGGCGCGCGCCAAGGGCGACCAGCTGGGCGACCTGACGGACCGCAGCTCGGTCCTGCCGATCCTGCTGCACGGCGACGCGGCCTTTGCGGGCCAGGGCGTCGTGGCCGAATGCCTGCAGCTGTCGGGCATCCGCGGTCACCGCACGGGCGGCTGCATCCACATCGTGGTGAACAACCAGATCGGCTTTACCACCGCGCCGGCGTTCAGCCGCACCTCGCCCTATCCGACCGACATCGCGCTGATGGTCGAGGCGCCGATCTTCCACGTGAACGGCGACGACCCCGAGGCCGTGGTCCATGCCGCCCGCGTGGCCATCGAGTTCCGCCAGAAGTTCCGCAAGGACGTCGTTCTGGACATCATCTGCTATCGCCGCTTCGGTCACAACGAAGGCGACGAGCCGATGTTCACGAACCCGGCGATGTACACCAAGATCAAGGCGCAGAAGACCACGCTGCAGCTGTACACCGAACGCCTGGTCGCCGACGGGCTGATCCCCGAGGGCGAGATCGAGGACATGAAGGCCGCCTTCCAGGCGCACCTGAACGAAGAGTTCGAGATCGGCAAGAACTACAAGCCGAACAAGGCCGACTGGCTGGACGGCAAGTGGTCGGGCCTGAACCGCGAGGGCACGGACTATATCGCAGGCGAGACCGGCATCACCCCCGAGGTGATGACCCAGGTCGGCCGTGCGCTGACCAACGCGCCGGATGGTCTGACCCTGCACAAGACCGTGGGCCGCCTGCTGGAAGCCAAGAAGCAGATGTTCGAGACGGGCGAAGGCTTTGACTGGGCCACGGCCGAAGCGCTGGCCTTCGGTTCGTTGGTGACCGAGGGGCATGGCGTGCGCCTGTCCGGTCAGGACAGCACCCGCGGCACGTTCAGCCAGCGGCATTCGGCCTTCATCGACCAGAAGTCCGAGGACCGTTACTATCCGCTGAACAACATCGCCGAGGGTCAGGCCCGCTATGAGGTCATCGACAGCATGCTGTCGGAATACGCGGTGCTGGGTTTCGAATACGGCTATTCGCTGGCCGAACCCAACACGCTGACCCTGTGGGAGGCACAGTTCGGCGATTTCGCCAACGGTGCGCAGATCATGTTCGATCAGTTCATCTCCTCGGGCGAGAAGAAATGGCTGCGCATGTCCGGCCTGGTGATGCTGCTGCCGCACGGCTTCGAGGGCCAGGGCCCCGAGCACAGCTCGGCCCGCCTGGAGCGGTTCCTGCAGCAATGTGCCGAGGACAACTGGATCGTCGCGAACTGCACCACACCCGCGAACTACTTCCACATCCTGCGCCGGCAGATCCACCGCGGCTTCCGCAAGCCGCTGGTCCTGATGACGCCGAAATCGCTGCTGCGCCACCCGCTGGCCATCAGCCGCGCCGAAGAGTTCCAGTCGGGTTCGACCTTCCACCGCGTGCTGTGGGACGACGCGCAGCGCGGCCGTTCGGACACCAAGCTGGTGGCCGACGACCAGATCAAGCGCGTCGTGGTGTGTTCGGGCAAGGTCTATTACGACCTGCTGAAGGCGCGCGACGAGGCCGGCATCACCGACACCTACCTGCTGCGCCTGGAGCAGTTCTATCCGTTCCCGGCACAGTCGATGGTCAAGGAACTGGGCCGCTTCAAGCAGGCCGAGGTCGTGTGGTGCCAGGAAGAGCCCAAGAACCAGGGCGGCTGGAGCTTCGTCGAGCCCTATCTGGAATGGGTGCTGGAGCGGCTTGGCGCCAAGCACACCCGCGCGCGCTATGCGGGCCGGAACGCCGCGGCCTCGGTCGCCACGGGCCTGGCATCGCGCCACAAGGCCGAACAAGAGGCGCTGGTCGCCAACGCCCTGAACCTTGAAGGATGATCCGATGACCACCGAAGTCCGCGTGCCCGCCTTGGGCGAATCCGTCACCGAGGCCACCATCGCCACCTGGTTCAAGAAGCCCGGAGACCGCGTCGAGGTCGACGAGATGCTGTGCGAGCTGGAGACCGACAAGGTCACCGTCGAGGTGCCCAGCCCCGCCGCCGGCACCCTGGCCGAGATCGTCGCCGCCGAAGGCGAGACGGTCGGGCCCGACGCGCTGCTGGCCCAGATCAGCGAGGGTGGCGAAGCCGCCGCCCCCGCCCCGAAACCTGCCAAGGCCGAAGCACCGGCCGAAAAGACCGAGGAACAGAAGACAATGAGCGGCAATTCCGTGGACGTGATGGTCCCGTCCCTGGGCGAAAGCGTGACCGAGGCGACCGTCGCCACCTGGTTCAAGAAGCCGGGCGACCGCGTCGAGGCCGACGAGATGCTGTGCGAGCTGGAGACCGACAAGGTCTCGGTCGAGGTCCCGGCCCCCGCCGCGGGTGTCCTGGCCGAGATCCTGGCCGAGGAAGGCGCGACCGTCGACGCCAAGGCGCGCTTGGCGATCATCACCGAGGGTGCCGCCGGCACCGCCGCGCCCAAGGCGTCGGATGCGCAAGAGACCGTCCTGCCGAATGCCGGCCCCGAGGAGACCAAGCCGCGCGACGTCGAGGATGCACCCTCGGCCAAGAAAGCCATGGCTGAGAAGGGCGTCACCCGCGACCAGGTCCAGGGTTCGGGCCGCGACGGCCGCGTGATGAAGGAGGACGTGGCCAAGGCCAAGGCGGCCCCCTCGCCCGCCGCGAAGGCCCCCGCCGCCCCCCGCCCGGCCGAGGATGCCGCGCGTGAGGAGCGGGTCAAGATGACCCGCCTGCGCCAGACCATCGCCCGCCGCCTGAAGGACGCGCAGAACACCGCTGCGATGCTGACGACCTATAACGAGGTCGACATGTCCGCGATCATGGGCCTGCGCAACGAGTACAAGGACGCCTTCGAGAAGAAGCACAAGGTCAAGCTGGGCTTCATGTCCTTCTTCGTGAAGGCCTGCTGCCACGCGCTGAAGGAGGTCCCAGAGGTCAATGCCGAGATCGACGGCACCGACGTGGTCTACAAGAACTACGTCAACATGGGCGTCGCGGTGGGCACGCCGTCGGGCCTGGTCGTGCCGGTCGTGCGCGACGCCGACCAGAAGGGCTTTGCCGCGATCGAGAAGGAGATCGGCGAGCTGGGCCTGAAGGGCCGCGACGGCAAGCTGTCCATGGCCGAGATGCAGGGCGGCACCTTCACCATCTCGAACGGTGGCGTCTACGGCTCGCTGATGTCGTCGCCGATCCTGAACCCCCCGCAGTCGGGCATCTTGGGCATGCACAAGATCCAGGAGCGTCCCGTGGTCGTCGGCGGTCAGATCGTCATCCGCCCCATGATGTATCTGGCGCTGTCCTATGACCACCGGATCGTCGACGGCAAGGGCGCGGTGACCTTCCTGGTCCGCGTCAAGGAAGCGCTGGAAGATCCGCGCCGCCTGCTGATGGATCTGTGATCCCGCCGGGGGCCCTTCGGGGCCCCTCTCGCACCACGGGCTTGCGCTGCCGCCGGCGCAGGACCAAAGCTGGGGCGTCACGAACCGGAGCCTGACCCATGCAACTGATCGTCCGCTACACCCATGCCGACCCTGCCACGTTCCGCACGGCCTTCGACGCCGATGCCGAGGATCGGGGCCGCAACGGCCTGACGCTGCTGCAACTGTGGCGCGAGGATGACGGTCATTCCTGGGGGCTGTTCCAGGTCGGCAACCCAAAGGCCGCCCGCGATTACCTGGACGGCGCGGCGGCGGTCTTCGCGGCCCAGGCCGGCGTCACCGCCACCGACGCGCATTTCGTGGAAACCGTCTGATGCCCCCCGAGGTCGCCGCCCTGGCCGTCGCCGGCCTGATCCAGACCGCGCAATTCGCGACCTATTCCGTGATGGCGCAGCGCCAGGTCGGCCGCCGCGCCGCCATGAGCCCGCGCGACGGCGGCAAGGTCGAGTTGACCGGGACGGCTGGCCGCCTGCAACGTGCCTTCAACAACCATTTCGAAGGCCTGATCATGTTCACCCTGGCGGTGGTCGTGGTCACGCTTGGAGACGCATCCGGCACGCTGACCGCGATCTGCGCCTGGACCTATGTGGCCGCGCGCATCCTCTATATTCCCGCCTATGTGCGGGGCTGGGTGCCGGGCCGCTCGATCATCTGGGTCGTCGGCTTTGCGGCGACGGTGCTGATGATTCTCATTGCCCTGATTTCTTGTTTGTAAAAATACCCCGCGGGGCCCGGGGGCGCGAAGCCCCCGGCCGCGGTCTGACAAAAGGAACTGCCATGTATGATCTCATCGTGATCGGCGCCGGCCCCGGCGGCTATGTCTGCGCCATCCGCGCGGCGCAGCTGGGCCTGAAGGTCGGCGTGGTCGAGGGCCGCGAGGCTCTTGGCGGAACCTGCCTGAACGTCGGCTGCATCCCCTCCAAGGCCCTGCTGCATGCCAGCCACATGCTGCACGAGGCGCATGAGAACTTCGAGAAGATGGGCCTCATGAACGCCCATGTCGACGTCGACTGGACCAAGATGCAGTCCTACAAGGCCGACACGGTCCAGGGGAACACCAAGGGCATCGAATTCCTGTTCAAGAAGAACAAGATAGACTGGATCAAGGGCTGGGCCTCGATCCCCGAAGCTGGCAAGGTCAAGGTCGGCGACACCGTCCACGAGACGAAGAACATCGTCATCGCCACCGGATCGTCCCCCGCCGCGCTGAAGGGCGTGACGGTCGACAACGACGCGGGCGTGATCGTCGATTCCACCGGCGCGCTGGCCCTGCCCAAGATCCCGAAATCCATGGTCGTGATTGGCGCAGGCGTCATCGGTCTGGAATTGGGTTCGGTCTATGCCCGCCTCGGCGCCGAGGTGACGGTGGTCGAATACCTGGACGTCATCACCCCCGGCATGGACGGCGAGGTGCAGAAACAGTTCCAGAAGATGCTGTCAAAGCAGGGCCTGTCCTTCGTCATGGGCGCCGCCGTGCAGTCGGCCGAGGCCAAGGACGGCCAGGCCACCGTTACCTATGCGCTGAAAAAGGATGACAGCACCCATAGCCTGACCGCCGACGTGGTCCTGGTCGCCACGGGCCGCCGTCCGCATGTGGAGGGCCTGGGCCTCGACGCGCTTGGCGTGACCATGACCGATCGCGGCTTCGTCAAGGTCGACGACCACTGGGCGACCAGCATCAAGGGCGTCTATGCCATCGGCGACGCGGTACCCGGCCCGATGCTGGCCCACAAGGCCGAGGACGAGGGCATGGCGGTGGCCGAGGTCATCGCGGGCAAGCATGGCCATGTGAACTATGGCGTCATCCCCGGCGTGATCTACACCACCCCCGAGGTCGCCAATGTCGGCCTGACCGAGGAGCAGGCCAAGGAAGGCGGGCGCAAGGTCAAGATCGGCAAGTTCCCCTTCATGGGCAATGCCCGCGCCAAGGCGCAGTTCCTGGGCGAGGGCTTCGTCAAGCTGATCGCCGACGCCGAGACCGACCGCATCCTGGGCTGCCACATCATCGGCCCATCGGCGGGCGACCTGATCCACGAGGTCTGCGTGGCGATGGAATTCGGCGCCTCGGCAGAGGATCTGGCCCTGACCTGCCACGCGCATCCGACCGTGTCGGAAGCCGTGCGCGAGGCGGCGCTGGCCTGTGGCGGCGGCGCCATTCATGCCTGACGCGGGTATGGTGGCGGGGGCCCTGCCCCCGCGGCCTGCGGCCCATCTGGGTCGGCGCGGGCTGCTGATCTCGATCCTGGCGCTGGCCGCGTGCGGCGGTGGCGGGGTCCGGTCCGGCAGCAACCGGCGGATCGGCGGTTCGGGCCTCTACCCGAACGAGACGCCCTATCTGCGCCAGCGCATCAACTTCTGGGCACGCCATTACGACGTGCCCAGTTCGCTGGTCCAACGGGTGATCCTGCGCGAATCCAGCCACCGTCCCGACATGCGGAACGGCCCCTATCACGGGCTGATGCAGATCGCGCCGCAGACGGCGCGCACGATGGGCTATCGTGGGCCGGATCGTGGTCTGCTGGATGCCGACACGAACCTACGCTATGGCGTGAAGTACCTGCGCGGCGCCTGGATGGTGGCCGAGGGCGACCCCGACCGTGCCGTCATGTGGTATTCGCGCGGCTATTACTACGAGGCCAAGCGCAAGGGCCTGCTGAAGCGGACCGGCCTCAGCGGCTGAGGATCAGCCGCCCGCGATGATGCGGACATAGTTCCGCGTCTCGCGATAGGGCGGGATGCCGCCGTGCTTCTGCACCGCGCCGGGCCCCGCGTTATAAGCGGCCAGCGCCAGCGTCCAGTTGCCGAACTGGTTGTACATCATCCGCAGATAGCGCGCCCCGCCGTTCAGGTTCTGTACCGGATCGTTGGGGTTCACGCCCAGCTTGGCGGCCGTTCCCGGCATCAGCTGCGCCAGGCCCATCGCGCCCTTGTGGCTGCGCGCGTTCGGGTTCCAGCCCGACTCCTGCTGGACCAGCCGCAGGAACAGGTCCTCGGGAATGCCGTGACGCTGCGCCGCCTGACGCGCATGGGGCAGGTATTCGCTGCGCCGGCCCGTATAGCGGGGAATGTTCGGCGCCGTTTCCAGCAGCACCTCCTGGCGGCCCGCATTCGGCTGCAGCCGGGCGGAGGACTGGTACTGGGTCGACAGGCGCGAATCCATCAGCCGGGTCTGGCGCGCGAACTGTTCGGCGCGCGACTTGGAGGAGGCGCCCGACAGGCGCAGGCCCTGCGCGTCGGCAGGCAGTGCAAGGCTTGCGATCACCGCTGCACAGAAGGTTGCCTTCAGGGTATGGCCTAGCCGCATGATCTCCGCCCTCGTCCTTGTCGCACCGGCCTGTCGCCGCTTTTGTCCCGGACTATACACGAAATCGGTCATGCTGCCAGTCGGGCCTTGGCGCTACGCGACTTCCTGCTTGGCTTCACCCGGCGGGCTGGGCTAGACCCGACGCAAAGGCACATAATCCAAGGATCCTGATCATGGCAGGCAGCGTCAACAAGGTCATTCTGGTCGGCAATCTTGGCCGCGACCCGGAAATCCGCAGCTTTCAGAACGGCGGCAAGGTCGCGAACCTGCGCATCGCCACCTCCGAGAACTGGAAGGACCGCACCACCGGAGAACGCAAGGAGCGCACCGAGTGGCACACCGTCGCCATCTTCAACGAGGGCCTGGTGGGCGTCGTCGAACGCTATCTGAAGAAGGGCAGCAAGGTCTATGTCGAGGGCCAGCTGGAAACCCGCAAGTGGCAGGACCAGTCCGGCCAGGACCGCTACTCGACCGAGATCGTCCTGCGCGGCATCGGCGGCACGCTGACCATGCTGGACGGCGCCAGCGGCGGTGGCGGCGGCATGGGTGGTGGCGGCATGGGCGGCGGTGGTCGCGACAGCGGCGGCTATGACGACTATAACCAGGGCGGCGGATCGTCGTCGCGCGGCGGCGGCGGCGGCCAGGGCGGCGGACGCGCCGATTACGACGACGAGATCCCGTTCTGATCAGATCAGGGCGAATCACCGGAAAGGGGCGGCCATGGGGCCGCCCTTTTTCGTTGCCGGCGCGCGACGCGATCTTGCCGGCGCGCACCCCGCCCTTGCCGCAAGTTGCGCGGCGGGCGGTCCGGGCTTTGCGAATGATCCTGCGCTTGCAATGCGTCCGCGCTGGCGGTTTCTGGGCTGATCCCTGCGCGGGACGGCCCGCGCGCCTGCCACAGGAAGGCTTGCAGATGGCACTGACACTTACCGATCTGACCGCACCCCAGGGGTTCGAACGTCTGGTTCTGGCACAGGACCCGCAGGCCGGGCTGCGCGCGCTGATCTGCCTGCATTCGACCACGCTCGGCCCTGCCGCGGGCGGGTGCCGCATGTGGGCCTATGCCGACGACGATGCCGCGATCCATGACGTGACGCGTCTGGCCCGCGGCATGACATACAAGAACGCGATGGCCGACCTGGGCCTGGGCGGCGGCAAGGCGGTCATCATCGGCGACGCGCGCACCGACAAGACCCCGGCGATGATGCGCGCCTTCGGCGAGGCCGTCGACGCGCTTGGCGGCACCTACTGGACGGCCGAGGATGTCGGCATCTCTCCGGCGGACATGGCCCATGCGGCCGAGGCGACGCGCTTTGCCGTGGGCCTGTCCGGCGCCTCGGGCGACCCCTCGCCCTGGACCGCCGAGGGCGTGTTCCGCTGCCTGCGCGTGGGCGCGCGCCATGCGTTCGGCACGGACGATCTGACCGGGCGGCGGGTGCTGGTGCAGGGGCTGGGCCATGTCGGCCTGTCGCTGGCCGAAAAGCTGGCCGCCGCGGGGGCACGGCTGATGGTGACCGACATCCATCAGGCGGCGCTGGACGACGCCGCGACGCGCCTTGGCGCGACCCTGTGTGCGCCCGACGCGGTCTTCGATCAGCAGATGGACATCCTGGCTCCCTGCGCCCTGGGCGGCGTGCTGACGCAGGACACCGCCGCGGCGCTGACCGCGACGCTGGTCTGCGGCGCCGCGAACAACCAGCTGGCCGATGACGGCGTGGCGGACATCATGGCCGAACGCGGCATCACCTATCTGCCCGACTATGTCGTGAACGCCGGCGGCATCATCAGCGTCGCAAGCGAGATCCACGGCAAGCCCGACGCCTGGCGCTTGGATCGCCTGACCGCCATCGCCGGCCGCGTCGATCAGATGCTGACCCGCGCGCGCGACACGGACCAGCTGCCCTCGGCCGTGGCCGATCAGATGGTGCATGACATGCTGACCACCCGTCGCGCCGCCTGAGGCGGCTTCGGCGACAGCCAGCCGTGGCGGCCCCCTCGATGGGGGCTGTCACGGCTTCGCGGGCCGGGACGGACGCCTAGCGCGCGTCGTGCAGGACGCGTGCCAGCATGTTAACTTTGACCGCGTCGCTGACGAAGGCCTCGCCGATCCCGCGGGCCAGCACGAAACGCAGCTGGCCGTCCACGACCTTCTTGTCCTGCCCCATCAGCGCGATCAGGCCCCCGTCGTCTGGCAGGGCGCCGGGGATCTCGGACAGCCGTGCGGGCATGCCCATCTGGCGCAGATGCGCCAGGACGCGGCTCGGCGCCTCCTGCGAACACAACCCCATCCGCGCCGACAGATCGAAGGCCAGCGCACAGCCGATGGCCACGCCCTCGCCATGCAGCAGCCGGTCCGAATACCCGGTCGCCGCCTCCAGCGCATGACCGAAGGTGTGGCCCAGGTTCAGCAGCGCACGTTCGCCCTGTTCGGTCTCGTCACGGGTGACGATGCCCGCCTTCATGGCCACCGAATGCGCGACCGCCTGCTGGCGCAGGCCCGCATTCCGCGCCAGATCGGGGCCGTTCTCCTCCAGCCAGGCGAAGAAATCCGCATCTCCCAGCAGACCGTACTTGGCGACCTCGCCATAGCCCGACAGGAAATCGCGCGGGCGCAGCGTGTCCAGCACGTCGATATCGGCCAGGACCAGCGAGGGCTGGTGGAACGCGCCGACCAGGTTCTTGCCATGCGCACTGTTGATCCCGGTCTTGCCGCCCACGCTGCTGTCGACCTGCGCCAACAGCGTTGTGGGCAGCTGCACGAACCGCACCCCGCGCCGCAGGATCGCCGCCGCAAAACCCACCAGGTCACCGATCACCCCGCCGCCAAGCGCCATGACGACGTCGCGCCGCTCGACCTGCTGGTCCAGCAGCCAGTCGACGCAGGCCGTCAGATGCGACCAACTTTTCGTCCCCTCCCCGGCCGGCAGGACCAGCGCCTCGCTGGCGATCCCCGCGTCGCGCAGCGCGGCCTGCAGCGGTGCCAGATGCAGCCCTGCCACCGTTGCGTCGGTGACGATCGCCACGCGCGGCCGCGACAGCAGCGGGGCGATCTCGGCGCCCGCGCGACCCAGCAGGCCCTGCCCGATGCGCACGTCATAGGCGCGCGCTCCAAGGGGCACGGGAACGGTGACGGGATCGGTCATGGCTTCTCCTGGGTCAGGGTGGGATGGGCGGCGGTCAGTTCGGCGATCAGGCGGGTCGCGGTCGCCTCGATCGTGTCGCCGGCGCGGGACACGAATTCCAGGTCCGCCAGCGCATAGACGGGGCTGCGTTCCGCCAGCAGGCGCAGCAGCGTGCCCTTTGGGTCGGCGGTCTGCAGCAGGGGGCGCGTCGGGCGCTGGCGCACGCGCGCCCACAGCGTCTCGGGCGAGCAGTTCAGCCAGACGGACAGGCCCCGTTCCCCGATGATCTGCCGGTTCTCGGGGCGCATCCACGCGCCGCCCCCGGTCGAGACGACGCCCGGCGCCCCCGCCAGCAGGCGCGACAGCACCTGCGCCTCCCGCGCGCGAAAGAAGGCCTCGCCGTCGCGGGCGAAGATCTCGCTGATGGACATGGCCGCCGCGGCCTCGATCTCGGCGTCGGAATCGGTGAACGGCACGCGCAGTCTGCGGGCCAGTTCCGACCCGATGGCGGTCTTGCCCGCGCCCATCATTCCGATCAGCACGATATGGCGCGTCAGCACCTGTGTCATCCGGCCCCCCGTCAATCGGGTGACTGAATGACGTGATCTTTCGGAAATTGCCATATATATTCGCCCCGAGCCGGCCCAAGACCGGTGCAAGAACACAGAAAACACGGTCGAGCAAAGGCGAATGCAATGCGGATGTTGAAACTGCTGGTGGTGCTGATTCTGGCGGGCCTGATCGGCCTCGCGGGCTATGCCTATTTCGGCGACATGGCCCCGACCCGCCAAGAGGTCAGCACCCCCCTGCAGCTGGACACCCCCGCGGCCGAACAGCCGGCCGAGGCTGCCGGTGACTGACAGAGCCACCCTTTGCGCACTGGTCCTGGCGCTGCTGCCCAGCCTTGCCATGGCGCAGCAGCAACCCCTGTCGGCCAGCGACTGGCTGTCGGGCAGCGTCCGCGGCCCGATGCGCGAAAGCTCGGCTTGGCGGCCCGGCGACGCCCCACCGCCCCGCCCAAGCGCCAGACCGCAGCCGGTGGCCACCAGCGGCGCCGTGGGTCCGGTGCAGGTCACCCGCCTGGACCAGGGCAACCCAGACCACACCGGCACGCAAAGCCCCCGCCGCGCCGGGCTGCCGGCCGACCTGTGGGCGGGCAGCGACCCCGCGCAGCTGTCGCAGATGGTGCTGGCCACGCCCGCCCGCCTGCAATCAATGCAGGCGTTGCTGAAGCGCGTGCTGACCGCGCAGTTGGCCCCCCCGGCCGCGCCAGAAGGGATGCGGGGGCAGCTGTTCCTGTCGCGCGCCGACCGCCTGCTGGACATGGGCGCGCTGGACGAGGCGCAGTCGCTGCTGGTCGCCGCCGGCCCCGGCCAGCCCGAGATCTTTCGCCGCATGTTCGACATCGCCCTGCTGGAGGGCGACGAAGGCCGCGCCTGCGCGATCATGAACGGCACCCCCGGCATCGCGCCCAGCTTTGCGGCACGCATCTTTTGCCTGGCGCAGACCGGGGATTGGGCGGCGGCGGCGATCGGCCTGCACGGGGCCGAGGCGCTTGGCCTGATCGACGAACGCCAGGCGATCCTGCTGACGCATTTCCTGGACGACGCCTTCGTCGACACGGCAGAGCTGCTGGCCCCCGCCGACCGCATGACCCCGCTGGAATTCCGCATCCACGAGGCCGTGGGACAGCCCCTGCCAACGCAGCCCCTGCCGGTGGCCTTCGCGCAATCCGACCTGCGCCTGAACAGCGGCTTCAAGGCCCGGCTTGAGGCGGCCGAGCGTCTGGCGCGCACCGGCGCCCTGCCCGCCGCGACCCTGCGCCAGATCTATGGCGAACAGCGGCCCGCGGCATCGGGCGGGGTCTGGGAACGCGCCGGCGTCATGCGCACGCTGGAGGCCGCGCTGGCGGGCGGCGATCTGGCGCAGGCCCTGCCCCGCGCCTTCGACGAATTCCGCGCGGCCGGGATGGCCGACCTGCTGGCGGCGATGGTCGCGGCCGACCTGCCCACCGGCATCACCGATCCCCGCGCCGCCGAGGTGGGCGACCTGATGCGCGCCTGGATGGGCCTGCCCGACAGCGTGATCCCCGATCCCGCGCCCGAGATGGCCGCACCCCCCGCCACGCCCCCCGACACCCGTCGCGGAGAGGCGCTGCTGACCGCGATGGCCGATATCGACGCGGCGCTGGAGGGCGATCTGGCCCGCGCCGGGCGTGGCGTAGCCACGCTGCGCGCCCTGGGCCTGGACCCCGATGCCGACCGCGCCGAGGCGCAGATCACCCTTCTGCCGCAGATGCAGGCCCCGCAATGAGCGCCGACCACAACGCCATCGGCGCCTTTCTGGACGCCCAGGCCGCCGAGGCCGGGGCCGCGCGGAACACGCTGCTGGCCTATGGCCGCGACCTGCGCGACCTGTCGGACTGGCTCGGCGCGCGGGCGCTGTCGCTGGCCGGGCTGACGCGCGAGCAGGTCGAGGATTACCTGTCTCATTGCGACGCGCAGGGCCTGTCGCGGGCCACCCGCGCCCGCCGCCTTTCGGCCATCCGCCAGTTCACCCGCTTTGCGCTGGAGGAGGGCTGGCGCGAGGACGACCCCGCGATCCGCATCGCGGGTCCCGGCCGCGCCAAGCGCGTCCCGCGCACGCTGGACCGGGCCGAGATCCAGGCGCTGCTGGACGCAGCCCCCGGCATCGGCCGGGGCCGGATCGACCGCACGCGCAACATGTGCCTGATCGAGCTGCTGTACGCGACCGGCATGCGCGTCACCGAACTGGTCAGCCTGCCGGTGGCCGGGTGCCGGGGCGATCCGGCGGTCCTGGTGATCCGCGGCAAGGGCGGCAAGGACCGGATGGTCCCCCTTGGCCAGGCCGCCCGGACCGCCCTGCGCGACTGGCTGGAGATCCGCGACAACGCCCCCCAGGGCAGCCCGCTGTACCGCCTGCTGGCGGGGCGCGGCGCGCGCTGGCTGTTTCCCGCACCGGGTGCGGCGGGCCACCTGCCGCGGCAGAGCTTTTCGCGCTTGCTGGGCCAGATGGCGGTGGCGGCAGGCATTGATCCCGCGCGCGTGACGCCGCACGTGATCCGCCACGCCTTTGCCACCCACCTGCTGGAAGGCGGCGCCGACCTGCGCAGCATCCAGATGCTGCTGGGCCATGCCGATCTGGGCACGACGGAAATCTATACTCATGTGCTGAACCATCGCATGCGCGATCTGGTTCTGAACCACCACCCTCTGGCGCGCGGCGTGTCGCCTGACGATGCCGCCAACACCAACTGACCGGGACCTCATGGACCAACTTACCTCTGCGCTCGACTTTGCGGCCGTCGTCACCATCGCGGCGATCCTGATCTGCCTGATGCTGTCGGCCTTCTTTTCAGGGTCCGAGACCGCGCTGACCGCATCCAGCAAGGCCAAGCTGCGGGCCCGCGCCGACCGGGGCGACAGCGGCGCCGAAGCCGCCGTCCGCGTCACCGCCGACAGCGAGAAGCTGATCGGGGCGATCCTGTTGGGCAACAACGTCGTCAACATCCTGGCCGCAAGCCTTGCGACCGCGCTGTTCACGCGCCTGCTGGGCGCGGGCGGCGTGGCGATCGCCACGCTGGTGATGACCGTGCTTGTGCTGATCTTCTCCGAGGTGATGCCGAAGACCTATGCCATCTCTGCCCCTGAAAAGGTGGCAAGCCTGGTGGCACGTCCCATCGGCATCCTAACTGTCATCCTGTCCCCGATCGTCAGCGTCGTGCGCCTGATCGTGGGGGGCATGCTGTCGGTGGCCGGCCTGAAGACCGATCCCGGCAAGCACATGTTTTCCCTGGAGGAGGAGATCGAGGGAGCACTGTCCCTAGGCCACGCCCAGGGCGCGGTGAACAAGGAGGACCGCGACCGCCTGCTGGGTGCGCTGGACCTGGGCAACCGCACGGTCGAGGAGATCATGCGCCACCGCTCGGAGATCCAGATGATCGACGGCGACCTGCCGCCCGAGAAGATCCTGGAACTGGTCCTGGCCAGTCCGCACACCCGCCTGCCCGTCTATCGCGAGGAGCGCGAGAACATCGTGGGCGTGATCCACGCCAAGGACCTGCTGCGCGCGGTGAACCGGGCCGTGGGCGATGCGGGCGATGCCAGCGCCGCGCGGCGGTTCGATCTGGCCGCGGTGATGATGCCCCCCTATTTCGTCCCCGAGACCAGCGTCCTGGACGAACAGATGCGCGAGTTCCTGAAGCGGCGCACGCATTTCGCGCTGGTCGTGGACGAATACGGATCGCTGCGCGGCCTGATCACGCTGGAGGACATCATCGAGGAGATCGTCGGAGAGATCGCCGACGAGCACGACACCGAGGAGGATCAGACCCTCAAGCCCAACGCCCAGGGCGATTACCTTGTCGAGGGCGGCATGACCATCCGAGACCTGAACCGCCAGCTGGACTGGACCCTGCCCGACGACGAGGCCAACACCATCGCGGGCCTGGTGATCCACATGGCGCAGTCGATCCCCGAGCAGGGACAGGTGTTCAGTTTCGCGGGCTATCGCTTCGAGGTCGTCACGCGGCGCGAGAACCGCATCACCCGGTTGCGAATCCGCCCCCTGCCCACGGCCACCGACGGCTGACAGGGGGCGGCTTGCAACCGCCTGTGCCAACCCATAACAACGCGCCAACCCCACGTGCCGCAAGGAACATCCCATGGACATCGCCGCCCGCCGCACCGCAGACCCCGCCCATTGGAACCTGGCCAGCGCGATCCGCGTACTGTCCATGGACGCGGTCGAGGCTGCCAATTCCGGCCATCCCGGCATGCCGATGGGCATGGCGGACGTGGCCACCGTCCTGTTCCGCAACCACCTGAAGTTCGACGCCAGCGCGCCGCACTGGTTCGACCGCGACCGGTTCATCCTGTCGGCGGGCCACGGGTCCATGCTGATCTACAGCCTGCTGCATCTGACCGGCTATGAGCAGATGACGCTGGACCAGGTACGCAACTTTCGCCAGCTGGGCGCGATCACCGCGGGCCATCCGGAATACGGCCATGTCGAGGGGGTCGAGACGACCACCGGCCCCCTGGGCCAGGGCATCGCCACCGCCGTGGGCTTTGCCATCGCCGAGGAGGCGATGCGCGCCGAGTTCGGGGCCGATCTGTGCGACCACCGCACCTGGGTCATCGCCGGCGACGGCTGCCTGATGGAGGGCATCAGCCACGAGGCCATCGCCCTGGCCGGCCACCAGAAACTGGGCCGCCTGATCGTGCTGTGGGACAACAACGACATCACCATCGATGGCCGCGTCAGCCTGTCGGACGCGACCGACCAGCATGCCCGCTTTGCCGCCGCCGGCTGGCGCGTCCTGTCCTGCGACGGGCATGACGCCGCCGACATCGACCGCGCGCTGAGCCAAGCCGCGCAGGATGACGGCCGCCCGACGCTGGTCGACTGCAAGACGATCATCGGCTTTGGCGCTCCGAACAAGGCCGACAGCAGCAAGGCCCACGGCTCTCCGCTTGGCGCGGACGAGATCGCGGCCACCCGCGCGGCCTATGGCTGGAGCCATGAGCCCTTCCACCTGCCCAACCAGATCGTCGCGGACTGGCGGGCCATCGGCCAGCGCGGTGCGGCGCAGCGCGCGGCGTGGAACGACCGCGTGGACGGGCTGTCCGACGAGGCGCGCAACGACTTTGCCCGCCGCATCGGCAACGAGGTCCATCCGCGCCTCAACGCGATCATCGACGCCTTCAAAGTCCAGACGCTGGAGGCCAAGCCCAAGGTCGCCACCCGCAAGGCCTCCGAGAACGTGCTGGAGGTGCTGAATGCCGAAATGCCCGAGAATTTCGGCGGATCGGCCGACCTGACCGGATCGAACAACACCAAGACCGGCGGCCAAGGCGTCTTCAGCGCCGAAAACCGCATGGGCCGCTATCTGCATTACGGCATCCGCGAACATGGCATGGCGGCGGCGATGAACGGCATCTGGTTGCATGGTGGGTTCCGCCCCTATGGCGGGACGTTCCTGACCTTCACAGACTATGCGCGCGGGGCGATGCGCCTGTCGGCGCTGATGGGCCTGCCGGTCGTCTATGTGATGACCCATGACAGCATCGGCCTGGGCGAGGACGGCCCGACCCACCAGCCGGTCGAGCACCTGGCGATCTGCCGCGCCACGCCCAACACGCTGACCTTCCGCCCCTGCGATCAGACCGAGACTGCCGAAGCCTGGGAGATCGCCCTGTCGCAGGACGCGACGCCGTCGGTCCTGGCCCTGTCGCGTCAGAACCTGCCGCTGCTGCGCCAGGAGACCGGAGAGAACCTGACCGCCAAGGGCGCCTATGTCCTGCGCGAGGCCTCGGCCACGCCCAAGGTCGTACTGATGGCCACCGGATCGGAGGTCGAGATCGCGGTCGCCGCGCGCGATGCGCTGGAGGGTCAGGGCATTCCGACCCGCGTCGTGTCCGTCCCCTCGATGGAGCTGTTCCGCGACCAGCCGCGCGACTATCGCGCCGAGGTGCTGCCTGCGAACACCGTGCGCATCGCGATCGAAGCCGCGGTGCGCCAGCCTTGGGACTGGCTGCTGCTGGGAGAGCGCGGCCAGGAGGACCGCTCTGCCTTCGTCGGCATGGAGGGGTTCGGCGCCTCGGGTCCTGCACCCGAGTTGTACAAGGAGTTCGGCATCACCGCCGAGGCTGTCGCAGAGCGCGCGAAAGCGCTGCTGTGATACCCGGACCGACCGTCGCGATGGGTATTTGGGCAAAGGAGAAACTGCGTCTTCGTTGCCCAGACGCCCATGACCGCGCCTTCTGATGCGCGTCCTGGCGCGCGCATTCGCGCTGATGGGTCGGGAGCGGGATGGATTGCGGCGGCCCGGATCGGACCAGGCACGGGGCATCGCGCTGCTGCTGGCGGCGATCCTGGGTTTTACGCTGATGGATGCGACAGCCAAGCACCTGACGCTGACCTATCATCCGGCGCAGGTCATCTGGGCGCGGTTCATCGGAAACCTGCTGATCTTTGCGCTGATCTTTCGCGGGGCCATGCTGCCTTTGCTGCGCACGCGCCAGCCGAGCATGCAGTTCGCGCGGGCGATGATGCAGCTTGGTTCGGTCGGGCTGTTCTTCACCTCGCTGCAATACATCGGGTTGGCCGAGGCGACGGCGATCATGGACCTGAACCCGGTCCTGATCACGCTTGGGGGTGCCCTGTTCCTGGGTGAGAAGGTCGGCCCACGACGGCTGGCGGGGATCGCGGTGGCACTGGTCGGCGCGCTGCTGATCATCCGTCCCGGACTGGGCGTATTCCAGCCTGCGGCGCTGCTGCCACTGGCCGGGGCCTTCACCTATGCCGCGGGGGCGTTGCTGACGCGCGTCGTGCGGACCGATTCGGTGGCGACCTCGGTACTGTGGTCGGCCGTCGTCGGCACCATCGCCTCCAGCATCGTGGTGCCGATGTTCTGGCAGCCGATCGCCGCGGGCGACCTGTGGGCATTCGCCGCGCTGGCAGTGTTCGGCACGGTCAGCCAGTACCTGCTGGTCAAGGCGTTCAGCGCGGCCGAGGCGGGGACGCTGGCGCCCTTCGGCTATACGGGGCTGATCTGGGCCGGGCTGTGGGGGTTCGTCTTCTTCGGGCAGCTTCCGGATGTCTGGACCGTCACCGGCGCGGTCATTATCGTGGCCGCGGGGCTGTATGTCTGGTCGCGCGAGGCGCGGGCCGCCAAGGGGGCGTGATGCGCGATGACCGATCCACGATAACCGACCGGCTGGCCAACGGCGCGTTCGTGGCAATCATGGGGCTGGCACGCCTGCTGCCCTATTCGCGCCGCATCCCGGCGATGGGCTGGGTGTTTTCGCATATGATCGCGCCCATCGCCGGCTGGCGCAGGCGCATCCGCGACAACCTGGCGCTGGCCCGCCCCGACCTGTCCCCGGCAGAGATCGAGGCGCTGGTGCGCGCCGTTCCCGACAATGCCGGCCGGTCGGTGGCCGAGATCTATTCCGCCGACGAGTTCACGGACCGCATCCGCACGGCCGATCCGCTGCAGGGCCCCGGCCTTGGCGCGCTGGAGGAGGCGCTGGACAGCCATCGCCCGGTGATCCTGGCCTGCGCGCATTTCGGCAATTACGACGCGATGCGGGCCGCGCTGGCCGCGCGCGGTTGGCCGGTCGGTGCCCTGTACCGGCCCATGAACAACGAGGCGTTCAACCGCCATTACGTCCCCGCCATCACCGCCATCGCCGAGCCGCTGTTCCCGCGCGGCCGGGCCGGATTGGCGGCGATGCTGCGGTTTCTCAAGGGTGGCGGCTGGCTGGCCCTGGGTTTCGATCAGTTCGACCGCGAGGGGGCGGAGCTGCGGTTCTTCGACCTGCCCACGCGGACGGTGCTGACGCCGGCGGACCTGGCCCGCCGCTATGACGCGCTGCTGGTACCGATCTGCGGCATCCGCCAGCCGGACGGGCTGTCCTTCAAGGTCCATGTCGGCGCGCCCATCGCGCATGGCGATTCCCGCGCGATGATGCAGGCGCTGAACGACGATCTGGAGATGCTGGTGCGGCGCCACATGGACCAGTGGTTCTGGGTCCACCGCCGCTGGAAATGAAAAGGCCCCGCATCGGCGGGGCCCTGTCGTGATCAGATGTTGGCGGCGGTCCGCACGGGCGCGGCGTCCTCGCGCCGGGCGCGCAGTTCCTCGGCGACCAGGAAGGCCAGCTCCAGCGACTGACTGGCGTTCAGGCGCGGATCGCAGGCAGTGTGATAGCGGTCCGACAGATCCTCGTCCGTGACGGCGCGCACGCCGCCGGTGCATTCGGTCACGTCCTTGCCGGTCATCTCGAAATGCACGCCGCCGGGGATCGTGCCCTCGGCCTTGTGGACGCCGAAGAATTCGCGGACCTCGCGCAGGATCGAATCGAAGGCGCGCGTCTTGTAGCCGGTCGACGACTTGATGACGTTGCCGTGCATCGGATCGCAGGACCAGACGACGTTCGCGCCCTCGTCCTGCACCGCGCGGATCAGGCGCGGCAGGTGGTCGCCCACCTTGCCCGCACCAAAGCGTGCAATAAGCGTCAGGCGCCCGGCCTCGTTGGCGGGGTTCAGCTTGGCCATCAGCACCTTGAGGTTGTCCGCCGTGGTCGTCGGGCCGCATTTCAGGCCGATCGGGTTCTGCACGCCGCGGCAGAACTCGACATGCGCGCCATCGGGCTGACGGGTGCGGTCGCCGATCCAGATCATGTGGCCCGACCCCGCCACCGGCAGGCCGGTGGTGCTGTCGATGCGGGCCAGGGCCTCCTCGTACTCCAGCAGCAGCGCCTCGTGGCTGGTGTAGAAATCGACCTTGGACAGCTGATGTGCGGTGTCGGAATTGACGCCCGCCGCCTGCATGAAGGCCATCGCGTCGCCGATGCGGCCGGCGATGTCGCGGTACCGCGCGGCCTCGGGGCCGCCCACGAAGTCGGCGATCCAGCTTTGCACGCGGTGCATGTCCGCGAAACCGCCGGTCGAGAAGGCGCGCAGCAGGTTCAGCGACGCCGCCGCCTGGGTATAGGCCGCCAGCATCCGCGTCGGGTCGGGAATGCGGGCCTCGGGGGTGAAATCGAACCCGTTGATGATGTCGCCGCGATAGCTGGGCAGCTCCACCCCGTCCATCACCTCGGTCGGGGCGCTGCGCGGCTTGGCGAACTGGCCCGCCATGCGCCCGACCTTGATCACGGGCATCTGCGCGCCCCAGGTCAGCACCACGGCCATCTGCAGCAGCACCTTGAAGGTGTCGCGCAGGTTGTCGGCGCTGAATTCGCTGAAGCTTTCGGCGCAGTCACCGCCCTGCAGCAGGAAGGCCCGGCCCGCGGCGGCATCCGCCAGCTGGGCGCGCAGGCGGCGCGCCTCTCCGGCAAAGACCAGCGGGGGATAGCGGCGCAGCTGCGACTCTACCCCCGCCAGCGCGGCGGGATCGGTATAGTCGGGCATCTGGACGCGCGGATAGGCGCGCCAGCCGGCCTTGTCCCAATCCTGGGTGGCGGTCTTGCGGGTCTGCTGCGTCATGTCCTGCGCTCCTTGAAAATGTCGCGTCGGTATAAACGCTAACAGTCGGCAGGAAAAGGGTCTGCCGCGGCCCTCCGGAAAGCCCCCTTGCCGTGGCGTCAAAAGGCTGTTTGGGTGCGGGGCGCAACCGCATGCAAAGATAGCCCCCATGCCATCCGAAAAACCGCGACGCTTCACCTTCCTGTTGCTGGATCGATTCACCATGCTGCCCTTCACGGCCGCGATCGAGCCCCTGCGTCTGGCCAACCGCGCGTCGGGGCAGACGCTGTTCGACTGGCGCCTGGTCGGGCCGCGGGGCGACGTGGCGACGTGCTCGAACGGGACGCGGGTGATGCTGGACGGCGGGCTGGACCTTGACGCCCCCCCGCCCGGCCGGGACGAGGTCGTGATCGTCTGCGGCGGCACCGACATCGCGCGCGAGGCGACGCGCCCGGTGCTGGCCTGGCTGCGCCGGCAGGCGCGCGGCGGGGCGGCGATGGGGGCGGTCTGCACCGGCACCTGGATCCTGGCCGAGGCCGGGTTGCTGGACGGCCGCAAGGCCACCATCCACTGGGAGAACCACGACGGCCTGGCCGAGGCCTTCCCCGAGGTCGACCTGTTCCGGTCGGTCTTCGTCCATGACGGCAACCGGCTGACCGCGGCGGGCGGGACCAGTTCGATCGACCTGATGCTGCACCTGATCGCGCTGGCGCAGGGGGACGCGCTGGCCGCGGACGTGGCCGACCAGATGCTGCACACCGCGATCCGAACCGACCAGGACAGCCAGCGCCTGTCGATCCCCACCCGCATCGGCGTGCGCCATCCGCGCCTAGCCGCCGTCATCGCACGGATGGAGGCGAACCTGGAGGACCCGGTCAGCCCCGCCCAACTGGCGCTGGATGCGGGCATGTCCACCCGGCAGCTGGAACGCCTGTTCCGCCGCTATCTGAACCGCAGCCCCAAGCGGTACTACATGGAAACCCGGCTTTCCCGCGCCCGCAACCTGCTGATGCAGACCGAGATGTCGATCATCGAGATCGCCCTGGCGTCCGGGTTTTCCAGCCCGTCGCATTTCTCGAAATGCTATCGTGCGCAATATGGCAGCACGCCCTATCGCGAACGCGGCACCTCGGCGTCGATCCCGGCCTGACCTGCGGAAAACGTTAACTTTTCCTAAATCGGTTAACCAAGCGTTAACCATTGTCGCCCTAGGGTCCGGTACTGCCCGGTGACATGTGACTGCCGGGTTCGTTCGACCGGCAGCACAAGGGTTTTCCATGGAACACACGATCACGGTCCTGACGATCAGCAATGTCATCCCGGCAGGCGGCATCGGCTTGCTGGCCGACGCCCCGTGGTCGAACGGCGCGCCGATCGTGATGAACGACCCGGTCCTCAGCACGATCGTGATCAGCGATGACGACGACGCGTTCCGCAGCGGCACCTATACATACGATGAGACGGACCAGCTTCTGGTCCATGACGCGGTCTTTGGTCATGGGGACAATGCAAAGATCACCCCTGCGGGAACGCAGATGTCGAATTTCGTCGCCTCGATCATCACCTCTGATGCGAAAGACAGCTATGTCGTCATGTATCCGCGCAGCTACGAGCATTATGGCGCCGGGACCGAATTCGGGGCCCGCCAGTCGCTTCTGATCTTCCCCATTCCCGATGACAACGGGATCGAGCCGGTCTTCGACCCCGGGGCGCGCTATACCTATGCGGGCGTTCGCAGCTTCGGGCCGGGTGACGACGCCCAGCCCTGGCCTGCCCCCACGGCGTCGGCCTGTTTCGCGCAGGACACGCTGATCCAGACGGCATCCGGGCCGTGCAGGGTTCAGGACCTGCGTCCCGGCACGCTTTTGCGGACGATGGACCACGGCTATCAGCCGGTCCTGTGGATCGGTCATCGCCGGATGCAGGCGCGCGATCTGGACCAGCGTCCCGACCAGCGACCGATCCGGATCGCGGCCCATGCCCTGGGCCCCGGCCAGCCCCGGCGCGATCTGGTCGTGTCGCCCCAGCACCGCCTGCTGATCCGCTCTCCCATCGCCGAGCGCATGACCGGCGAGGCGGAGGTTCTGGTCGCGGCGCGTCATCTGGTGGGCCTTCCGGGCATCACGGTGCAGGGCGAGCGTTGCGACATCACCTATTGGCACGTGCTGCTGGCCGATCATCAGGTACTGGTGGCCGAGGGCGCATGGGCGGAAAGCCTGCTGCCCGGTCCCGTCGCCCTGCGCGCCCTTGGGGCGCAGAACGCCCGGCGGATCAGGCAGCTGACGGCGGGACGCGCGCTGACGCCCGCACGGCCGTTGCTGTCGGGTCGCCATGCCCGGCGCCTGGTGCAGCGGCACGACCGCAACCGCAAGGCGCTGCTGGACGCCTAGAGACCGACCAGGGCGCGGGCGAATTCGTCCGCATCGAAGGCGTCCAGGTCGTCGATCTGTTCGCCGACGCCGATCGCGTGGATCGGCAGGCCGAAGCGGTCGGCCAAGGCCACCAGCACGCCGCCGCGCGCCGTGCCGTCCAGCTTGGTCATCACCAGCCCCGAGATATTGGCCAGCTTGCGAAACGTCTCGACCTGGCTCAGGGCGTTCTGGCCGGTGGTGGCGTCCAGCACCAGCAGGGTGTTGTGCGGCGCGTCGGGGTCCTTCTTGCGGATCACGCGGACGATCTTGGCCAGCTCCTCCATCAGGTCCTGGCGGTTCTGCAGGCGGCCGGCGGTGTCGATCATCAGCAGGTCGGCGCCATCGGCCTCGGCCCGGACCATCGCGTCCCATGCCAGGCTGGCCGGGTCGCTGCCCTGCGGCGCGACCATCACCGGCACGCCGGCCCGCTGGCCCCAGACCTGCAGCTGTTCGACCGCCGCGGCGCGGAACGTGTCGCCCGCGGCGATCACCACCGACTTGCCCGCGGCGCGGAACTGGCTGGCCAGCTTGCCGATGGTGGTCGTCTTGCCCGCGCCGTTGACGCCTACGACTAGCACAACCTGCGGCTTTTTCGGATAGATCGGCAGGGGGCGCGCGACCGGGGCCATGATGCGCCCGATCTCGGTCGCCAGAAGCTGTTTGAGCTCGGTCGAGGAGATGCGCCGGCCCATGCGCCCCTCGGCGATGTTGGCTGTGACGCGCAGGGCCGTCTCGACGCCCAGGTCGGCCTGGACCAGCATGTCCTCCAGCTCCTCCAGCATCTCGTCGTCCAGGGCGCGGCGGGGCTCCTCGACCTGCGCCTCGGCACGGCCGAACAGACGCCCGACCAGCCCCGACGGTTCGGGCGCCGCGGCGGGGGCGACGGGAGCCGTCGCGGTCTCTCCGACGATATCGTCCAGCCCCGCCCCGATCTTGGAGGAGGACCGCGTCAGCCGCTCTCGCAGTTTGGTAAAGAACGCCATGATCCGACCTTTCGCTGTGCCGGGCGGACCCTACCCGCTTGCGGCGCCAAGGAAAAGCCGCCCCGACGGATCGGGGCGGCTTTGATGTCCCACGGTTCGGGCGCGCGTCAGCCGCGCATCTGCCGGATCAGCCCCGCCAGCGCCTCGGTCGAGGGGTCGTGGCCGGGCGCGGCCTCTCCCTTCAGCAGCGGTTCGACCTTGAGGGCCAGTTCCTTGCCCAGCTCGACCCCCCACTGATCAAAGCTGTTGATGCCCAGGATCACGCCCTCGACAAAGACGCGCTGTTCGTACAGCGCGACGATCTGGCCCAAGGCGAACGGGGTCAGCTGCTCCATCAGCAGCGTGGTCGAGGGCCGGTTGCCGGGGAACACGCGATGGCGGGCCTGACGGTCCAGTTCGGCGCCCTCAAGGCCCTTGGCCTGCATCAGGGCGCGCGCCTCGTCCAGCGACCGTCCCCGCATCAGCGCCTCGGACTGCGCCAGGCAGTTCGCGGCCAGCAGGATGTGGTGATGCGCCAAGTCCGGCTCGTGCCCGCGCGCCGCCAGGATGAACTCGCAGGGGACTGGCATCGTGCCTTGGTGGATCAGCTGATAGAAGGCGTGCTGGCCGTTCGTGCCGGGTTCGCCCCAGACGACGGGGCCCGACACGACCTCCAGATCGCTGCCATCCATCGCCACGCGCTTGCCGTTCGATTCCATCTCCAGTTGCTGCAGATAGGCGGGCAGCCGCATCAGGCGGTTGTCATAGGGCAGCACCGCGCGGGTCGGATAACCGCAGATCTGGTGATGCCAGATGCCCGTCAGGGCCAGCATCACCGGCAGGTTCTGCGCCGGTTCGGCCGTGCGGAAATGCGCGTCCATCGCCGCGCCGCCGGCCAGGAACTGGTCGAACGCCTGCGGCCCCACGGCCAGCATCAGGGACAGCCCGATCGGGCCCCAGACGGAATAGCGCCCGCCGACCCAATCCTCGAAGCCGAAGACACGGTCTTCGGCGATGCCGAAATCGGCGGCCTTGGCGGCGGCAGTGGACAAGGCCACGAACTGCGCGCCCGGATCGGTGACCGAGGCGGCCATCCAGTCGCGGGCAGTCTGGGCATTGGTCATCGTCTCGATGGTGGTGAAGGTCTTGGAGGCGACGATCACCAGCGTGGTCGCAGGGTCCAGCCCCTTCAACGTGTCGGCGATGTCGGCACCGTCCACGTTGCTGACGAAATGCGTGCGCGGCCCGTCGTGATAGGGCGCCAGCGCCAGCACCGCCATGGCCGGGCCAAGGTCCGACCCGCCGATGCCGATATTGACCACGTCGGTGATGCGACCGCCCTGCCCCGCAAATCCGCCGTCGCGGACCTGGGTCGCAAAGCGGCTCATGCGCTGATGCGTCTCGCGCACCGCGGGCATGACGTCCTGGCCGTCGACGGTGACGCTGCCCTGCAGGTTGCGCAGCGCGGTGTGCAGGACGGCGCGGCCTTCGGTCTCGTTGATCTTCTCGCCCGCGAACATCGCGTCGCGGCGGGCCGCCACGGGGGCCGCCAGTTCCAGCAGCAGATCGCGCGCGCCCGCGTCGATCATCGTCTTGGAATAGTCGAAGGTCAGTCCGTCCGCCTGCACCCGGTAATCGGCGGCGCGGTCGGCGTCGAACAGCGCCTCGATCCGGCCCGACCCCTGGGCCTTGCGATGATCCTTGAGGCGGTTCCAAAGTGCGGTCATGTCAGTTCCTCATTCGGCCCAGTGGACGGTGGCCTGGTCAAGAAAGGCGCGGATCGGCGCCTGCATCGGGTCCGACTTCTGCGCGCGCTCCAGCGCTTCGCGCTTTTCGGGGCCCATGATCAGGACGTGGATGTTCAGCGCGTCGGCCAGAACCGGTCGCGTCAGGGTGATGCGCGGCTCCTCGGCGCCATCGGCGCGGATGGCCATGACGGGAGGCGCGCCTGCGGCCATCGCGGCCTCCAGGTGATCGGCGCCGGGGAACAGGCTGGCGGTGTGCATGTCGTTGCCCATGCCCAGCAGCACCACCGTCAACGGCAGCGTCGGCGCCAGCCGCTCTGCCAGGCCATCGGTCGCCAGATCGGGCGAGGCGTCGCCGGTATAGAGGTCGATATACTCGGCCGCGGCCGCCTTGTCCTTGAGCAGGTGGCGCCGCAACAGGCGAGAGTTCGACCGCTTGTGATCGCCGTCCACCCACCGTTCGTCGCCCAGGACGACGGTGACGCGGGACCAGTCCAGATCGGTGCCCGACAGCGTCTCGAACACGGGCGCCGGAGAGGTGCCGCCCGGCACGCACAGCGTGGCGCGGTCATTGCCACGCAGATGCTGCGCCAGCTGCGAGGCGATGCGGTCCGCGACCGACAGGGCCAGCATCTCGCGGTCGGGGTATTCCTTGAAATCCATGCTCATGCCCTGATCTCCCTCCAGCGACGGTTGTCGCGGTGCATCAGGCGCAACGCCTCCTCGGGCCCCGAGGATCCGCTGTCATAGGGTTCGGGCCGGCGCTTGCCCTCCTCCCAGGACTTGATGATCGGGTCGGTCCAGGCCCAGGCCGCCTCGACCTCGTCACCGCGCATGAACAGCGTCTGGTTGCCGCGGATCACGTCCATGATCAGCCGCTCGTAGGCGTCGGGCATGTCCGCGCCCTCCGGCCCTAGGGCATCGGCAAAGGACATGTCCAGCGGCACCTGCACCAGGCGCATGCCGCCCGGCCCCGGCTCCTTGATCATCACCTTGAGGTTCATGCCCTCGTTCGGCTGCAGGCGGATGACCAGCTCGTTGGCCTTGGGATGGCCGCTGTCGTCGAAGATCGAATGCGGCGGTTCCTTGAAGGTGATCGCGATCTCGCTGGTCCGCGCGCGCAGCTTCTTTCCGGTGCGCAGATAGAAGGGTGTGCCCTGCCAGCGCCAGTTGGAAATCCGAACCTTCATCGCGACATAGCTTTCGGTGCGCGAATCGGGGTTCTCGGCGTCGGTCAGATAGTCGCTGCCCTCGCCCTGATACTGACCGCGGACGATGTCGGCGGGCTCCAACGGCTCCAGCGCGCGGATCACCTTCAGCTTTTCGTCGCGCACGGCGTCGGGGTCGAAGTGATAGGGCGGCTCCATCGCGATCAGGCACAGAAGCTGCATCATGTGGTTCTGGACCATGTCCCGGATCGCGCCGGACTTGTCGTAATAGCTGCCGCGTCCGGCCACGCCCACGGTCTCGGCCACGGTGATCTGGACGTGGTCGACATACTGCGCATTCCACAGCGGCTCGAACAGCACGTTGGCGAAGCGCACCGCCATCAGGTTCTGGACGGTTTCCTTGCCCAGGTAATGGTCGATCCGATAGATCTGCTGTTCGTTGAAATGCTGCGCCAGCGTGGCGTTCAGCGCCTTGGCGCTGGCCAGGTCGCGGCCGAACGGCTTTTCGACCACGATGCGGCTGTCGTCATCGGCGATGCCGTGGCCCGCCAGACGCTCCGCGATGTCGCCGAACAGCGCCGGCGCGACCGAGAAATAGAACGCATGGACCGCGCCCTTGCGCATCCGGTCCTTCAGCGCCTGCCAGCCGCCCTCGCCCTTGGCATCGATGGAGACATAGCCCAGCAAGCCCAGAAACTCGGCCAGCTGCGGGTCGTCCGCCTTGGCGCCCGCGAATTCGCAGATGGCCTTGGACGCCTCGGCGCGGAAGGCGTCGTCGTCCTGGTCGGTGCGCGCGGCGCCGATGATCTGGCTGGTGGCCGGGAACTGTCCCGCCTTGAAGCGCCGGTAGAGACCGGGCAGGATCTTGCGATGGGCCAGATCGCCCGTGGCGCCAAAGATCACGAGGTCGAAGTCATCGACCGGAATGACACGAGAGACCATGCTGTCCTCCTGTTGGGTGGCGTTCGCCTTACCCCTTGTTAGCGATAACAGCAATGCCGTTCAACCTTTCACTGCACGCGCCAGCCGCGGAAGGCGGCAGCGCTTCAGCATCTCGGCCATGCTCATGGCACCGCCGGCGGCCTCTGCACGGTCGCGGGCGGCCTGCAGCGTGGACAGGACCTTGGGCCGGTCGCGCGCCACAAGGTCCAGCAGAAACGCATCGGGATGGATGGCGCGCAGGCCCAGCCCGGCCATCATCCGTTGCGGGAAATCGCGTAGGTTCGCGGTGACGATCAAGGATGCGTCCCCGGCCAGGGCAGCCTCGACCACATGGCGGTCGGCAGGGTCGGGAAAGTCCAGATCGATCGCCGCCTGCCCGTCATCGGGCTGAACCGCCTGCGGAAAGCGCAGGCGCAGAAGCGCGATCTGGGCCCCCGCGACGCTTTCGGCATCAGGGCCTATGCGGGCGGCGGCGCGGTGCCATTCCTCCAGGATGCGGTCCGACCAAAGCGCGTGGTAAAGCCCCACCTGCGCCAGATCGGTCAGGATCTCGCGCAGGATGGTGGGGAATAGCACATTGGCGTCCAGGACGGCGCGCATCAGTCCAGCCGGAAGAACAGCGCCTTGAGATAGCCCGTCTCGGCCAGCTGCGGCAGGGTCGGATGGTCGGGACCGGCCTGACCGGTATGGATCAGCACCCCACGCCGCCCGCCGCGCCCGATGCCGCGCGCGCTGACATTGCGGAACGCGGTCAGGTCGGCCGCGTGCGAACAGCTGCACAGGACCAGATAGCCCCCCGGCGCGACCAGCGGCGCGGCCATCTTGGCCACCCGCTCATAGGCGCGCAGGCCCTTTTCCAGCGCGGGCTTCGACGGCGCGAAGGCCGGCGGGTCGCAGACCACCACGTCGAAGGTCCGCCCCTGTTCGGCCAGGGCCTCCAGCGCGTCGAAGGCATCCGACTGCTGCGTCTCCAGCCGGTCCGCGGCACCCATGGCGGCTGCACCGCCCCGTGCCAGCTCCAGCGCGGGCGCGCTGCCGTCGATGCAAAGCGCGCTGTCGGCCCCCGCCGCCAGCGCCGCCAGGCCGAAGCCGCCCACATGGCTGAACACGTCCAGGACCGAGCCGCCATCCACCAGCCGCTGCGCAAAGGCATGGTTCGGGCGCTGGTCGAAGAACAGGCCCGTCTTCTGCCCGCCCAGAAGGTCGGCCAGATAGGTCGCGTCGTTCATGCGCACCTGGACCGGGCCGGATGGGGCCGTGCCGCGGATGACCTCCAGCCGCTCGGCCAGACCCTCCAGGCCGCGCGACCGCCCCTGCCCGTTCAGGACGACCGTGGAGACGCCCGCGACCTCGATCAGCGCATCGGCGATGTCCTCGGCCATGCCGTCGGCCCAGGCCGCGTTGGGCTGGATCACCGCCGCGTCGCCGAAGCGGTCGATGACCAGGCCCGGCAGGCCGTCGGCCTCGGCATGGACCAGACGATAGAAGGGCTCGTCATAGATCCGCTGGCGCATCTGCAGGGCGTGGGTAAGGAGCGCGCGCAGCCAGGCGCCGTCGATCACCGCGCCCGGGTCGGTGTCCATCACGCGGGCGATGATCTTGCTGACCGGGTTCACTGTCACCAGGGCCAGCGGCTGACGCTCGGCATCCTCCAGCACCGCCAGGCCGCCGGGGGGCAGCGCCTTGGTGCGGCGGTCCAGTACCGCCTCGTCGGCAAAGACCCAGGGGAAGCCATGGCGGATCGCCTGCGGCTTGGATTTCGGGCGCAACCGGATCACGGCGCGATCGTTGGGATGGCCGGCGGTCTGGTCGTCGCTGTGCAGTTCGCTCATGGCAAAACTCCTTTTGCGGTCGATCTGACATTTCCCACCCCCGCGCACAAGGCTGGCCACCGCCGATGGTTGAACCGTTAACGCTAACGGCGTATAGTGCCGCAAAGCCAGAGGAGGCACCCATGACCCTTCACGCCATGATCGACCGCGTCACCGACCGCATCCGCGAGCGGTCCCATGACAGCCGCAGCGCCTACCTGGCCAAGATCGCCCGTGCGGCGCAGGACGGCCCGGCCCGTGCGCACCTGTCCTGCGGCAACCAGGCCCATGCCTATGCCGCGATGGACGACAAGGTCGACATGGCGACGACGCGAAAGCCCAATATCGGGATCGTGACGGCCTATAACGACATGCTGTCGGCGCATCAGCCCTTTGAACGCTATCCCGACGTGATCCGCGCCGCGGGCCGCGCGGCGGGGGCCACGGTGCAGGTCGCGGGCGGCGTCCCGGCCATGTGCGACGGCGTGACGCAAGGCCGCCCGGGGATGGAGCTGTCGCTGTTCTCGCGCGACGTGATCGCGCTGGCCGCCGGGGTGGCCCTGTCGCATGACTGCTTTGATTCGGCACTGTACCTGGGCGTCTGCGACAAGATCGTGCCGGGGCTGATCATCTCGGCCGCGACCTTCGGGCATATCCCGGCGGTCTTCGTCCCCGCGGGTCCGATGCCCTCGGGCCTGCCCAATGACGAGAAATCCAAGGTCCGCCAGCAATTCGCCACCGGAGAGGTCGGCCGCGACGAGCTGATGAAGGCCGAGATGGCCAGCTATCATTCGGCTGGCACCTGCACCTTCTACGGCACCGCGAACACCAACCAGATGCTGATGGAGTTCATGGGCCTGCACCTGCCTGGCTCAAGCTTCGTGAACCCGAACACGCCGCTGCGCGAGGCGCTGACCGTGGCCGCGGTCCAGCGCGCGGCGCAGATCACCAATCTGGGCAACGAATACACCCCCGCCGGTCAGGTGCTGGACGAACGCGCCTTCGTGAACGGCATCGTCGGCCTGATGGCCACGGGCGGGTCCACCAACCTGGTCCTGCACCTGCCCGCCATGGCGCGGGCGGCGGGCGTCATCATCGACATCGCCGATTTCCACGACCTGTCGGAGAATGTGCCGCTGATGGCGCGGGTCTATCCCAACGGGTTGGCCGACGTGAACCATTTCCACGCGGCGGGGGGCCTGGGCTACATGATCGGGCAGCTGCTGGAGGCGGGCCTGCTGCACCCGGACGTCAAGACGATCACCGGGTCGGGGCTGGACAGCTATGTCCGCGAACCCAAGCTGGACGGCGACACCATCCGGTGGGAGGACGGCGCGCGCACCACGCTGAACGACCGCATCCTGCGCCCCGCCGGCGATCCGTTCGCAGCCACGGGCGGGCTGAAGCAGCTGCAGGGCAACCTGGGCCGCGGCGTCATCAAGATCAGCGCCGTCGCCCCCGAACGCCACCTGATCGAGGCCCGCGCCCGCGTGTTCCAGGACCAGGAATCGGTCAAGACCGCCTTCCGCGCCGGCGAGTTCACTGAGGACACGATCGTCGTCGTCCGCTTTCAGGGGCCGCGCGCCAACGGCATGCCGGAACTGCATTCGCTGACCCCGACGCTGGCGGTCCTGCAGGACCGCGGCCTCAAGGTCGCGCTGGTCACCGACGGGCGCATGTCGGGCGCGTCGGGCAAGGTGCCTGCCGCGATCCACGTCTCGCCCGAGGCGGCGATGGGTGGCCCGCTGGCGCGGCTGCGCGACGGCGACCGGGTGCGGCTGGATGCGGCGAACGGCACGCTGGAATGCCTGGAGGCCGATTTCGACACCCGCGATGCCGCCGTCTTCGACCCCAAAGGCAGCCACGAGGGCCTGGGACGCGAGCTGTTCGCGGCCTTCCGCGCCAATGCTGGGCCTGCGACCGAAGGCGCGGGCGTGGTGGTCTGATCCGTCAGGCGGCGGCGGCGACCTCGCAGACGACGCGGCGCAGATAGCCCGCGAAATCCGAGGCCGTCCGCCGCGCCGGGCCGTCCGCCACATAGACGTTCAACCAGGTCGGCGGCAGCGGCGGCAGCCCGCCGCCATGTACCACATCCTCCAGCCCCGCCTGCGGAATGCCGCGGGGGCGCACGGTGACGCCCAGATCGGCGGCGGCCAGGATGTGCCAGTTCTCGTCCCCGCCCTCTCCGGCAGGGTGGGTCCATCCGATCCCTGCCGCATCCAGCGCGGCGATGGCCGCAGGGTAATAGGCGCAGTGCGACGATGTCGCCAGCGCCAGCGGCCGATCCTGCCACGCGCTGCCGCCCACCGCGCCCACCCAGGCCAGATCGACCTTGGCCAGATGGATCGCGCCCGCCGGCGCCTCGAATTCGGTGGTCAGGATGACGTCATGCTCGCCCCGCCGCATCTGTGCCCGCAGGTCCTTGGTCCGGGCGTCGCGCATGACCAGTTCGACCCGGGGGTAATCCTTGCGAAAGGCGCGCACGGTCTGGGCGACCTTGGCGAACAGCCAGTCGCTGCTGAGACCCACGCGCAGCTTCTGTTCGGGCTGCAGCCCGGTATAGCGCGACAGGATCGCATCGTTCAGCGCCACCAGCTTGCGGCTTTCGCCCAACAGGTCCTGCGCGAAATCCGACAGGATGACCCCCCGGCCGACCTTGGCCAGCATGGGACGGCCGAACACCTCCTCCAGCCGCTTCATCTGCATCGACAGGGCGCTTTGCGTCATGTTCAGCGCCTCGGCCGCCCGGGTGACGGCACCGTATTCGGCGACCGCCTGCAACGACCGCAGCGTCGCGATATCCAGATTGCGCATCATCCATTTTCCCTGATGGATCACATCAAAACCATTCGTTTCACAAATACGCCCTCGGACGGTACTCATCAACTGGAAAGATGATCGGAACAATATCCATCATCATTGCTGATGCATTCAATCAAGGAGGCTGAACGATGACCCAGAAGAACGCCCTGCTGCGCGTGGTGACCGGCCATGGCATCCTGCCCCGCCCTTGGTGGGTGGAACGCGTATTGACCATGTTCGACGTACGCCGCACCCGCATCGACCTGTCGCGCCTGTCCGACGACCAGCTGCGCGACATCGGTTTGTCCCGCGACGACGTGATCGCCGAGATGTCCCGCCCCATCTGGGACGTGCCCGCCCATTGGCGCCAGGACCGGGACGTCCGCTGCTAGGCCAGGTCGTGCGGCGGGCCGAAGCGGGCGCGCATCCGCGTCTCGATCTGGTCGCGGGTCTGGCGATAGGCCGCCAGCCGCGCCTCGCGCCCTTCGGCAAGGCCGGTCGGGTCCATGATCGGCCAGTATTCCACGTCCAGATGCGCATGACGCGTCATTTCCAGCGCCATCCGCTGGCTGGCCGGCGACAGGGCCACGATCAGGTCGAACTGGCCCAGGTCGTCGCCCCAGTCCTGCATCTCCTCGAAGCTGCGGCTGCGGTGGTTGGCCAGCGGCACGCCGATCTCGTCGCAGACGGCGATGGCGAAGCCGTCGACCTCCATGTCGTTCTTCACGCCCGCCGACTGGACATAGGCCGCGCGGCCATAGAACTTCTTCATCATCCCCTCGGCCATGGGCGAGCGGATGGAATTGTGGTCGCAGCAGAACAGAACCGATGAGGGGATCTTGTCCTGCGTCATCGGATCAGCCCTGCGGGATCAGCGCACAGATCAGGGTGAACAGGCGGCGCGCGGTGTCGATGTCCAGGCTGGCCTTGCCCTCCAGCCGCTCCTGCAGGGTGCGCGCGCCTTCGTTGTGGATGCCGCGCCGGGCCATGTCGATCGCCTCGATCTGGGCTGGGGGCAGGCGCTTGACCGCGTCGAAATAGCTTTGGCAGATCTGGAAGTAGTCCTTGACCACCTGCCGGAACGGCCCAAGGGACAGGTGGAACTCGGCCACCTTGGTCGCATCCTCGGCGGTGACGTCGAAGACCAGCCGCCCTTCGCGGATGCACAGCTCCAGCACGAAAGGCCCGTCTGGCGCGGCACCCCCGTCGCGGCCGGGAACGGCAAAGCTGTTGTCCTCGATCAGATCGAAGATGGCGACGCGCCGCTCCTGCTCCATTTCCGGCGTGGCCGGGGCGATGGCGCTGTCGTCGATCTCGATCCGGGTGATGCGGCTCATTCCAGCGGTCTTTCGTTCAATGTCCCCAGCCGAGCCTGAACCGAAGCGCCATGCGCCTGCAAGCCCTCGGATGCGGCCAGACGCACCGCGGCGGGGCCGATCGCGGCCAATGCCCCCGGCGTCAGCCGCGCCATGGTGGTGCGCTTGAGGAAGTCCATCACCGACAGGCCGGAACTGAACCGCGCCGACCGCGCCGTGGGCAGGACGTGATTCGGGCCGCTGACATAATCGCCCACCGCCTCGGGCGTATGCGCGCCCAGAAAGATCGCGCCGGCGTGGATGCATTTGGCCGCCAGCCCCTCGGGGTCGGCCACGCACAGTTCCAGATGCTCGGGCGCGATGCGGTTCGACAGGGCTGCGGCCTGATCCAGGTCATCCACGACGATCAGCGTGCCGTAATCACGCCAGCTGGCCCCCGCGATGGCCGCGCGATCCAGCGTCGGTATGATCCGCTCGACCTCTGCCGCGACCGCGCGGGCCATGGCGGGGTCGGTGGTGATCAGGATCGACTGTGCATCCGCGTCATGCTCGGCCTGCGCCAGCAGGTCCCAGGCCAGCCATTCGGGGTTCTGGTCCGCGTCCGCGATGACCAGAACCTCGGACGGGCCCGCAATCATGTCGATGCCCACGCGGCCGAACACCTGCCGCTTGGCCGCCGCGACATAGGCGTTGCCGGGACCGGTGATCTTGTCGACCGGCGCGATGGTCTCCGTGCCGTAAGCCATCGCCGCCACCGCCTGCGCGCCACCGATGCGATAGATCTCATCCACCCCCGACAGCTGCGCCGCCAGCAGGACCAGCGGGTTGATCACCCCGTCCGGCGTCGGCACGCAGATGACCAGCCGTTCCACCCCCGCCACCCGCGCCGGGATCGCGTTCATCAGCACGCTGGAGGGATAGGCCGCCTGCCCGCCCGGCACATAGAGGCCTGCCGCCGACACGGCACTCCACCGCCAGCCCAGGGTCGCGCCCTCGGGGTCGGTCCAGCTGGCATCCTCGGGCATTTGGCGGGCGTGATAGGCGCGGATACGCTCGGCCGCCAGGGCCAGGGCCGCGCGGTCCTCGGGCGTCACGCGGGCCACCTGCTCCGCGATCTCCTCGGGAGAGAAGCGCAGCGTGGCGGGCGTCAGGTCCAGCCGGTCGAACCGGGTCGTCAGATCGCACAGGGCCGCGTCGCCGCGGTCGCGGACATCGCGGATGATGGCGGTGACCGCGTCGTTCACGTCCGACGAATCCTCGCGCTTGGCACCCAGCATCGCGCGGAAGCCCTGTTCGAAATCGGCATCGGTGCTGTTCAGAAAGACCGGCATCATCATTCCCTTCGTGTTCCCGCGCGCCCCTATCCTGCGCCCCCGCCCGGCTCAAGCGTCAGGGGGCGGACAGGATGCCGCGGGCTTCGTTCTTGCCCAAAGACCCGGAAGCGGCCCTAGTCCGGATGCCGCGGTGCCTTGCCCGACACCGCCCGATGCGGGCGCGTCACGTCGCGCAGGTCCAGATTGATGCATTCGACATCGGCCAGGATCGTCCCGTCCCCCGCGAAATCCAGCGACAGGCGACCTGTCCCGTCCTCTCCGGCCTGCCAACGGATCGCCAGCAGCGACAGGACGGTGTCCCCGTCGTGCCCGACGCCGTCGCTGACGACGCGCATCACGTCGCTGATGACCAGCACCGAACGCACGCGTTCGAATTCGCGGTTCTGCGTCCGGGCGTCCGCGGCATCCTCCCACCGAAAGCGCGTGATCAGAAGCGACAGCCGCCGCGCCTTGGCATCATGGCTGATGTCGGCGCCTGTAAGCACCGCATCCTGGACCAGCGAGGACAGGATGCGCAGGTCGGCCTCGTCCTCGGCCCTCAGGGCCAGCGGCCGGGGGTCGGCATCGGCGAAACGGGCATCCTCTGCCATGGATCACTCCTCCTTGACGCGTTCGATATGGGCACCCACGCCGCGCAGCTTGCGCACGACATGTTCGTAACCCCGATCCAGGTGATAGACGCGGCTGACGGTCGTCTGCCCCTGTGCGGCCATCCCGGCCAGGATCAGGCTGACCGAGGCGCGCAGGTCGGTGGCCATCACCGGCGCCCCGCGCAGCTTCTCGACCCCGGTGACGGTCGCATGGCCGCCATGAACCTCGATCTGCGCGCCCATGCGGGCCAGTTCGGGCGCGTGCATGAAGCGGTTCTCGAAGATCGTCTCCTCCAGCACCGATGTGCCCTCGGCCAGGCACATCAGTGCCATGAACTGCGCCTGCAGGTCGGTGGGGAAACCGGGAAAGGGCTCGGTCCGGACATCGACGGCGCGCACGCGGCCGTTCCTGCGCGCGACCTTGAGCCCGCGCTCGGTCTCCTCGACGCTGATCCCGGCCTCGTCCAGCTTCTCGCAGAAGGCCGCCAGCAGCTCGATCCGGCCGCCCAGCAGCTCGACTTCGCCGCCGCACATGGCGGGCGCCAGCATATAGGTGCCCAGTTCGATCCGGTCGGTCACCACAGGATGCGTCGCGCCATGCAGGGCCTGCACACCCTGGATGGTGATGGTCCCCGTCCCCTCGCCCTCGATCTGGGCGCCCATCGCACGCAGGCAGCGGGCCAGATCGACGATCTCGGGCTCGCGCGCGGCGTTCTTAAGGACGGTCGTGCCGCGCGCCAGCGTGGCGGCCATCAGCGCGTTTTCCGTCGCGCCCACCGACACGACCGGGAACTCGAATACCGCGCCCTTCAGGCCCCCCGCCGGTGCCTTGGCGTGGACATAGCCCTCGCACAGGTCCAGCGTTGCCCCCATCGCCTCCAGCGCGCGCAGGTGCAGGTCCACGGGCCGCGCGCCGATCGCGCAGCCGCCGGGCAGCGACACCTCGGCCACGCCGTCCCGTGCCAGCATCGGCCCCAGCACCAGGATCGAGGCACGCATCTTGCGCACGATGTCGTATTCCGCCCGGTGGCTGGTCATCGCATGACTGGACAGCGCCAGAACCTGGCCCTCCTGCAGGCTGGCGACCTCGGCCCCAAGCGAGCCCAGCAGCGCGGTCATGGTGCGAATGTCGGACAGGCGGGGCGCATTGGTCAGCGTCAGCGGCTGATCGGTCAACAGCGTCGCGGGCATCAGCGTCAGGCAGGCGTTCTTGGCACCCGCAATGGGGATTTCCCCGTGAAGGGGGCCGTTCCCCGTGACGATGATCTGGTCCATCAGCTGTCCTTGCCTGTCTCGCCGCCCGCACCCGGGGCAGTCTTGTTGTCGTCCCGATCCGCCCGCGCCCGCGCCTGTTCCTTGCGCCGTGCCAGATTCGCGCGCAGCGCCTGTCGCAGGCGTTCCTCGCGGCTGTCGGGGCTTGGCTTGTCATTGCGTCGGTCGGTCATGGCAGTCCTGTTAGCGCCGCGCGGGCCGCACGTCCAGCAAACGCACACGCCGCGCGCGATCAATCGTCAAAATCCCGAAAAATCGTTCGGACCCCCTTGCAGGGGTCGAAACCTTTGTCTAAACGCCCCCTCACGTTGCTGTGGTAGCTCAGTGGTAGAGCACACCCTTGGTAAGGGTGAGGTCGAGAGTTCAATCCTCTCTCACAGCACCATTCACCCACAAATGCACCCAGATCCCGCGCCGCAGGGTTGTTGCGTCACCCGCAGATGCTGCGGATGACGCTTGGCGATCACACGTCCGCTTCGCAGACGGCGTCGCCCCAGGGGCTCATGATCTCGGTCGCGCCGCAGTTCCGGCCCGCCTGGCGCATCACGCCCGCGGGCACGGCGAAGGCATAGGGATGGACCGTCCGCTTGGCGGTCTTCACGGGGCCAAGGGCGGCCAGCGCCTGCGCCACGTCCTGCGGCAGATCCTCGTCCATGACCGTGCCTGTCGCGGCAGAGGCGTCGATCCGCGGCGTGTGGAACGCCTGTTCCAGGTCCATCCCGAAATCCACCATGAAGCTGACCAGGTTGGCCACCGCGGGCAGGATCTTGCGCCCGCCCGACGCGCCGATGGCGAACATCCGGTCACCCACCTGCCCCACGGTGGGACAGACGTTCATCAGGCACCGCTTGCCCGGCGCCAACGAATTCGGTCGGCCCTGCTCGGGGTCGAACCACATGATGCCGTTGTTCAGCAGCATCCCGGTCTGCCCGGACACGACATGGCTGCCGAACATCGACAGCAGGGTCTGGGTGACGTTCACCATGTTGCCGTGCCGGTCCACGACACTGAAGCTGGTGGTGCAGGCCGGGGCGCGCGGGCTTTCGCCTGTGTCGCCCGCATGGGCCAGCCGGTCGCGATAGGCATCGCCCAGGCCTGACGCCAGCGCGGCATAGCTGGCCGCCGACGGCGCATCACCGGGATCGAAGGCCGCCTGCATCTGCTGCAGGGCCGTGACCAGTTCGGCCCCCGCGGACAGACCCGACGGCGCATGGATGACGGCATCGCGATAGCGGACCGTCCGGGGCGCACGGGCCTCTGGCTGATAGCTGCGCAGATCCTCCATCGACAGGCTGCCGCCCTTGGCGCGCACGTCGTCGACCAGCATCCGGCCGATGTCGCCGTGATAGAAATCCTGGGCACCGTGATCGGCCAGCCGTCGCAGGGTGGCCGCATGGACGCGCTGATCCAGGCGCGCGGCCGAGGCCGTGGTCCAACCGGCGATGTCGGGCCATTGCCCGTCCGCCAGGAACAGCGCCGCCGCATCGGGGTCCTGCGCCAGCTGGCGCGCCGCGGACGCGATCAACAGCGACGAATACCAGTCGAGCAGCATCCCCTCCTCTGCCAAGGCCACGGCGGGGGCCAGCAGATCGCCCCAGTCGCGTGTCCCGTACCGCCGATGGGCCAGCGCCATCCCGGCGACCGTTCCCGGCACCGCGACAGAGGTCGCGCCATAGATATTGCGGTCGTCCCTGACGCGCGTCCAGGGAAACAGGTCCGCCGCCTGCCGCCCCGGCTCCAGCGGATAGTCGGCGACGTCAAGGCCCGCGGGTGCGCGCATCCCGAACTCGATCGTCTCGGCCCGCTGTTCACCCGCGCGCCATAGGGTCATCATGCCGCCACCCATCGGACCCGACATCCACGGCTCGACCACGCCCACCGCAAAGGATGTCGCGACCGCCGCGTCCATCGCGTAGCCCCCGGCGGCCAGGACCGCGGCGCCGACCTCGGCCGCCTTGCGATGCTGCGCGGCGACGACGCCGCCATCGGTCCAGACGACCTCCTTGCGGATGCGTTGCGTTCTGGAGAAATTCGACATGGCCTGGCCTTCCGTGATCGACATCGCCTGCGGGGGGACGCCCCGCCCCACCTGAGCGCGTCGGGCAGCGTCATGCAAGGGCGGGCCGCCCGACATGTGCAAACTTGACACCGCCGGTCGTCCGGTTAAGTCGGCACCGGTCGTTCACGACGGAACGGCCATCCGACGATCCTCCTCCGTACAGGCCGACGCATCAGGGCTGCATCATCAGCGCCGGTCGCAGCGCACGGGCCGAGATCCTCTGAAATCATGCGCCCTATGGACCCGCCATGACATCCACCCGACCATCCGCCCCGCCCGCCGGCGCGGCCCCCGCCAATTCGCCCGCCCAGGTCCTGACGGCCAGCCTCATCGGCACGACGATCGAATTCTTCGACTTCTACATCTATGCGACGGCCGCGGTGCTGATCTTTCCGTCGCTGTTCTTTCCGGGATCGGACCCGACCACGGCGCTGCTGGCGTCCTTTGCGACCTTCTCGATCGCGTTCTTCGCGCGGCCGTTGGGGGCCATCGTCTTTGGCCATTACGGCGACCGCATCGGCCGCAAGGCCACGCTTGTCGCCGCGCTTCTGACGATGGGGGTGTCGACCGTCACCATCGGCCTGCTGCCGACCTATGACCAGATCGGCGTCTGGGCGCCGCTGCTGCTGGCGCTGTGCCGGTTCGGACAGGGCTTCGGCCTGGGCGGCGAATGGGGCGGGGCCGTCCTGCTGGCGACCGAGAACGCACCCGAGGGCAAGCGCAGCTGGTACGGGATGTTTCCGCAGCTGGGCGCGCCCGTCGGTCTTCTGCTGTCATCGGGGTTCTTCTGGGTGCTGCTGCACTTCATCACCCAGGACGAGCTGCTGGCCTGGGGCTGGCGGCTGCCATTCCTGTCGTCGATCCTGCTGGTCGGGATCGGCCTGTGGATCCGCCTGTCCATCACCGAGACCCCCGAATTCGCCGAGGCCGTGAAGAAGGACAAGCGCGTATCCGTCCCCCTGGCCGAACTGTTCCGCCATCACAAGCTGAGCGTGTTCCTGGGCACCTTCGCAGCGCTGGCGACCTTCGTGCTGTTCTATCTGGCGACGGCGTGGCTGCTGTCCTACAACGTCAAGGTCCTGGGGATCCCGTTCAAGGATGCCTTGCTGATCCAGATCTATGGATCGGTCGTCTTCGGCCTGACGATCCCCGTCGCGGGCAAGATCGCGGATCGCACCGGGCGCTATGGCTTCCTGATCATCGTGACCATCCTGATCGGGGCCTTTGCCCTGTCCTTCGGGTCGCTGATGCAGGGCAGCGCCCAGAACGAGGCCAGCGTCTATCTGTTCGTCACGATCAGCCTGATGCTGATGGGCCTGACCTATGGGGTCATCGGGGCGGCGCTGGCCGCGCCCTTCCCGGCCCAGGTCCGCTATACCGGGTCGTCGCTGACGTTCAACTTTGCCGGCATCTTCGGCGCGTCGCTGGCACCTTATGCAGCAACCTGGCTGCAGATGAACTATGGCATGGCGCAGGTCGGATACTATCTGCTGGGCGCCGCCGTGATCTCGTTGATCTGCATCGTGGCCACGGGGCGCGACAAGATTTGATTGCCGACCGGTGATCCTTGCACCCCGCGCCCGGCGGCGCGGGATGCACCCGTCATGCGCCGCCGCGCAGACAGGCCCCAAGCGTGGATCGCTGCCCGCCATCGGCGTCGAAATTGTCGGGCGCCAGCCACGCCAGATAGCCGGGCCGCAGTTCCTGCCAGTCTTGATCGGTCATCGCGAACCAGGCCGTGTCGCGGTTGGTCCCCTTGACGACCATGTGCTGCCGAAAGACCCCCTCGGGCCGAAAACCGAAACGCAGGGCGGCCCGTTTCGAAGGCGCGTTCAGGTCGTTGCATTTCCATTCGAACCGCCGATAGCCCAACGCAAAGACGTGGTCGGCGAACAGGAACAGCGCCTCGGTCGCCATGCGGCTGCGCTGCAGGGCGGGGCCCCACATGATGCTGCCGATCTCGATCACGCCATGGGTGCGGTCGATCCGCATCAACGCCTGACGACCCTCGGCGCGTCCAGTCGCTGCATCGACCACCGCAAAGAACATAGGGTCTGCCGATGTCGATGCATGCTCGACCCAATCCGCAAAGGTGTCACGATCCTGGGGCGGATGCTCGAAAAGCCAGCGAAAGCGGTCATCGGCCCCGTCCGCGGATGCGGCCGCGTAAAGCGTCCCTGCATGACCGGCCTGAAGCGGTTCCAGCCGCACGTATCGTCCGATGATCGGCGCCCGCGCGGGGGCCGGGGGCAGTGACCAGCGGGTCAGGTCCACATGCATGTCCCATCGCTCCTTTCCAAGGCTGGCGGTCCGTTGCGCCACGGACGGACCCGCGCGACGCGTGACTCGGGATGGCCCCTGGGCATCACACCGGCGCCTCGACCAGCGTCAATGTCCCGTCGGGCAGCGGCCGCTGCAGCTCAGTCGCCGGTATGCCGTCCAGCCAGGCGTGCCATTCCTGGGGGCGCGTCAGGATCACCGGCATCGCCTTGGGATGGATCGGCGCGACCTCGGCGTTCGGAGGACAGGTCAGAAAGGCATAGAGGTCGTCGACCGTCTCTCCATCCTTGACCTTGCGGACCGATCGCCAGCCGCGCGTCTCGATCCCGGCGAAGAACAGGGTCGAACCTGGGTCGGCGGGTGCGAACCACTGCACGCCCTTGCCCTTGCCGCGCGGTTCGGAAAAGCTGGTCAGCGGCACCAGACAACGATGCTCGTGGCCAAGCCAGCGCCGCCAATGGGGCGACTCCAAATTGCGGACATTCGTGACGCCCGGGTCGCGCTCCGTCTTCAGCGCAAAGCGCGGCGACGGCATGCCCCACCGCGCCTTGACCAGCTCCGGCCCGTCCGCGCCGTTCCGGATGATCGGCGCCATCTGGTCGGGATAGACGCTGCCCGGCGCCAGGTTTCCCGACCGGTCCGTCAGCCCGTCGATCAACCGGACCAGCGCCTCCTGCGGCGTCGTGTGGTTGTAAAGGTTGCAGATCGCCCCGCCCTCCGCTGGTTCGCGTCCATTTCTGGGCCCGCCCCGGACCGGCGTCAATGACCCGCCGGCCACGGTGACAGGCACCGCGGGCATGGGGCCGCCGCGGTGTCAGCCGTGCTCTTCGGCGGCGGTCTGTTCCAGGGCCTGGTTCAGGGCGCGCAGGACGTCGACGTGATGGACGCTGCCGATCAGGCGCAGGGGGTCGTCCGGGCCGTCGCAGGCCGTCACGGCCAGAAACACCGCGCCGCTTCGTTCGAACAGCGGCAGGGCCTCGGCCAGGGTGGTGGTCGGGGCCACGGTCGGACCGCGTTCCGCCATGGCGCGGACCAGATCCTCGGTCGGGGCGTCCGGGGCGTCCAGCGCGCGGATGACCGGCGTGACGCGCAGCTGATGGGGCAGCCAGGCCTGCGGCCCTTCGGAGAGATGGATGCCCCGCCGCTCCAGCTGGGTCAGAAAGAACGACCGCCTGACCAGGGTCGATGCCAGGGCGGAACTGAGCGAGACCGAGGTCATCACCGCGATGCCCGTCTGCCAGTCTCCGGTCATCTCGAACACGATCAGCGCGGTCGAGATGGGGGCGCCCAGGACCGCCGCGCCGACCGCGGCCATGCCGGCAAAGGCATAGACGTTGACGCTGCCGGAATAGCCGGGCGCAAGGGTCGTGGCGATGATCCCGAAGGCCAGGCCGGTCAGCGACCCCATGACCAGCGCGGGCGAGAACACCCCGCCCCCCATGCGCCCGCCCAGCGTGATCGCGACCGCCAACGCCTTGACGACCGCGAACATGACCGCCTGCCCCAGGCCGATCTGGCCGGACAGCGCCGCGGCGGTGGTTTCATAGCCCACGCCGATGATGTGCGGAAAGGGAATGGCGATCACGCCAAGGGCAAGCCCCGCCAGCGCGGGCCGGGACCAGCGCGGCCAGCCGATCCGCGCCATCGCCCGCGTCGCCAGGCTGTCGGCGCGAAAGATCCCGCCCATCATCGCCGCCGCGACCAGCGCGCAGACAAGGCCCAGCACCATGAAGGCGGGCAATTCGATATGGAAGGCCAGGTCAGGCTCGACCGGCAGCATGAATTCGGTCAGGCCGCCGAACTGCAGCCTGTTGATGACCGTGCCCGCCACCGCGGCGATCGCGATCGGGGCAAAGGCGCGCGTCGCGAAATGCCGCAGCACGACCTCATGCGCGAAAAGCGCCCCGGCGATGGGCGCATTGAAGCTGGAGGCGACCGCACCCGCAACGGCGCATCCCAACAGCTCCCTGCCGGTCACCGGGCTGGCCTTGATGCGCCGCGCGACTGCGGTCGAGACGACGCCGGCCAGATGCACGACAGGCCCCTCGCGCCCGGAACTGCCGCCGGTGCCCAGCGTGATCAGCGAGGCCGCGGCCGATGCCAGACCCTCGCGGACCTCGACCCGGCCCCCGTCCAGCGCCGCGCCCTCGATCACGTCGGACACGGCGCGCACGCGCCCGTCTGGGGTAAAGCGGTCCAGGATCAGCCCGACGACAAGTCCGCCCAGGACCGGCACCACCAGCACCCAACTCCAAGGCAGGTCGCGCGCGACGCTGGCCAGGGTCAGGTCGTCGGCGCCGTAGAGGGCCGTCTGAACCCCCGAGATACCCAGTCTGAACCCAAGCGCCGCAAATCCCGCCGCGATGCCGATCAGCAGCGCCAGCACCCAGAACTGCACCTGTCGCAGGGCCCGGTCGGCCGCAATGCGCAGGACGGGATACAAGTCGCGACGCCACCAGCGCAGGGTGCGTCTGACAAGAAGGGCGAAGGCAGGTCTCATTCGGGCAAGGCTGGCACAGCATCGTTATCTTGGCGAGGGTGATCCGTCATGCGGACATGGTGCACGGCCCATGGCCGGGACCGGCACGGCGTTCCACCGATACCGGGCACCCTACATCGGCGGCGGCTGATCCCCCACGACGCGGCCGATGGCGGCGTCAGAGGGCCAGCCCCTCGCCCCGGGGATCATGCGCGCCAGAACTCCCCGTCGCGTCGATGCGGATCGCGCCTGCGCAGCCGAAGATCGGGGACAGGGCCGGCAGTTCGGCCGTCTCATGCCCCATTGCGGCCAGGGAGGCGATCGCCGCGTCGCCCAGGGAGGCCTCGACCTTGAGGCTGTCGCGGCTGTCCGAAAAGGTTCGCCCCAGAAGAAAGCGCGGCTGCGCCAAGGCTGCCTCGGGCGACAGCCCCAGGTCGATCAGGCCGCTCAGCAGGACGGCCAGTGTCTGCGGCTGGCCATCCGCGCCCTGCGTGCCATAGAGGAGATGCGGCCGGCCATCCTTCAGCGCGATGCCGGGGTTCAGCGTATAGAAGGGCCGCTTTCCGGGGGCGATGACATTCGGGTGGGTCGGATCGGTGGCAAAGCTTGCGCCACGATTGTGCCAGATGATCCCGGTATCACCGATGACGCAGCCGCTGCCCCAGTCGAAATAGGTGCTCTGCAGGACCGATGCGCAGCGCCCCTGCCCGTCCGTCGCGGCGAAGAACACCGTATCCCCATGCCGGACCCTGTGCGGCCAGGCCAGTGCACGATCCGCGCGGATCGCACCCGCCTTGGCGTCCAGCCGATCCGGGGACAGCAGCGCCGATATGTCGTCCCCCGCGTGGTCCCGGTCGGCGATACGCCCGCGGTCCAGGAAGGCCTGCTTGACCGCCTCGACCAGCAGATGGGTTCGCATTGCGGGGTCGCGGGGGATCCGCAGCCGGTCGAGGATGCCCATGATGGCCAGCGTGGTTATCCCCTGCGTGGGCGGCGGCGGCGCCAGCAGCATCAGGTCGCGATAGGGCTGGGACAACGGTTGCGCGGCCCGGCTGTGCGTCGCGGCAAGGTCGGCGGCGGTCAGCAGCGCGCTTGCCTGGGCCAGGCCCTGGGCGATCCGCTGCGCCGCCGGTCCCTGATAAAAGCTGCGCAACCCGTCCCGGACCATCAGGGACAGGATCTCGGCCAGTTGCGGCTGGCGCAGCAGGTCGTTTCCGGCAGCGGCGAACTGGGCCGCAAAGCCCGGCCAGTCCGGCCAGTCCGCGGCGCGAAAGTCCAGCCAGAATCGTTGGCTGTCACTGGGCCGAAACCCGTCGCGCGCAAGGGCCAGCGCGGGTGCCAGCAGCGCCTCCGGCGTCATCGCCCCGCTCCATCGGGACGCAGACAGGCGCAGGGCATGGTCCCAGCTGTCGACGGCGCAAGCGGTCGTCAGCATCGACCCCGGCCCCCGCAGGGGCAAGGCGTCGGGCAGGTCCGGCAGGACGCCCGGCGCCTGGCCGATGCCCATCAGCGTCGTCGCCCAACCGTCGCGGTCGGCCATGAGCCAGACCGCGTCGCCGCCCAAGCCGCAGAAATGCGGCATGACCACGGCCAGGACCGCGCCCATCGCCACGGCGGCCTCGGCCGCGGTGCCGCCGCGCTGCAGGACGTCCGCCCCGGCCCGTGTCGCCAGCGGGTGCGGGCTGGTGGCCATCGGCTGCATCGCGGCGGCCGCCATCAGTCGGCCAGGACCAGCTGGCGGTCGTCCAGCGGCGGCAGGAAGCTGCGGTCGAAGACCTGCCCGGCTTCGGGCGTGGTCTGCAGCTGATAGCCCTCGGCGACGATGTCGATGGCGCGCGACAGGCGGTCGTCATCCAGATCGCCCAGACCGATCCGCGTCACCTCGTCCGAGGCGATCAGGTTCTCGTACGAAAACATCATCCGCGCCATCTCGAGGTCGCGATTGGCCAGGTTGTCGAAGGCCAGGACGGCATCGACGCCTGCCTCGTGGTCCTGGGCGATCTCGACCGCGGCGCGGTTGATCGCACGGACCAGGCCGGTCACGGCGTCAGGGTTGTCGGCGATCATCGCCTGAGAGACCATGACCCCGTTGGCATAGAGGTCCAGACCGTGATCGCCGAAGTTCAGCCAGTTGAAATCGGCGGCAGGGTCCTGGCGGTTGTTGATCAGGTTGAACCAGGCCGTGATGTTGAACACCATCGCCCCGTCGATGTCGCCGCGGATCAGCATGGGTTCGGTCAGGTTCGGCGCCAGGCTTTCGATGGTGATGCTGTCCAGGTCGACGTCGTTCATGCGCGCAAAGACCGGAAGCAGTTTGGTCGTGGGCGTCCCGGGCGCGCCGCCCAGGGTCTTGCCCGCCAGATCGGCAGGGGTCGTGATGCCGCTTTCCTTGCGGGTCACGACCGTGAAGGGCGGATCGTTCCACAGCTGATAGACCATGACCGGGGTCTGGTCGGGGCGTTCGGCGGCGTTCTGGATGATGGCGTTGATGTCGCCAAAGCCCGCGTCATAGGTGCCCGACATGATCCGGGTGACGGTGGCGGCGGACCCCTCGCCCTGGTCGATGGTGACGTTCAGGCCCTCCTCCTCGAAATAGCCCTTCTGCTGGGCCAGCAGGATGGGCGCATCCGACCCCTGCGTCTTCCAGCCCAGGGTGAAGCGGATGTCGGTCTGGGCCAGCGCGGGGGCGGCCATCGCGATCAGGGATGCGGCGGCAAGCAGCGATTTCAGCATTGGGATACCTTTCGGATCAGGAGGGGGACAGGTCGGTGCGGCGGTTCGCCCAGCCCACGACGCGGCCCTCGATGACCGAGAACAGGACGTAGAGGGCGACCCCCAGGAAGGCCAGGATGAACAGGCCGGCAAAGACCAGCGGCACGTCGAAGTTCGACGATGCGCTCATCATCACGTTGCCGATGCCCTTGTTCGAGGCGACGGTCTCGGCCAGCACGGTGCCGACAAAGGCATAGGTCGCCGCGATCTTCAGCGAGGCGAAGAAGAACGGCATGGTGCGCGGCAGGCCCACGTTCAGCAGCAGGTCCATCTTGCCGGCGCCCAGGGATTTCAGCACGTCCTCCATCTCGGGCTCGGTCGTGGCAAGGCCGGTGGCGATGTTGACCACGATGGGAAAGAAGCACATGGCCAGCGCGGTCAGGACCGCAGGCACCGGCCCCGCCCCGAACCACAGCACGAAGATCGGGACGACCGCGACCTTCGGGATGGACGAGAACCCGATCAGCAGCGGATAGGCCGTGTCATAGGCCACCCGCGACGTGCCGATCAGCGCGCCGATCACGACGCCGACCGCCACGCCAAGGCCAAAGCCGATCATGGTCGTCCACAGCGTCTGGATGATGTGCGGCCACAGGACCGGAAAGCGCGCGACCAACGTCGCCATCACCTGCGACGGGCGCGGCACCACCAGGTCGGACACGTTCAGGGCCAGGCACAGAACCTCCCACCCCAGGAAGAAGGCGACGATCAGCGCGGCGGACCACATGCGGCGACGGATGGCATAGTTCATGACGCGACCTTTCGGGCGGATTCGCCGCGGGCATCGATGATGCGTTCGCGCAGGCGCTGGTTCAGGGCCACGAAATCGGGCTGAAAGGTCATCTCGACCGTGCGCGGGCGGGGAAAGGTGACGGGGCTGTCGTCGATGATGCGGCCGGGGCGCGCGCTCATCACGCAGATCCGCGTGCCCAGAAAGCCGGCCTCCTTGAGGTCATGCGTGACCAGGATCACGGTGGGGCGACGCTTGATCCACAGATCCTGCATCGTGCCCCACAGCTCCTCTCGGGTGAACTGGTCCAGCGCGCCGAAGGGTTCGTCCAGCAGCAGCAGGCTGGGTTCATGGATCAGCGCGCGGCACAGGTTGGCACGCTGCAGCATGCCGCCCGACAGCTGCCAGGGGTAATGACCGGCGAACTTTTCCAGGCCCACATCGGCCAGCAGCGCGTGGACCCTGTCGCGGTACTCGCCCCGCTTCTTGCGGGCGTAATCCTGTCGGAACGGGCGCACGATCTTCAGCGGCAGCATGATGTTCTGTTCGATCGTCAGCCATGGCAGCAGGGTCGGGTTCTGGAACGCCATTCCGACGCGCAGGGCGCGGGCCGCGACCTCGCGTCCGCCCACGATGATCTCTCCGCCGGACGGGCGGGTCAGGCCGCCGACCAGCTTGAGGATCGTCGACTTGCCGCAGCCGGACGGCCCGACAAGCGCCAGGAATTCGCCCTCGTCCAGGTGCAGGTCTGTCGGTTGCAGCGCCTGGACGCGCTCTGCGCCCTGTCCGAAGGCGACCGATGCCCGCGACAGCTGAACCGCTGGTCGCTTTCGTTCCGGCGCGATCTGTGCAAGATCCGGGTTCATGAGGTTCCCCTGTCAAAGGTGCATGACAAAAGTGCATACACTTTATACCGATTCCTTAGCCCGCCGGTGCCTGGCCACGCAAACCGCGGGGCGCTGGAAAATGGTGGCCGGATGGTCGATGCCGAAACTTTCCTCAGTTCCGGGCCACATGCCCGATCAGCAGGCGGTCGCATGACGGCAGGGGCGCGTTCCGTCGGCGGCGACCGCATGGCCGCGATCTGCCAGGGCATCCGTCGGGCCATCATCGAAGGGGCGCTGATGCCCGGCGACCGCCTGCCCGAGGATGCCCTTGGCGAAAGCTTTGGCGTCAGCCGCACCATCGCGCGCCATGCCCTGGGGCAGCTGGCCGCCGAAGGCCTGGTCGATCTGCGCCGCAACCGCATCGCGACCGTGACCGCGCCCACGCCGGCCGATGCGCGCGACATCTTCGACATCCGCGTGGCCCTGGAACGTCAGGTCGTGCAGCATCTGGCCGGTCACCTGTCGCCCGACCAGGTCGCCGCCCTGAAGGAGATCGTCCGCCAGGAACATGATGCGCGCCACGGGCCCGACGGCGCGTCGATCCGGCTGGCAACAGAGTTCCACATCCGCCTGGCCGAAATGACCGGCAAGCCGATTTTGGTCCGCTATGTCACTGAAATCTGTTATCGCGCGGGCCTGTCGCTGTCTGCGCTGGCCCGCCCGCATTCGTCGGATTGCGCCATCAGCGAGCATCTGGCCCTGATCGACCTGATCGCCAAGGGGCCCGCCGACAAGGCCGCCGACCTGATGGCCGAGCATCTGGAGGCCGTGGCCGCCCGCGCCCTGCTGTCGGGCGATCGCAGCCGCAGCCGCGATCTGGTCAACATCCTGCAGCCCTATGCCAAGGGCTGATCAGCCCTTGGCGATGGTGGGATCAAGGATCCATTCGGCGCTGTCGTTCCAGACGTCGGTGTCCAGGATCAACCCATCCTGAACCGTGAACCGGTCGATATAGCGGTTCCCGTCGAAAGGCGTGCCATCCGGCCAGGCGCCATGCAGATAGCCCAGGCTATAGACGATCGTCTGGTCGCCCGCCGGCACGACGTCGTACCGCTCGATCCGCTTCTTGACCCAGGCATAGCGGGCGGCGTTGAAACCGGTCGGCCCCGACGGCGTGTCGAAGACGCGCCCGCCCGTGAACCGGCAGGTAAAGCCCGGCGCGACGAAGGTCGCAGCCAGCACCGGATCGGGCGCCATCGACGCCGCAAGATAGTCCTTGACCGCCTGCAGGTCTTTTTCGGTGTTCTGGTTCATCGCGCTCTCTGCTTGTCTGTGGCGGGGTAAAGTGCATACACTAGCAGAATACAGAAGGTCGCCGGGGACACAAGAACGATGCTGGATCTGATCCTGAAGAATGCCCGCCTGCCGCAGGGTGCCGCAGATATCGGCATCGCCGGCGGTCGCATCGCCGCCTTGGGCCGTGACCTTGGCCCGTCGCGCGAGGTCCGCGACATCGAACACCGCGCCGTCCTGCCGGGGCTGGTCGAGGCGCATATCCACCTGGACAAGGCCGGCTTGCTGTGCCGCTGCGGTCAGGCCGACAGCGTGCAGGCCGCCGTGGCCGCGGTCAGCGCGCTGAAGCGCGACTTTACCGTCGACGATGTTCGCAGCCGCGGCGCGCAGGTAGTCGAGGCCGCGATCCGGCAGGGCACCATGCACATGCGCACCCATGTCGAGGTCGACCCGCGCGCCGGATTGCGCAGCCTGACGGCAGTGCTGGCCCTGAAGGACGACTATGCCTTTGCGCTGGACCTGCAGGTCTGCGCCTTTGCCCAGGAAGGCCTGACCAACGATCCCGGCACCGAGGCGCTTTTGGAACAGGCGCTGGCGCAGGGGGCCGACCTTCTGGGCGGCTGCCCCTATACCGACAGCGACCCGCTGGCGCAGATCGACATCCTGTTCGCGATGGCCGTGCGGAACGACGTCGATCTGGATTTTCACCTGGACTTCGACCTGGACCCCGACGGATCCCAGATCAAGGCGATCTGCGATCGGACGATGCGCCACGGCTGGCAGGGCCGCGTGAACCTGGGCCATGTGACCAAGCTGGCGGTGATGACCGACGGTGCCCTGCGCGATCACGCCGCGATGCTGGCCCAGGCCCGGGTCGCCGTGACCGCCCTGCCCGCCACCGACCTGTACCTGAACGGCATGGATCAGGGTCACCGTGCGCCCCGCGGCGTGGCGCCCCTGCACCTGCTGAAAGGGGTGACGGTCGCGGTGGCGACGAACAACGTGATGAACCCGTTCACGCCTTATGGCGACTGCTCGCTGCTGCGGATGGCCAATCTCTATGCCAACGTGATGCATCTTGGCGCTGGCGAGTTCGCGGCCTGCCTACGGATGATCACCGACGGTCCGGCCCGCATCCTGCGCGTGGCCGATTACGGGCTGTCGGTGGGTGATCGCGCCGACCTGATCGTGCTGGATGCCGCGACGGCCGAGGATGGACTGGCCACCATCGCGGCACCACTGATGGGCTTCAAGGCCGGTCGCCAGAGCTTCGACCGGCCCGCGGCGCGATTGCTGCGCCCCGTGGCGGGCGCCCTGCCCGCCTGACGCAGCGCCATGCACCACCTGCGTGGCGCTGTCTGTCATCGTTCAGCTGTCGTGTCCGGCCAGCCAGGCCTCCATCATCTCGATCTCGGCCTCCTGCGCCGCGATGACCTCCTCGGCCAAGGCGCGCACCTGGGGGTCCTGGCCGTGTTCAAGGACGATGCGCGCCATGTCGATGGCGCCCTGGTGGTGGGGGATCATCCCCCGCATGAAGTCCACGTCCGCGTCATTGGTGTATTCGACGTCCATGTTCGCGTGCATCTCGGCCATCGCTGCGCGATAGGCCGTCGTCGCCGGCGTGTCGTCGGGTCGTGCACCGGACATCGCCATGTCGCCATGCGCGGAATGATCCATCTGAGCCATGTCGCCATGGGCGGAATGGTCCATCGTCTGCTGGGCAAGACCCGGCGCGGCGACGGCAAGGGCGGTCAGCAGGATGGGGACGAACGTTTTCATGGCAGTGCTCTCCTTCTTCCCGATCTCAGATAATCCTTCCCATCGTTGCAAGGTCAATGCCGCGCAGACGACGTCATCACGCCCTTGACCTTCCCATGATGGGAAGCCCCATATCCCTGTCATCGCAATGACGGAGCCCTGCCATGAACATCGGAGACGCCGCCAACCGCTCTGGCGTATCGGCCAAGATGATCCGATACTATGAACGGATCGGCCTGATCCCGACAGCCAGCCGGACGGCCTCGGGCTATCGCGAATACGAACCGCGCGACGTCCATATGCTGCGCTTTATCGCCCGCGCGCGCGACCTGGGCTTCTCCGTCGCCGAGATCACCGAACTGCTGGACCTGTGGCGCGACAAGGACCGGCGCAGCGCCGACGTCAAGGCGCTGGCGCAGGCGCGGGTCCGGGACCTGCGCCACAAGATCGCGCACCTGCAGGACATGGCCGACACGTTGGAGGAACTGGCGAATGCCTGCGCCGGAAACGAGCGTCCGAACTGCCCGATCCTGCAGCGGCTGGAGACCTTGGACACGGATGACGATCCGTTGTCCCGCAGGCGGCCCGAACGGGGATTCAAGGAAAGGATCGGCGGGTGACGGATCGACGCACGTTCATGACGGCGCTGGCGGCGGGCATTCTGGCTGGCCCGGCGATGGCATGGTCCGGTCAGGCGCCGGTCCGCACACGGGTCTTTCGCGCGCCCGATTGCGGATGCTGCGGCGCGTGGGTCGCGCATCTGCGGGATCACGGCTTTGCCGTGGAGGTGGTCACGACCGATGACATGCAGGGGGTCAAGGATCGCCACGCCGTGCCTGCGCCGCTGCGCTCCTGCCACACGGCCCTGATCGACGGTTATGTGATCGAAGGGCATGTGCCCGCCACCGACATCAGCGCCCTGCTCGCGCAGCGTCCGCCGGCGGCAGGCCTGGCGGTGCCCGGCATGCCCGCCGGATCGCCCGGCATGGAGATGGGCGGGCGGCGCGATCCCTATGACGTCATCCTGTGGACCGGGTCCGAAACCCGCGTCTTTGCAAGCCATCGAGGTTGACCATGACCCTGACGACCCCCAGAACCGCCACCCTTCACCGCATGGTGATGACCAAGCACATGTGCCCCTATGGCCTCAAATCGCTGGACCTGCTGCGGCGCCAGGGCTTTCGCGTCGAGGACCACCACCTGACCACCCGTGCCGAGGTCGACGCGTTCAAGGAACAACACGACGTCCGGACCACTCCGCAGACCTTCATCGACGGTCGGCGGATCGGCGGCTATGACGACCTCAGGCGGCATTTCGGCAAGGCCGTCCGCGACAAGTCCGCGACCACCTACCGCCCCGTGATCGCGCTGTTCGCGATGTCCGCCGCGATGGCTTTTGCGACCAGCTGGGCCGCGTTTGGCCAGCTGATCACCATTGCCGCGGCCGAATGGTTCGTGGCCTTTGCCATGTGTCTGCTGGCCTTGCAGAAGCTGAAAGACGTCGACAGCTTTGCCACGATGTTCCTGAACTATGACCTGCTGGCGCAGCGGTGGGTCCGTTACGGCTACGTCTATCCCTTCGCCGAGGGACTGGCGGGCGTCCTGATGGTCGCGGGCGCGATGATGTGGCTGTCCATTCCGGTCGCCCTGTTCATCGGCACGATCGGCGCAGTGTCGGTCTGGAAGGCCGTCTATGTCGACAAGCGAGACATCAAATGCGCCTGCGTCGGCGGCGACAGCAACGTCCCCCTGGGGTTCGTCTCCCTGACCGAGAACCTGATGATGATCGCCATGGCTGTCTGGATGCTGATCAAGGTCACGGTGCTGGGGCACTAGTGGCTATCAGTTGCGGATCAAGTGGTTAGGAGTGGCTTCTGAATAAAAACGGGAGAGAAAAACGACCGGCCATTTCCAACCTACGTCCCAATGAGGCTCCAGATTCATTGAGCATCAGAGCCAAAACAAAACAGCTGCGGTGAACATGACATCGGCAAAGCGCTCCCGGGAAACCGGTCGCATTGAACGCGACGGGCCTCCACTCCGTGAGGCGACCAAGCAGGCTCCCGATAGATCTCCCATAAGTGGTTCTAGGATGATCTTTTATCATCATAAGGCGCGGCAACCCCGGCGAGCCTATCGCGATTGAGATGCGAGCGCAGAATGTCGACGTTGCGCAGGTTGGACTTGAACCAAGCATCAAAGACGCTTCCAATAAGAGGAATGCTGCCAAATGTCGTATCCACGGCAACGTTGAGCCCCTGCCTTACAAGCTTGTGCCTAGGCAGCCCCATGCGATAACTTTCCAACACGATCCATGCCGCCGGCAGCATTGCCGCAGCGTCGCCGAGCCCCGGCACCAAACCTGCGATCGCGTCGTATCCGACCCGAAACCGTGTACCGGGGATTCGAAACACCGAATCCAGTTTGCCGGAAAGCTGTTCCAGCCGTTCAAAGCGCGCCTTGTGCAAATCATCGTTCATGTGGTTGCAAGCACGACAGCACCACCATGGTTCCCAAATGCCTTGATCTGCTGGTACGTCGGCGTCACGTGACAATGTGGCTTTTCCGCCAAGCACCCGTCGTGGTTACCGGCGCATGCGCGGCCGTGCAAAGGGTACAAACCGCCCGGCAGCCAAGCCGATGACGACACCAATCCCGAGACCGATCAGGTCCGCAACCCAGTCCCCAAGACTGCGGTCACGCCCGACGAATGGCTGAAGGATCTCAATCAAACCACCAAACGCCAGATAGGCGGGTAAAGCCAGCATCAGCCAACGCGGCCGAAGATAGGCCATCGGAAAGGCAAGCACCCCGAACGCGACCATGTGGTAGATCTTGTCAGATTCCGCGACTGCCCCCAAAGGCGGCACTGGTACCGGCGTCAGCGTCAGGACCGCAATCGCCGTTGCGATCAGACATGACAGCCCTAGGGCTAGTTTCGACTGAAGGGGCATGGACACTTCGCGTTTCAAAAATCTGCCGGGCAAAAACCACGACGATACCGGCCTTACACCATGATGGGCCTGAATACAGGGTCACCTTGACCTGTTGAGGAAGCATTGACGGTATGCAGCATAACGCGGGCGCCGGGCAGCCGACGGTTCAACGCGTCAAACCTCTTTGTAGAAAAGAAGCAGCTCCCGGAGCTTACCCGGGAGCCCACGCATGTCATCGACAGTGCGTCTTTGTCGTACTGCTCGTGCCCTCGATCTCTGCCGCCGAAGTGCGCTCAACTACTGAGGTAGTTCTTATTATTATTTTCTGCTTAAGGTTAACAGGGCGCGCTGTCTAACGTTATTTTTGTAGCGGGGTCAGTTTTACAAGATACAGGGCAATGCCTTGGGAAGCGGCCCACTACCAGGCATTGCGATAGCGCATACAGTTTTCCGGATGGACAACGCGACCCTCTCTGATCGCCTGAACAACGGCGGCTTTATGGGCTGCCAAACGGGCGGCGTATCCTGCCCTGGAGAAGTATTCAGGCTGGAACAGGATCATGCCATTCTCATCTGCCACGAGATGAGAGTCGCGACCGATGCCAAGTCCCCGGTGCGCGGGAAACACGATGGGATGGTAATTGCTGACGCCGCCTGCCAAGGCGCCGCACTTCGTGCAGACCGCGAGGACGATCGCATTCATCCGGAAATACAGCACGTCTGAGCGTTGGCTGAAAGGCAGTGCAATGGCAGAAGCCGGGTCCCTGACGAACTCTGCATGGGCGTCACCGATTTCTTCGGCTGCAACATACAGTTGCAGACGGTCCGCACTGCTCATATCCGCGTCGTCGATGATCCAGGCATCCGGGGGAGCGAAGGCTTCGAGAGGCAAGGTTGCAAGCCGTGGTGGTCGGCTTGGCATGTGCGATCGGGTCATGTGCCGGGCCTCAATCTCTCTCCTGAGCGATGATCTTCATGAGGCCGTGAAAGCGCAATACCTTCCCGAACCCCGATCCGGCCCACCCGCTGCGTCTGGCTTGGCCTGACATCCCAAAACTAGGGACATCACCAATACTTTGCCGGCCATTCGGGATTGCCCGTGGGTATGGTCGCCACTGCCTGCAGTCGGTAGTGCCGGTGAACATACAGCGCTCGCCCCACTTGCGGCCTAATTTCCGGGCGCGGCGGCCGAACCTGCCAGGATACCCCCATCGATCGTCAGTTCAGCCCCGGTCATGTAGGCCGCCTCGTCCGATGCCAGCATGACCGCCAGCGCAGCCACCTCCTCGGGCCTGCCGAAGCGGCGCAGGGGCGTGTCGGCCACCATTGCCGCTTCCCGCTTGCTGCGGTCGGGGCCATTGCCCAGCATCGGCTCCCACATCGGCGTCATCACCGCCGCGGGATGGATCGAGTTGCACCGGATGTTCAGGCCCTGCCCCGCGCAGTACAGCGCCACGCTTTTCGTGTGATTGCGAACGGCGGCCTTGGAGGACGCGTAGGCCGCCGCCATCGGGATGCCGACAAGCCCCGAGCGCGAGGAGATGTTGATGATCGATCCCACGCCTTTCGGCCTCATGGCGCGGATGGCATAGCGGCAGCCCAGGAAGGTACCGTCCAGGTTGACGGCATGAACGGCGCGCCAATCGGCAAGCCGTGCATTTTCCGGATCATGCGCCGGTGGGACGGATCCCTCGAACCCGGTGACCCCGGCGTTGTTGACGACGATATCCATCGTCGGGAACTGCTCGGCAATGGTACTCCAGTCCGCTTCGGAAGTGACGTCGAGCCGGGCGAATGTCCCACCAATCGCGTCTGCCACGGCATGGCCGCCGATCCTATCGATGTCAGTGACAACGACATGTGCGCCCTCGTTGGCAAAGGCTGTTGCGATGGCCGCACCGATGCCGCGCGCCGCGCCTGTCACGAGGGCCGTCTTTCCGGACAGTCTGGCCATGGGAGATCCTTCGTACTCAAAGGTGAAACTGATCGACGCATCGCATGAAGGCGCGCGGCCCGTCTCGGACGTCCTAACAAAAAACCCTATCCATCGTCATGCACTTCACATCAGCCGCTTGCCCAGTCGATGGGCGATTCCACAGGGTCCGGGCTCATCGACGTCCAGGTCGGAACCGTCTCGTCATCTGTCAAACTCGTCAGCCGCATATGTAACTCAGGAACCTTTCGGCAGCATCACGGTTGGCTGCCCGGACACATTGCGGTGTCTTACCACCATACGTCGTCCGACCGCCGGACTTTCCTTTCCCCTTCACTTCCCTCAATCGAACCCTGCCTTCGGCGCGGTTTCGAAAGGCATGACATGTTCGAAACCCTGACCCGGCCACCCGATCCGTACATCCTTCTGATGATGGGACTGGGGCTGCTGATTGCACTCGTAGCCTGGCTGCCCCTGGCTCTCCGCCGTGTTCCACTGTCCCTCCCGATCGTCTGTATCGGCCTTGGCATGGGTCTGGGTGCCATTCCCGGCTTGAGGTTCGCCCCCTTGCCCCTGGAGCACCCTGAAATCACCGAACGGTTTGCCGAATTCGTGGTGATCATCGCGCTGATGGGCGCGGGCCTCAAGATCGATCGGGTGCTGGGCCTGCGCTCATGGCTGATCACCTGGCGACTGATCTTTCTGACCCTGCCCTTGGGGATCGCGCTGATTGCCGTCCTTGCCGGGACATGGCTGGCCCTGCCGTGGGCCATGGCGCTGCTCCTCGGGGCGGTTCTGGCACCGACGGATCCGGTCCTGGCCTCGGACGTGCAGGTCGGCCCCCCGAGGACGGGCGAGGAGGACGAGGTCCGGTTCGCCCTGACATCCGAGGCAGGCGTGAACGACGGCGCCGCTTTCCCCTTCGTCCATCTGGCCATAGCCCTGGCGGCCGCGTCCGTGACGCACGAACCTTGGGCCCTGGACTGGCTGACCTACAATGTCGTTTGGGAGATCGGCGTCGGCATCCTGGGCGGCTATCTGGTCGGGCGGCTGTTTGGATGGATCACGTTCCACATCCCCGCGGAAAGCCGTCTGGTAAGGACCGGTGACGGCCTGATCGCGCTGTCGGCGACATTCGTGTCCTATGGCCTGACCGAGGTGTTCCATGCCTACGGCTTCCTGTCGGTCTTCGTCACCGCCCTGACCTTCAGACAGGCCCACAGGGATCACGACTTCCACAAATCCATGCACGACCTGATCGAACAGATCGAACGGATCTCGATGATGGTGCTTCTGCTCCTGTTCGGAGGCGCGATCGTCAATGGGCTGCTGTCGCCCCTGGTCCCCATGGATATCGCAGCGGCCCTGGTGATCCTGCTGGTGATCCGCCCGATCACCGCCCTGGTGGGCATGACGGGCATCAGCGCCCCTTGGCATGAACGAATGACGATCGCCTTCTTCGGCATCCGGGGCATCGGGTCGTTCTACTACCTGGCCTATGGCCTGAACCACATCGATGACCTGCAGCACGCGGCACGTCTTTGGGCGATCGTCGGACTGGTCGTGCTGATGTCCATCATCATGCACGGCCTGTCGGTCACACCGATCATGCGAATGCTGGACCGCGTGCAGGGCCGCGACCCCGATGCCGAAGACGCCGTGCCACCCCCGGGTTTCCAGGGACCAGGCAGGGATCCGCACTGATGGCCCGGTTGCATGCACGTACTGCCTTGTGGTGCGGAGATTAGGTAAGGTCGCGCTGCTGGCCCGAACAGCAGATCACGGCCAGATGCCAGAGTTCAAAGCGGATAGAGCTTCACCCGGCCGACACCCGCGCCGCCGATTTCGGCGCGGCGTCGGCCGTCTTGTCTTCATCCCAAGGGCACAAAAATGAGGGCCATCCCGATTGCCAAGCACATCATTCGCACCATCAGTTTCTGCACGCCGATGATCGCATATGATATGGCGATGCACCCGCCGCCCACCAGACCGGCGGAGAAAAGTGCGGCGCCCGGGGCCTCAGCCAGGCGGATCAGGTCCGGGCGCGCGATCATGCCGAGGGGGATCAGGTAGAGCCCCACACCGAGTGCCATCGCGGTCATGGCTACGCGCAGCCAGTTCTCCTCCGCCATTCCGGCCGCAATGAAGACAGCGCCGCAGACTGGAGGGGTGATGGTCGAGAGAAGCGCGAACCAGAACACGAAGAGATGCGCCTGCAGCGGCTCGAGGCCAAGCGTGGTCAGCGCCGGCCCTGCGACCGAGACGCAGATCACGTAGGCCGCAGTCGTCGGCACCTCCATGCCCAGAACAAGACAGGCCAATGCTGTCAGCAGAAGGGAAGGCCACAGGCCACCGTTCGACGCCGACAGGATCAGGGAGGTGATCTTGACCCCCAGCCCGGTGATGGCAAGCACGCCGACAATGATCGAGGCGCACAGGATGATGGCCGCGATGAGCGACACCTGCCGCGCGGCACCAATCAGTGCGACCTCGGCCCGGCCCGCGGCACGCCGCAGGTCGATGCGCATGTCGGCGCCCGTAAGCAGCAGCACCGCCCCCGCGATGATCGCCAGGCCCGCGGAATATTGCGGCGTATAACCGGCCCAGAACATCGCCCCCAGCAGAACCGCAAAGGGCACCATGAAGAAGGCGGAGGTGATCAGGACCTCCCGCCGGGCGGGCTGCTGGCCGGGTGGCAATCCCCCCAGGTCCAATCGGCGTGCATAGGCATCGATCCCGAACCAGACCACCGCGAAGTACAGAAGTGCAGGCAGCAGGGCAGCCATGATGATCTGCGTGTAGGGCGTGCCGGTCAGTTCGACCATGACGAAAGCCCCTGCCCCCATCAACGGCGGCATGATCTGGCCGCCCGACGAGGCGACAGCCTCCACCGCCCCGGCGATCCGGCGTGGATATCCCATGCGGATCATTGCCGGGATGGTCACCGCACCTGTCGATGCGACATTGGCAGAGGCCGATCCCGAGATCGACCCGAACAGCGCCGAGGCGATGACGGAGACCTTGCCCGCGCCGCCCCGCAACCGGCCCGCGGCCGCGGCGGCAAGGTTCATGAACCCCTGCCCTGCCTCGCCCGCGTTCAGGACCGCGCCGAAGATGACGAAGATTGCCACGACGCCCACCGAGACACCCGTCAGCTGCCCGAAGATCCCGCCTTCCGCCAGGGTCAGCGTCCCCATCAGGCTGGCGGGCGGTAGCGGCGCGTGCCCGAACTCGCCCGGGACATACTGACCGAAAGCAGCGTAGAGCAGCGCCAGCCCCGCGACGATGGGCAATGGCCAGCCGATTGCACGACGCGCGGCCTCCAGCACGGCCAGCAGCAGGGCGCCACCGACCGCATATTGGAACCCCGTCTCGACGAAGCCATACTGGTCGGTAAGTCGATCGGCGTTCAGTGCAATCCAGATGGCCGCTGCCATCCCCGCGATTGCCAGGACGACGCCAAAGGCCGATACCCAGCGCGCGGCACGCTGGTCAGTGAACAAGAATATCCATGGCAGGATCAGTGCCACATGCAGCGGCCTGGCCACCAGGTTGGGCACCAGCGACAGAAGCCGGACATCCTGACTAGCGGCCGCCTCCACTACGTTCGGCGCGGGAAAGCTGCCAGCCGTGACAAAGCTGTCGATCTGACCGTTCGTCAGCCCGTCACCGGCATTGGAAAGTTCGGCGTCAGCGATGGTCACGTCATCCATCAGCCCGAACAACTCGAGATACTTCTCACCCTCGGTCGCACCGAAGCTACCCTTTCCAATGAGGATGCGCTTGCCCTCGAATGCGTCCAGCGTCGTCGACCCATCACCACCTGCAACGACGAAGTGCATGGTCAGCGAGGGAATGGGGAACAGCGCCCGGATCTCGGCAAACTGCGGGGCCGTCCGGCCCTCGAAGGCGCCGCTACCGGCTTGCGCATCCGCAGCGGTATGCGCGCCCTATAAAGCGGCTGACTTCTCTCGCACACGAGTTGGCGGTCGATGGCCTGCTGGCAGATGCGTGGGAAGCTGGCCCATTCAGAAATGCACAAAGTGCTGAACGGCATCCGCGCGCGCTACAAGACCGAAATTGAGGCCGCCCGGAAATCTGTCATGACAGTCGAGGGCACGAGCCTGAAGGGCGGCGCGATGACCTTCGACGATTTTCTAGAAGAGGCTGACTACGCCGTCATCGAGGACGCTTACCGCCGTACCGGTCGAGCGATCATCCGCGATCTTGCAACGACATACAGCGATTACCTCGCTCGGCACGGAGGCAAAGCCGACGACATGGAAACGGCGCTCATGGAGGCGCATGTCAGTATCGCAGCCTTGGGCCTCGTCCCACAGGTTCGTGAAACGCTCGAGGCTGAAGCCGAGAAGCTCGCCAATCAGTGGCTCACCCGGTTCCGCGTCGAGATCAAAGATCTGTCCGACGAACGCCAGGACGTCTATCGCCAGATCAGAGAGATGAGCGCCAATCCAATGGATGTGGACCTTGCTCGCCCGACATCACGGATGCAGGCGACCACAATCCGCGAGGCGAACGGCACCAAAACACCCCTCCCAACCTTCGAGAGACATCTTCTTTGTGATGAGCAGGGCCTGTTCCCCGAGGATTTCAATTCCTGGGTGACCTGCCCCCCGGAACGTCCCTCGGTTTATTGTAGAGTTTGCTTCATCACGAAGGAGCAGACGACATGAGAAAAAGCCGCTTCACCGAGGCGCAGATCATTGGGATGATCAAGGAGCAGGAAGCCGGAATGGCGACGGCGGATGTCTGTCGCCGGCATGGTCTCAGCCCGGCGACGTTCTACAAGCTCAAGGCCAAGTATGGCGGCATGGACGTGTCCGATGCCCAAAGGCTGAAGGCGCTCGAGGACGAAAACGGCAAGCTGAAGCGTCTGCTGGCAGATGCCATGCTCGACAACATCGTGCTGAAGGATCTTCTGGGATCGAAGCCATGGGACGCCACTGGTCCAAGGACCATGGCTGAGGCCTGACGACACCGAAAGCGCGGCGGGACGCAGTGCTCAAAGCGATGCGGGATCACGTCATCTCGCAACGCCGGGCCTGCATCCTGGTCGGTGTCGATCCGAAGACGGTGCGTCGCGAGCGGCCGCCCGACAATCCGGAGATCCGCAAGGCCATGCAGGAGGTCGCGGCTGTGCGTCGCCGGTTCGGCTATCGGCGGATCGGACTACTGCTGGAGCGCAGGGGCATGCTGATGAACCCGAAGAAGCTGTATCGACTCTACCGCGAAGAGGGGCTGGCCATCAGGATGAACAGCACGTCGGCGGAGGAGAACTCACGGATCATGTCAGCGCCCCGCCGGATAGTTGAAGAACACCCGCCGCAGCGTCGCGAACAGGGTCGAGAAGCCCAAGGCCAGCAGGAAATACAGGGCCGTCAGCACCAGATAGATCTCGAAGCTGGCGAAGGTGCGGGCGTTAAGGTCCGCCCCCGCCGCAGCAAGGTCGGTCGCCGAGATGACCGACACCACGCTGGAGGTCAGCATCAGATAGATGAACTGGCTGGTCAGCGACGGATAGATGTTGCGCAGGGCGGGCTTCAGCACGACGTGGCGGAAGATCTGCACGGGGGACAGGGCCAAGGCGCGTCCGGCCTCGATCTGGCCCTGCGGGATCGATTCGATGCCCGCGCGGATGATCTCGGTCCCATAGGCGCCGACATTGACAACCAGCGCCACGAGGGCCGCGGTATTGGGTGACATGCTGATGCCCAGGGCGGGCAGGCCGAAGAAGATGAAGAAGATCTGGATCAGGAAGGGCGTGTTGCGGATCACCTCGACATAGGCATCGACGATCCAGCGCAGCGGTTTGATACCGGACGTCTTGGCGACCGCCCCCAGGACCGACACGACCAGTCCGATGGCCATGGCCGAGAACGACAGCTGGACCGTCAGCCACGCCCCGTGGGCCAGCATGTCCAGATTTTCGAACACCGGCTGAAAGTTGAAGCGATACATCTGCCCTCCCCTGCGGATGTGCTCGTTTTCACGATTTAGAACGATCTAAAACGCAACGATGCAAATGTGTCAAACGATTTTTGCCCCGGAGCTTTCGCGCACCATCAGCGCGGGGGCCTGAAGGAACCGCTCAATCGGGCGCCCCGGCTCTGCCAGCCGCGTGGTCAGCAGCCGCGCAGCCTCTGCGCCGATCACCGCCGGGCACATGGCGACGCTGCTCATCGGCGGATAGGTCAGTTCCGCCAGCGGAAGATCATCCAGGCCGACCACCGCGATGTCCCGTCCCGGCTGGCGATCCGCACGGCGCAGCCCCAGCATGAGCCCGGCCGCCAGAACGTCGTTGAAGCATAGGACTGCCGTCGGCCTTGACGGCAGGGCCAAAACCTCGTCGGCGGCGAGAGCCGCACCCTCCCAGGTCAAGTCGGCCTCCACGATCCCTGCATCGATGGCACCGGTCAGTGACAAACCCAATGAGAAGCCCTCCAGCCGCTCCGCCTTGGCTGAGGTCATCGCGCGCACCGACAGAAAGGCGATCCGCTGGTGCCCCAGATCCGCAAGATGCTGAAGTGCCAGGCCAACCCCGGCAACATAGTCGGCGCCCGCATAGTCCGTCTGTTGCGTGCCGACCTCGCGCAGCGCCTGCACCATGGGCAACCCCCAACGCTGAATCCGCGTTGGCAGCGCCGGATCCGTTCCAGCGGCAGGGCAAAGGATCACCCCGTCCACGCCATGACCCCGAAACCGCTGCAGGATCTCGTCCTGGCGCTGCGGCTCATCCTCGCTGTTGGCCAGCAGCACGACGCGGTCCTGCGCCCGCATCACCTGCTCGACGCCGGTCAGGAACTCGGTGAAGAACGAGTTCACCAGGTTGGGCACGATCACGCCGACTGTCCGGCTGCTGTTGTTGCGCAAACGAGCGGCGCCGATGTCTCGAACATAGTCGAGGTCCGCCATGACCCTTTCGACCATCATCCGCGTGTGTTCGGCCACGAGAGGAGACTGTCGCACGACAAGGGAAACCGTCGCACGCGAAACGCCCGCGACCCGGGCTATGTCTTCCAACGTCGGTCGCTTTGTGCTCACTGCGCATCTCCCACGATTAAGCTTTATCTTGCTGCCGGTTCTGGGGACGACGTTGATGTCATCGCTCGGGCAACAGTCCAACCTCAATCTGGATGAGGCAGGAACCGAGCACCACTGACAAGGATGATTTAACGACGTTCTCAGCGAGAATGACTGCGTCGGTGGAGAAGCAACGTGATGGCGGTGTGGAATGGATATTCCGCATCATGTGGCGGCGCCGCTCGTTCGTGCCGCAGCACCACTGACGCCGCTATCTACCAAAAGGGCGGGAAGCAGTCTGACCGCTGTGCGGCAAGCCAAGGGTCTCAGGACGCAGGAGCAGCAGACGCTTGTCGCCGACGCAGCACGGCCAGCGCCTAGTCCATCACAAAGGGCGGCAAGCAGCCCGACGGTGGTGCAGTATAGCAGTCGCGGCATCAGCCCAAAGCGGACGGTCACCCTATCGAACGTCAGGTGAGCACCCTTGTCGATGGGAGGGGTGAGAAGCGGCGTGTTGGTATTGCACCGAATTAGCTTATGTATATGCGAGAAGCGGCTATTCGTATGCGGAGCAACTTCTCTTGCGGCAGGATCAGCCTTGATGGTGAAAACTAGCTGACCGGAGTGCCGAATTGCCGCAATAGCTCAGCCACCGCAGGTCAACCACTCTCCGAAGCGAACCGGTTAGGTAGCAAATCGAGGTCGAATATGACAACTTAAGTCGTCGAGTTGCCTCAATGACGTTGATGGACATGCGCCCGGCCGATTATCAGCTTTACAAAGGTAGCCGCGTCACGGCAAGTATACCATCGCAAACAGTTTGTCAGCTGAATTTGCGGTCCAAGTATTCGAGATAGGCGGAGGGATCGTTACTCGCCAGGCCGAGGCGGTCCAATATCTGAGCACGTGTCAATGACCGCCCGTGCTTCCAAACCGCCTCTCTCAAGCTGCCTCGGAGTGGTTCTAGATTGCTTTCGTTCACCGCGCTGATGACCCCTGGCGATCCTTCTCCAAGGTGCCGCATCAACTGTGCGGCCGTCATATTGCCGATCGTGTAGGTCGGAAACGATCCTATATATCCGGATGACCAATGAACGTCCTGCAAGCACCCGTGAGCGTCACTGTCGATCTCGATCCCCAGATCAGATTTCATCGCCTGGTTCCAGGTGTCGGGTATGTCAGCCACCTCTAGGCTGCCCTCCATGAGGGCCATCTCAATCCGGACGCGCAGCATGATATGCAAGTCATAAGTCAACTCGTCAGCCTCAACACGAATGGGCCCCGGTTCGACCCTGTTGACCGCAGCGACGAACTCTTCCGTCGTCACGTCGGAAAGCTGGTCGGGAAAGGTATCGCGAAGATGCGGGAAATGCGCATGCCAGAAGGCCGGACTGCGCCCAACGTGGTTTTCCAGAAGACGCGACTGGCTTTCATGCATGCCGAAGCTGGTGCCGCCCACGGCGTAGAGCCCAATCATGTCCGTCGCAAAGACGCTGCGAGTGTGGATCGGGTCAACGCCCTGTTCATAGAGCGCGTGGCCGACCTCGTGGATGGTGCCAAAGATCGACATCGGCAGATAGTTGCGGGGCCACCGTGACGTGATGCGGACATCATTGCGAGTAAAGCTGACCTCGAAGGGGTGGACGGCGGTGTCCAGGCGGCCCCGGTCGAAATCATAGCCCAAGGCGTGGGCGATCTTGGTCGCGAACTGCTTCTGAAGCTGCGGATCGTAGTCCCGATAGAGGAAATCCGTGCGGGGTGCGGGTCGGGTGCGTGCGCGATCCAGGATGGGAAGAATACCCGCGCGAAGGCTGTCGAACAGTGTCTCCAAGCTAGCCGCCGTCTCGCCCAGTTCGAAAACCTGCACCATGGGATCGTAAGGATGCCCCTGATGACCAAGAGCATCGGCAGTCCGACGTGCAAAGGCCACGACCTTTTCCAGATGCGGTTGGAAGATTGCAAAATCACCTTGTCCGCGGGCCTTCGCCCAGGCGGCGCCAGCGACCGTCGCATGCTGCGCCTTGGCCTGCAGCAGATCCGCCGGCAGGCGGGCATGGTGATCGATAGCCTGCCGCACGGCCTGCGCCTGTGGGTCATCGCCGGCCGCATCGACCGCATCCTGCATGGCCGGATCCAGGATCATCTGGCGCGCAATGCCCATCAGCGTTGCAACCTGGTGGCCGCGCGTTTCGGCACCCCCCGAGGCCATTTGCGTGCGTGCGTCCCAATTGAGCATGTTGACCGTGCAAAGGACGTCGTTCAGCCGTCCGATCCGAGTGCGAAGATCAATGGTCATGCGGCACCTTTCTGCATATCGACCCCGCCGTCGTTCAGATGACAGGCCACCGTCCGCACCGGCCCGGCCGCGGTCAGCCTCGGCACCTCGGTGCGGCACCGCGAGCCGGCAAAGGGGCAGCGCGGATGGAAGGCACAACCGGGCGGCGGTGCTATCGGTGACGGGATCTCTCCCTTGATGGCCTCGAACCGGCCGCGGCCCGTGCCCACGGTCGGGATCGAGGCGAACAGCGCTCGGGTATAGGGGTGGCGCGGATCCGCATAAAGCTGATCGGCCGGCGCCAGTTCGACCAGCCGGCCCAGATACATGATCGCCACGCGATCGCAGACATGACGGACGACCGACAGATCGTGGCTGATGAACAGCGCGGTCAGGCCCAGATCGTGGCGCAGGTCCATGAACAGGTTTAGCACCTGCGCCTGGATCGACACGTCCAGCGAGGCCACGGCCTCATCCAGCACCAGCACCTCGGGCTGCATCGCCAAGGCGCGGGCAATGGCGATACGCTGACGCTGGCCGCCGGAAAACTGGTGCGGCAGCCGGTCGGCATAGGCTGCCTCCAGCCCGACCTGCTCCAGCAGGGCACGGACGCGGGTGCGCACCTGATCCGCGGGGATAATGCCGTGATAGCGCGGACCTTCTGCCAAGGTCTCGCCGACCTTCATACGCGGGTTGAGGCTGGCGAAGGGGTCTTGATGGATCATCTGGACCTGCGTCGTCCGCTTGTGGATGGTGCCACCCCGCTGATCGGCAATCGGCTGGCCGTTCAACGTCACGCTGCCCGAGGTCGGAGCATGGATGCCCGCGATGACCCGACCCAGCGTCGATTTCCCGCAGCCGGATTCACCGACGATGCCCAGAACCTCGCCCTTTGCGACCTCCAGTGACACGTCAGTCAGCGCATGCACAGTCACGGGTTTGCCCCCGCCGGTGAACTTACCGGCCAGACGCTCTGCCAGTCCTGGCCTGCGAGTGAACCGCTTCGAAACGGTATCGATCTTCAGGATCGGATCGGTCATACGCCCTCCAGGGGGTAGTGGCACAAGACGGCCTGCCCGTCGCGGACATCCAGCGGCGGCTCGGTGCAGCACAGGTCGGTCGCACGGGGGCAGCGGGGCCGGAACGGGCACCCCTCCGGCAGGCGCGAAAGCTGTGGCGTCGATCCGGGGATCTGCGGAAGCTTACGACCAGGTTCATGAAGTGCAGGAATTGAGTCCAGCAACCCTTGGGTATAGGGGTGCCGCGGGCCCCCGATCACCTGTTCCGCCGTGCCGCGTTCGACGATGCGGCCCGCATACATCACACAGATATCGTCGGCCAGGCTGGAGACCACGGCCAGATCGTGAGTGATCCAGACGATCGCAGCGCCAGTCTTGTCTGCCAACTCGCGCACTTCGGCCAAGATCTGGCCCTGGATCGAGACATCCAGCGCCGTCGTGGCCTCGTCGGCAATGATGACGGACGGGCTGTGCAGCAGCGCCATGGCGATCGCCACCCGCTGACGCATGCCGCCGGACAGCTGATGCGGATAGGCCTTGAGGCGTTCCGCGGGGGATGGAATGCCCACCACCTCCAGTGCCTTCCGTGCGTGCTCCAAGGCATCCGATTTGGACATGGCCTGATGGACCCGCACCGCCATTGCCATCTGGTCACCTACGCGGAGGACCGGGTTCAAGGTCATCATCGGATCCTGAAAGACCATCGCGACCTTGCGGCCGCGCATCTTGCGCAGGTCCTCCGTGGACAGCTGCCGGAGATCCACGCCGTCAACCAGCACAGCGCCCGCCGTAACCTCTCCCGGTGCGTCGATCAGACCAAGGATCGAGAAACCGGTGACGCTCTTTCCAGACCCACTTTCGCCCACAAGGCCCATGATCCGGCCGGGCTGCACGGCGAAGCTGACATCGTTGACCGCCGTGACATGACCTGCGCGGGTCTCGAACCGCGTGGTCAGTCCCTTGACGTCGAGTGCTGCGGTCATCTGCTGTTCCTCGGGTCAATCACTGTCCTGACCTGATCGCCGACCAGGTTGATGGCCACGACCGTGATCATCAGGAAGACGCCGGGATAGATGGATAGCCATGAGCGCCCGGCATGAATATACTTGAAGCCGTTGGAGATCAGGGACCCCAGTGACGGTTCGGTCAGCGGCAGGCCGACGCCCAGAAAGGACAGCGTCGCCTCCAATGAAATGGCGCTGGCAACCTGCACGGTGGCCACGACGATCAGCGGGGGCAGGACGTTGGGCAGCAGATGCTTGAACAGGATCCGCCGGGTCGGCAGCGGGGTCGACCGGGCCGCCTCGATATAGTCCTTTCGACGCTCGACAGACGCGGCGCCATGGGTCGTGCGGGCGAAGTAGGCGTATTGCGCCACCACCAAGGCTAGGATGATCTGCGGCACCCCCTGCCCCAGAACGGCGGCCATCACCAAGGCCAGCAGGATGGCGGGCATGGACAGCTGAAGGTCCACGATCCGCATCAGCAACGCCTCGATCCGGCCGCCGAAATACGCGGCCGTCAGGCCGATGCTGATCCCCAGGGTCAGTGCCAGCACCCCGGCCGAGATCCCGATCAGAAAACTGGTCCGCAGCCCGTAAAGGATCGCGGAGAGCATGTCGCGACCCGCATTGTCCGTGCCCAGCAGATGCACATAGCCGCCGGATCCCGTCTGGCCCGGTTGCAGGAAGGCATCCGCCCAATCCAGTTGCCCCAAATCATAGGGATCCTGCGGCACCAGCCAAGGTGCCCCAAATGACGCGACCAGCAACGCCACGATCACCACCAGCGCGCCGACCGCCACCCACGACCGGCGATAGTCGGACCAGAAGTTGCGCAGGCGCATCACCCGCGTCTCGGCCGGGGCCGCGGAAGGGACCGCCAGAACGTTTCCGATATGGGCCATCAAGAGCCTCCCTTCAGACGGACGCGGGGATCAAGCCGCGCATAGATCAGGTCGACGACCAAGTTGATCATCACGAACAGCAGCACGACCATCACCAGGTAGGAAACCATGACCGGTCGGTCCAATTGCAGGATGCTGTCGATGATCAGCTTGCCTACGCCCGGCCAGTTGAAGACGGTCTCGGTGACCACCGCGAACGCGAGGGTCGAGCCCAGTTCCAGCCCGAACACGGTGACCAGCGGGATCGAGATGTTGCGCATGATGTGTCCGAACACGATCTGCCGGTCGGGCAGTCCCTGCGCGCGCGCAAAGCGGACGTAATCCGTTCCCATCGCCTCGACCATGCCGGCACGGGTCAGTCGGATCATCAGGCCCATCTTGAACAGCGACAGATTGACCGCCGGCATGATCACATGGGCCCAGCCATCCGCAGTCGCCAACGACGTTTTCAACCACAGGACCTGCCCGACCTCTCCGCGCCCCCCAGAAGGCAGCCAGCCGAGATTGACGGCGAACCCCATGATCAACAGCATCCCAATCCAGAAGGTCGGGACAGAAAAACCCAAGACGGACAGCGCCATGATCAGCTTGGCAGGGATGCCGTTCGGACGGTAGCCCGCATACATTCCGGCAGGCACACCAATCAGCGTAGCGATGCCCACGGACACCAGAACCAGTTCCAGCGTTGCAGGCAAGCGCGAGAAGACAAGCGACGTGACCGGGATGTTGTAGACCATGGACCGGCCCAGATCGCCCCGGAACACATTGCCGACGAAGGTGAAATACTGTTGCCACAGGGGCTGGTCGAACCCGTATTGCCGGATCAGATTCTCGCGGATCTCCTGGCTTGCGCCAGGGTCGATCATCACGTCGATCGGGTTGCCGATCGCGTAGACGCCAACAAAGACGATTACCGACATGACGAACACGACCATCATCGCCTGTATCAGTCGACCGACAAGATAGCCAAACATCGCAATCCCCCGTTTTTTCCCTGCCCGATATCGCCCGACAGGGGCGTCGGCGGCGCGCCTCCCAAAAGGGACGCGCCACACGGTTGTCAGATTACTCTTTTGGGGTGATCGCGTAGGCCCGGGTTTCCTGGTCGACGCGAGGGGTGAAATCGACCATGCCCGCCTTCGATGCCCACACGCTCTGCAGAATTACGGTAGGGATCAGCGCGCGATCCTCCATCGCGATCTCGGACGCCTGCTTATAAAGCTCGCGGCGCGCGTCCGTATCCAAGGTCTGGCTTCCCTCGCTGAAGATCCGGTCGAATTCGGGGTTCGAATAGCCGGACCTGTTGAAGTTGCCAAAACCCTTCTCGGCGTCCTGGGTGTGGACAAGCGCACCATAGGTATAGGCCGCCTCGCCGGTTAGCGTGCCCCAGGCGGACATGGTCATTGTGTATTCTTCTCGCTGCGCCGCCGGGAAGAAGACCGTGCCGTTCAAGGCCTGCGCGTTCACCGTCAGGCCCAAGCGCGACCACATCTGGGCCAATGCCTCGCAGACCACCGCGTCGCCGGGAACACGATTGTTCGTGCAGGTGAAGTCGATTTCGAACCCGTCGGGATAGCCTGCCTCGGTCAGCAGCGCTTTGGCCTGATCGATGTCATAGGCAGGCGCCGGGATGTCCGACGAATAGCCGAAGAACCCTTCGGGCATCAGCTGGTTGGCCGGCGTGCCCAGACCCTCCAGCACCACGTTCACCAGGACGTCGCGGTTGATCGCCAGATCCAGCGCCTTACGGACGCGCACGTCCTGCAGTGGGTTGCCATCGATCTCCTGCCCGTTGACCTTAATGGGCTGCGGCTCCTCATCCTTCACCGACGGCGCAATGTTCAGGATGTAGATCGAATCCGATACAAACGTATCGAGGTTGCTGTCGGACTGCATCGCCAGATAATCAGTGGCAGGAACATAGTTGATCATATCCACTTGTCCCGACTTAAGGGCAGCAACACGTGCGGCATCGTCGGGGATCTCGCGGCGCGTGACCCGCTCCCACGCCGGGGCCTCCCCCCAGTAATCATCGTTGCGTTCGACAACCAAGTCGCCCTTGGGCTGCCAGCTGACGAACTTGTAAGGGCCGGTGCCGATTGCCTTCTCGCCGGAATTGAATTCCTCGTTCCCTGCTTCCATCCCGGTCTCGGACGGAACAACAAACAGGCGCGTGAAGTCGTTCGGCAGGGACGGTGCCATCCCGTTGGTCGTGATGCGCAGCGTATAGTCGTCCACGACTTCGACCGACGCGACATATTTGGTATAAAGGGTCATAGGCATCGGGCCGGTAACGGCAGGAATGCGCTCGATCGAGAACTTGACGTCCTCGGCTGTGAAGGGCGTGCCGTCATGGAAGGTTACGCCTTCGCGCAACTTGAACTCCCAGGTGGTGTCGTCAATGGGCGTCCAGCTGACGGCGAGGCCCGGCTGCAGCTGCAGCGTCTCATCCGCATCGACCAACGTATCGAAGACATGACGAAGCGCCTCGGCTTGACTACCCAAGGTCGACCAGTGCGGATCGATCGAATCCGGGCCGGCGCGAAGGCCGATGGTCAGATCCTGCGCCATAACTGCCGGTGCGGCAGCCATCAAGGCGATGAAAGCGATTCCCGAGTAAAGAGCATTTTTAGCCATTTCCGAACCTCACCTGTTATCATTGACTGTAACACTAGCGGCCGTTTTTTTTGCACGTCAAGAAATTTTCGAAATTAAATGTCTTAAGTTCTCGTTGCTGCTAGACTTCTGACCATCGGTTCAGCCGCAATATCGCCAAAATTGTTCTTGAGCCACTAACTGTTATCATTCAATGATACGGTATGAGCGCAGACCCCACCCTTGAGCTGGACGCCGCCCTGTCGCGGATTGCCCATGCAATTGACCCGGCCTCATCGGTCCCGGTTTCCGTGCAGCTGCGGGGAGCATTGGAATACGGGATCGCTGCGGGCGACATCCCCCCCGGCAGCCGCCTACCTTCGGTGCGAAAGCTCGCAGCGACATTAGGGATGTCGCCTGTCACGGTCAGCAACGTCTTTGCCGCCTTGCAGGAACGAGGCCAGATCGAGGGGCGCATCGGATCGGGCACCTTCGTCACTGATCGCGGCATCCCTTGCGCCGCACGCACGCGGCAGTTGGCCGCACTGGAACGTCAGATCGCTGCGCTTGTCGCCGCTGGCCGTGAGCTGGGGCTGACAGCGCAGGATATCGCCTTTCGCGTGACGATGGCGGCGTCCGCCGCGCCGCGTCCCCTGCGCGTCGTGGTATTAGGGACGTTCAGTGACGCGACCGCGGCCTATGCCCGGGATCTGACGCCGTATCTGTCACCAGACGACGACGTCATCCCTTGGACCATCGACCGGCGGGACGACCTGCCTGCCCGCGTCGATCTGGTCGTCTCACCGCGGACGCTTGCGACACAGGCGGCCGATTTGTTTCCGGGCATCCCGCAGGTCAGCATGATCCTGATCCCGAACGAAGCTACACGCGTGGCCCTTGCCGGCATCCGACCAGATGCGCGCGTGCTGCTGGTTTCGTATTTCGATGATTTCCTCAGCGTGCTGAAGGCCGGCGTCGGTCGGTTCGCACCGCATCTGGGTCGTGTGAGCGCCGTTGCACGCAATGCCGAGGATCTTGATCGCCTGCTGGCCGACTGCGACGTGCTGATTCATGCGACGGGGGCGGACTATCTGGGATCCCGCCTTGGCCCCAAGCAGACCACTATCGAGTATCGCCACACCCCCGACAGCCATGCCGTGCAGACCCAACTGTTGCCGGCGCTGGAGACCCTCCGCACGGCTGGCGCCACCAAAGGAGAGACGCCATGAAGATTTCCGAAAGCTCGTGGTTCGACATCGAGGCCTATCTGCAAACGGACGACCGCTGCATCCTGCCCCTGGGCAGCACCGAACAGCATGCCCATCTGAGCCTGTCGGTCGATTCAATCCTTTCCGAAAAGATCGCCACGGATGCAGCCGCACCTTTGGGCGTCCCGGTCTTCCCGGCGGTGCCCTATGGACTGACGCCCTATTTCATGGCCTTTCCCGGCACCGTTTCCCTGAAGCTGTCGACCTATGCGGCACTGGTGAGGGATATCCTGGACAGTCTTTACGACACAGGCTTCCGCCGTGTGCTGATCGTGAATGGGCATGGCGGCAACAGCCCCGTCCAGCCAGTCTGCGCCGAATGGATGCAAGCCCGTCCCGGCGCGCGATGCCGGTTCCATGACTGGTGGCGGGCGCCGCGCACATGGGCTGCGGTGCAGGCCGTCGATCCGGTGGCCTCGCACGCATCGTGGATGGAGAATTTCCTCTGGACCCGACTGCCGGGACGCCCGGTGCCGCCCGAGCAGAAACCCTATGTCGAATTCGACCGCTTGCGCGATCGGAACGCGCAAGGCGTGCGCGACCTGATCGGAGACGGCAATTACGGCGGCCACTACCAGAAGCCAGACGACCAGATGGACGGGATCTGGCAAGTCGCCGTGGCGGAAACTCGTGCCCTGATCGAAGGCGATTGGGCATGACCGCCCGGGAACCCGTCCTGATCTGGGGCGCCGGGGCCATCGGTGGCATTCTGGGCGCCTATGCAGCCCGCGCCGGCCACCCTGTGCAGATGGTCGACATCGAGGCCGACCATGTTCAGGCCATGCGTCGCGACGGTCTGCGTATCGAAGGCCCCGTCGAGGAGTTCGCTCAAATCCTTCCGGCTGAGACCCCTGCCACGCTGACCGGCACCTATCGCCGTGTGATTTTGGCCGTGAAGGCGCATCACACCCGGCAGGCCATGCTGATGCTGATGCCGCACCTTGCGCAGGACGGCTTCGTCGTGTCGGCACAGAACGGCCTGAACGAGCGCGTGATCGCGGAGATGATCGGCACGGATCGCACGGTCGGCTGCTTTGTCAACTTCGGCGCGGACTGGCTGGAGCCGGGCCGCATCCTCTACGGCAACCGAGCGGCGGTCGCCTTGGGCGAACTGGACAACCGCGTCAGCGCGCGGGTGCGCGAGATGCATGCCCTGTTTGCCTTGGTCGAACCCGAAGCGGTGGTGACTGACAACATATGGGGCTATCTGTGGGGCAAGATGGGCTACGGTTCGCTGCTGTTCGCGACCGCGCTAACACCGGAATCTATGTCCGACGCGATGGACCCTGCACAATGGCGCCCGGTTTACGCGGCCTTGGGCCATGAGGTCATGCGTCTAGCCCAAGCCGAGGGCGTCACGCCCTTGGGCTTCAACGGCTTCGACCCGGACGCATTCCTCACCCGTGACACCGCACGGATGGATGCCTCAATCGACGCCATGGTGGCGCATAACCGCAAGACGGCGAAAACCCATTCCGGCATCTACCGCGACCTGGCCATCCGCAAGCGTAAGACCGAGGTCGATGCGCAGGTCGGCGTCCTGATTGAGATCGGCCGCGGACACAGCATACCGACCCCCGCCCTGTCGGAGTTGTGCAACCTGATCCACGGCATCGAGAACGGCACCCGGACGCAATCGACCGCGCTTCTGGACCGGATGGTGGCGACATGCAGCTGACCCTGGCAGGACAGGTCTTTGCCGTCACGGGGGCGGCACAGGGCATCGGCGCGGCGATCGTGCGGACGCTTGCGGGCTCAGGCGCGACGGTGGCCGCGATGGACATCGATGATGCCGGGCTGACGCCGCTGGCCGGCCTGCCAGGCGTCAGCTGTCACGCAGGTGATCTTGGGCGGCAGGAGAGCGCCCGCGCGCTTTGTGAAACGGTTCTGGACCGGCACGGTCGGGTCGACGGGCTGATCACCGCCGCCGGCGGTGTCCGTGGTCAAGTCGGCCGGCCCCTGGACACCGTGGACGAAGCCGACTGGCGGGCCATCTTCGCGGCCAATGTCGACGCAGTCATGTGGTGCGCGCAGGCGCTGACCCCCGGAATGAAGGCGGCGGGCGCCGGCCGGATCGTGACCATCTCGTCTGGCGCGGGTCTGAAGCCCAGCCTAACGGGCATCCAGGCCTATACCGCCGCAAAGCATGCACTGGTCGGGCTGACCAAACAACTGGCGCTGGAACTAGGGCAGTCGGGGATCACCGTTAATTCGGTCGCGCCAGGATTCATCCTGTCCAATCCCTCGACCGAAAAGCAGTGGCGGGCCTTCGGGCCCGATAGGCAAAAGCGCATTATCGATAGCATCCATCTCCGTCGTCTTGGGCAGGCCGACGACATCGCCAACGCGGTCGCGTTCCTGTGCTCGCGGCAGGCGGACTGGATCACTGGACAGATCCTGCAGGTGGACGGAGGACACGGATGATGGACCCGCACGAATGGCCCGAGGACGTATGGCGCACCAAGGTCGGCGCGGTGCGCGCGGGCCGCAGCCTGCTGCCGGACCGATGGCCGGGCGGTGCGCGCTGCGCCGTGGCACTGTCCTTTGACAGCGATCACGAGACCAACGAACTGCGCGACGGCGGCAATTCCGTGGCCCGTCTCAGCTGGGGCGAATTCGGCGCGCGGCGCGGCATTCCCCGCATTCGGCAGGTGCTGGACCGCCATGGGGCCAAGGCGACCTTCTTCGTCCCCGCGGTCGCGGCGCTGCTGCATCCGTATGAACAGCGCGCCCTTTCGCAGGACGGGCACGAGATCGGCTTGCATGGATGGATCCACGAACTGAACACCACGCTGTACGCCGCTACAGAGCGCGATCTGATGATGCGCGCGGCCGACACGCTGGAGCGTGTCAGCGGCCAGCGCCCCGTCGGGATGCGAACGCCGTCTTGGGATTACAGTCCCGCCACCCTGTCGATCGCACGAGAGATGGGGCTGCTCTATGACAGTTCGCTGTTCTCGGACGACGACCCCTATGAGATCCTGCAGGATGGACAGCCGACAGGTATGGTCGAACTGCCGGTCGAATGGATCCGCGACGATGCAGTGTATTTCATGATGAACCGCTTCGGGGCGCAGCGCCCCTATACGCCGCCCGCGGATGTGCTGGACATCTTCCTGCGAGAATTCGAGGGCGCCTATGCCGAAGGTGGGATGTTCCTGCTGACCATGCACCCGCATGTTACCGGATACCGCAGTCGCATTTTCATCCTTGAGCAACTTTTGGAACGGATCGTTGCCAAGGATGACTGCTGGATCGCCACACATGCCCAGATCGCGACCTACTGCGCGGAACAGGCCGGACTGAGCAACGGAGCCTCCTGATGACCAAATTTTCACTCGCAGTGCATGGCGGGGCCGGCACGATCCTTCGCAACACCATGACCGACGACCTGGAGGCCCGCTATCACGCAGGTCTGCGCCACGCGTTGCAGGCAGGGCGTGATGTCCTGGCGCAGGCCGGCAGCGCGATGGACGCCGTCACGGCGGCGGTTTGCGTGCTGGAGGACGAACCGCTGTTCAACGCGGGCCGGGGCGCGGTCTTCACGTCGGACGGCCGGCAGGAAATGGATGCCGCGGTCATGGACGGCGCCACGCGCAAGGCGGGCGCCGTCGCGGGCATCATGGGGCCGCGCAACCCGATCCTGGCTGCCCGATCGGTGATGGAGCGGACCGATCATGTGCTGCTGATCGGCCCGAACGCCCTGCAGGTCGCACGCGATGCCGGCCTGCCGTTCGAGGATGCACCCTATTTCTTTACCCAGCAGCGTTGGGACGCCCTGCAGGCGACGTTGCAGATGCGCCGCGACGGCATCGACGATACCGACCCTGCCCGCCGCCACGGGACCGTGGGTGCCGTAGCACGCGATGCACACGGCAACTTGGCCGCAGCCACCTCGACCGGCGGTATGACGGCCAAGTCGCCCGGCCGCGTCGGTGACACCCCGGTCATTGGCGCCGGCACCTATGCGGACAACGAAACCTGCGCTGTATCTGGCACCGGGCATGGCGAAATCTTCATCCGGTGGCATGCCGCCGCCGAGATTGCGGCCAGAATGCGTCATGCAGGGCAGACGCTGGCGGACGCGGCGCACCATGTGGTCATGGAGGACCTTGGATCGAATGACGGATCCGGTGGTGTCATCGCCGTCGATGCCCAAGGGAACCTGTCCCTGCCCTTCAACTGCGAAGGCATGTATCGCGGCACCGTCACACAGGACTCCGACTTCAAGTCGTATATCCATCGCTGAAGTTTGCTTCTAATGCGAAATATCCGCCACGTAGCGTGGTGGTGGGCTGTTTTGGGCGGAAAGCAGACTGCTGCAGAGCGGCGTAGGCGTTTTGGCAAAGTTGGAAGAGCAGCCGTTCGTGCGGACTGCGTTTGGCTTCATCCCTCAAACCCAATGTCGGTCGCTTAGCATTCTGTCACTCAAACGTAGGGTGCCTGCGAAAACCCTGGACAGTTCGCGCATCTGACGGAGCGGGGCCCACCAAGGTTAAGGCGCTGGCTTCGATGCCTTTAAGATACGCATGCGCTTGAGTCCCATAACACAGGACAAAGCAGTCGTGTTGGTCGAACGAAACTCAGGAACAGAATTATACCTTACCCGAAGATCCTCGGCGACATTGGCGATGTAGAAAGTATGGGTTCTCGCGAACACAGCCGTGAAGGCCGTGAAGGATCGGGACTTTAGCAACTCGAAAAACAATCGCATCATCTCTTGCCTCCAAGGAGAACGACCGGCCGCAAGCAGCAGTTTTGCGACCGGCCGGCGAAGGCGCCCCCTCGGCGCGGTCACGGGGTTGCGACCACGCCTTGAGCATCAAGCGTAGGCGTGCGCCTGCTGGGGCATCGTCTCGGCGTCCGAGGCGCGCATGCCGCTCTGCCAGATGTCGTTCGCGATCCCAAGCCCCAGAGGCACCCCGCCGATGGGCAGATCCGCGTCGTTCACGTCCGCCGGGCGCTTCTTAATCCAGACGTTGGAATAGCGGACGTCCTGCGGCTTCTTGTAGGTGCCGTCCGTGCCGATGGCGTCCCTGAAATCGAATGCGTCGAAGCGCCAGTGGACACCCAGCCAGATCCGGCTGAAGGCATTTTCCCAGATGGCGCTCCACAGCGAGGGGAAGCGCCGCTTGACATGGGTGCGCACCAGACCCGGCTGGTCCGTCAGCGGACGGTTCGGATCGTAGGGGCCGTCCAGATCGCGCGAGATGCCGTTCAGCTCCTCGGACACGAAGGCAAAGCCGATATCGTCGGTCCCGTTGGGCGTGACCGTGGCCTTGCCCACGTCGGCGAAGAACAGCCGCGCAATCTGGAAGCAGGCGGCCCCGAAGGTCGCATGGCCCGACGGATAGGCCGGGAAGGGCGGCTTGAAGCTGGCCTGGTCGGTATTCGTTCGGGGCGCCCCCAAGGCCAGCCAGAACGGATCGGCGCCCTCGGTCACGGCGGCGGTGCCCTCATGATCAGCCTGAGAGCTTTTATCATGCTCGCGGATGCCCGACAGGGGGCGCCACAGCTCGAAGCGGTATTTCTCGGCCCAAGCGAACTTTCCGGCATCGGCCATGGCCACGTTGGCCAGGGCGAACAGCCGCACGAACTCGCTGGTCTGCCTGATTGTCGCCTCGAGCGTCTCGTCTTGGGGATTGGCGGCCGGATCACGCTTGTCCCAAGCCACGACGCGCAGGATTTGGTTGTAAAGCCGCGGCGGCGTGCCGATCAGGTTCGCCCCGTCATAGGCCCAGTAGAGTGCCGCGACCGTCTGGTCGGGCTCGCGTGTCGTCTTAGGCAGGTTGGGGGCACCGCCCGCGCCGTGGACCTCTTTCAGCGCGGCCTCGTATTCATCCCCTCCGGGCCATTTGGCCAGCCGGTGGCCTTCGGGGTCGGTCACGGCCATGGGACGCGCGGTCGTGCCGTAGAACGGCCCGTGATAGGTGCGCGCGGGTTTCAGACCCTTGCTGGGCTCGTCGGGGTCGATGGGAACCAAGGCGACGGGATGCTGCGGCTCATCGCGGAAATGGAAGCGGCCGGATCTGGGCTCGTAGCCTTGATGCCCGGCGCCGGGCTCTCCGGGTTTGATCGCCAGACGGTCGAGGATCAGGTTGGCCACGGCCACCCCATGCCTGTGGACCGCCGACAGCGCATCGATATGGGGACCGTAGCCATCGATCAGCTGCATGCGAAGATGCGTCATCGTGCTGCGCGCCACGGTGGAAATGCTGGCGGGTAGGCTGCCGTATTGATGATCGATGACGGTGATGGCCGCTGCCGTCATCGCAGCATTCGCGTTCGTCAGCGTGCGCTCGGTGCCGGTCGGCAGGGCGGTTACCGCCGCGTCAGGCAGCCAGGTCTTGGGGTTGCCGTCGATGCCCGCGCCCAGGACCGAGAAGTAGGCGTCGTGCATGGCCAGATGCAGAAGGCCCAAGACCCGCGCACTCAGCGTCGGACCGCTCTGCGGACCGCTCAGCGAATGGGTGATACGGTTCATCTCCAGCCCAACATGGTTCCAGTAGAGCACGGGATAGGCGTTCAGGCCGGGGGCCTCGGACACCGGGGGAAGGTTCAGCATGATGATCTCCTTTGTAAGGGGCGATCGCGCCCTGGGGCGGTCGCGGCTGAGGGATAGGGATCTGCGGAAGGTCGGGACCGGACGGGGAGGCGGGAGGAGGAGCGCCCGGCCCCAATGGGGGTCAGACTGTCGGCGGCCCGACGACGTCGGTTGCGGACACGACCTGATCGCGTGGAGCCGGCGGGGTGTAATACCCGGCCACCCAGGTCGCGAGCCCGGTGACGATCGTCGTCACTGCGGCCGCAATGTGGTCGGGCAGTGCGTTGCCTGAAAACGCCTCGATACCGAAGACGACGAGCACCGCCACCGAGGCTGCGGCGGTGGCCGCAGTCACTTTCCGCGCGGTCTTGTCGGTTGCCATTTGGACCATCCGTATTCTCCTTTGTTTGCTGAGAGTGAAAGGGATCTGCGCCTACAGCACTTTGGCCGCGCGCAGCATGTCGGGAAGCGAGGCGATGGCCACGCCCGAGACCTTCGGCATGTCCGCAGGTCGCCAGCGGCCGCCATCCGATCCGGGCTGGTGCCAATAGCTGGAGGAGTCATGGGTCACGAGGCCCAGCAGCGTCCCCGCCACGATGGTCGTGCCCAAGGGACCAAGGCGCAGGCCGCCTGCGGCCTCGGCCTCGCGCAGGACGTAGAACCACAGGGGCGTCTCATGGGCCAAGGGCGTGCCCGCGATGGCATGGCCCACCGGTCCGGCAGCGATCTGGTCGGCATCCATCATCGGGATCGCACGGCCGGTCATTGCCGAAATCGTCGCGGCCACGGCCTGCACGCATGGCAGGTTCAGCGTGTCGCCCTTGATCAGATTCAGGACCGCTAGGTTGCGTGGCGGACGATCCGGCTTGTCGTTGGCCTTTAGCGGCAGAGCTGCCAGGATCGCCGACAGGTTGGTGTCGATGGCCTGCGCCGCGCGGTTGGGCTTCGATCCCGGATTGATCGCTGTGCGGGTCCAATCGGCCACCCAGTTCGAGGGCAGGCGCTTTTCCGTGACACCGAACATCGGGTTCGCCACTCCGCCGGTGAAGGCGAACAGCAGGCTGAAATCGGCATCCCTGAAGAAGTCGTTCCAGTCATAGACTTGGCGCACCATCGAATGGCCGAACCGAAAGGCGGCGGCCGAGAATTCTATCGGCAGGGGCAGTCGATCGGCGGGCGCGCCGCCGGTGCGGGTCACGAAGTCGGCATAGAACGAACCGCCATCCTCAACAACCTGCGCCAGCGTGTCCGCCTCGCAGACCGCGGGCAGGAAGGTGTTGACGATCAGCCATTGATAGATCCAGCGCACGCGAGTCTTGGCCCAGTCAAACAGCGCCTGATCGCCCGCTGCGATCACTGCCTGGTCGTCGCAGGCATCGACGACCCGGTTGTGCAGGCGCAGCATCGCTAGGTGGAACTGGGCGACGAACAGATTTTCGTCGTTGCGGGCATCCCCGATCAGGGCGCGATGCAGGTTGGGGCGGTCCGGCGTGCCGTCTGGCTCAAGAAAGAAGAACATGTCCAGAAGCGCCGGGTCGGTGAGTTGGCGCAGCTTGTTCTCGGACAGGATGCCGTCGATATGGCGGTCCAGCCGCACCAGATCGCCCGCCCCGTCCATAGGTAGGGGCACGACCTGGACGGGATCACCGACCGGGGTCGGCTTGGCGACCAGCATCTTGCCCGGCAGCGTCGGGTGGCGCATCGCGGTGGCCAGCATGGCATCGCTTTCGCAGCAGACGATCACGTCACCGTAAAGGCTGTCCAGATCCAGCATGCCGGTGTTTAGGTTCACCACGTCGCGTTCCAGCACGTCGCGCGGCAGCGGCGTGCCGGGCGTCGCGCCCGGCGGATTGCCGTCTGTTCCGGCCGAGATGTCATGGTCGATGAACTGCCCGAAATAGGTGAAGATCGGCGCCACGTCGCTGTCGACGATGCCGGGGAAATTCGCCGGATCGCTCATCGCCTGACCAAGCGCGGTCAGTGCGGCCATGCGGCCGGCGCCGGGGGTAATCTGCGGCGCGGCCGCGTCGAGATAGCGGAATGTCCGCGCCGAGCAATTGATGCGCGCTTCGACATTCGTGGTGAGCGGCATGCGCCCATGGCCTTTGGAATAGATCATGATCTGTCCTCCATGCAGACCGCCGGGGTGCTGGATCGACCCTTTGGCGGCGTGACTGGACAGAAGATGCGCGCCATCCGTCAGGCCAGCGTCAGCGGCCCATCAGCAGAGCGCGAGATCGGAGGTGTCAGCCCGTCAGAATTGAAGCGGCATGCCGCAACAGGTTCGCGCGGCGCAGCGTGTCGACCGGATATCGGTCGTCGCGCAGATAGGCATCCAGCGAAAAACCCGGTTCCAGCCGGGCCAGGGCGGCCAGCTGGGTCTCGGCGGCGCTGAAATTGCCCCGCGCGGCGTGCAGGGCCACAAGCAGGCGGCGCGGCGCGACGAAGTCGGGACATTGCGCGACGGCGCGTTGGGCCGCGATGGTCGCCTCGTCAAAGCGGTGGTCGGCGATGCAGACCACCGCGTGATACAGCTCCCACAGGTGCCAGCCCTGATCGGCGCCGACCGCCATGCGGCAGAAGGATGACAGCTGATGCGCCTGCGGCGTGTCGCCCTGTGTGACGCCCGCCACGGCCAGCGCCTGCCGCGCGAAAAGATTGCCCGAGTTCAGCCGCAGCGCATCCGAGGCCATACGCACCCCGGTTTCCAGGTCGTTGAACAGCAGCGTCCGGGTCAGTGCGATCAGCGCCCGCGCCATGGCATTGTGGGGCGCCAATTCCAGCGCTTGCCGCATCAGCCCGTCGACATCTTCCAGAAAGCCCGGATCGGGGCGCTGGTTGCGCTCGATGACGCGGGCCATGCGGATGAAGGCGATCCAAGCCAGATAGACCCCGTTGCCGTCCGTCTCAAAAGCCTTGCGCATCAGCATTTCGGCCTCATCGACCTTGGCGGCATCGAAGGTCCACAACTTGCGCAAGGCCAGATTGCAAAAGCCCGTCGCCGCCGCCTGCGCGACGCCCAGACCCACGGCTTGAGGCAGTTGCGTCAGCGTGCGCAGCGCCGCCTCGTGCGCGAGGGTCGAGACGAAATCCTCCGCCAGCAGATCGCCGCCTGGTTCGGGCCGGCGCAGGCCCGAAAACAGCACCCGCCGGTCGCTGCAATGGGTGATCTGAAGAAAGACGACGCCGCTGCCCGCCTCTCGCGACACGTCGCACTGGATCTCGATGTCCGCCACGGGCGGCTCGTCGGCATCCGGGATTGGCTGGCTGGGCGCGATCTGCTGCGATGAGACCCGTTCGCCGATGTTGCGTCCAACCTGATCGGCGATGATCCTGCCGATCAGTGCATCCGGCCCTACCAGCGTGTGCGAGGTCACGCAGGTCAGGCGGATCTCGCGTTCGGGCGCGACGGCGCGCGGCGCAGACGGTGCGACGGTCTGCTGCCGTTGACGCAGAAGGCGCAGCCAATCCTCAAATTCCGGGTCGCGGACGTCCAGCCCCTCCAGAATATCGCGCTGGCCGCTGGTAGGGGCGTCGTCCAGATCGACGGTGACGCGGGCCGGGTCAAGCCAGACCGCAAGCCGATCCGATCCTAACAGATCGTGGTGGTCCCCGAAGGCGCGGCGGATCTCGATCAGGGTCTGGCGCAGGCTGCCACTGGCTTGGGCGGGCGCCCGATCGCTCCACAGCCTAGCCTCGATCCAGCGGCGCGACCGGCGGCGGGCGTCATGTTCGGCCAGAAGCGCGATCAGCCCCTGCGCCTTGGTCCCGCGCGGCGTGATGTCGGTGCCGTCCGGCGCCCGCACGCAGAGAGGGCCGATCAGGCTGATCGTGAAAGTCGCACCCATTTTCGTGACTCCGGAGAGGCAGCATCGTCAGTCGAGCGTCAAAAACAGATTCCAGACGGGGCGGTTGCTTGACCTTAAGTTAACTATTGCTGCTTGTGAACTGGAATATGTCGCGGCTCAGCACAGGGAGGCAGCCATCATGAGCATTTCGGCAGGCAAAGCGGGAAAGGCAGGCAAAGCAGGCAAAGCAGGCAAGGCGGGAAAGGCAGGCAGGGCCGGAAAGGCGGACGAGGCCGAGGGCGCGCAGGCCTCGGCCGCGGGTCTGCTTCTTGCCGGAGAGGGGGTGCGCGGCTACTGGGACACCGAGGCGGTCGTCCTGCCGCCCAATGCCGCGCAGCAGCGTGCGGATGTCTGGCCCGCCTTCCAGCGCCTTGACGACATCCCGCGGGAGATCATTCTGGACGACCTGTTGTTCAGGTTATTCACCGTCCAGCCGGGCTACCAAGGCACGGCCAAATCGGGTGCGGTTCAGGTCAAGGCGGGGGCCGAGACGCTGCTGGATCTGGCCCGGCCCGGCAACAACGCCGCCTTCGCGGCGCAGATGCGCTTTGTGCGAGACGCCGCCGACCTGCGCGCCGACCGCCTGGACGAGATCGAGGAGCAGCGCGGCGACATTCTCAGCTTCTTCGCGCTGACGCTGCATCTGCAGGACGACCGCACCCCCTGGACGCTGGAACTGCTGGCGGCGGTCATCCGGCTGGCGGGCTATATGGTCATGCCCATCAAGCTGTATTTCGACGTGCCGCGCCCGATCCGTTACAGCCAGCAGGTGCTGCCGGTGATCCAGACGCCGTTCCACGGCAGCTGGCCCAGTGGCCATGCGACCGAGGCCTTCGCCACCGCAACCATCCTTGCAGGCCTGATGGCGCCCCCGGCGGACGGCGCGGCCTTTGCCGTGTCGCCGAACATGCTGCACCGGCAGCTGCCCTTCCGCATGGCCGAACGCATCGCCACGAACCGAACCGTCGCCGGGCTGCATTGGCCCATCGACAGCCTTGCGGGCGCGGTTCTGGGCGTCTCGCTTGGACAGGCCGTGGTTAACCACGTCCTTGGCCGGACGACGACGCCCGCCCATGCGCTTCGCGCGGGCATGGGACTGGCGGACGATTTCTCGTTGGAGGAACTGGTGCCCTATCTGTCGGGGGCGACGAGCATCACGCTGGCCCTGAGCGACGACACGATCCTGCCCGAGCTTTGGGCCATGGCGCGGGCCGAACTGACCTAGCGGCTGCGGATCGCTGGGTTGGTCGTCAGGACCTTGGCACCCAGCCGGTCCTGATCGCCCGCCGCGACAGGCATGGGGCCGCCCTGATCGTTCAGTGCCAAGGCCCGCGTCAGCGTCGGCGCGGCCGCGCTGGAGCCGGAAAAGCGCGCCGTCGTCCCCGACAGCGTGCCGCTGGCCCGCAGCCCCCGGATCGCGGTCGCGGTTTCGCTGACTGCCGAAAGGCGCGGCCTGATCCCCGACCAGTCCGCCCCGCGCGCGGCGTAATCCGCCGGGCGCGGGGCGCGGCCTTCGGTCAGCAGAGCACCGCCGACGCTGTGGATCTGCGGATGGGCCGAGGTCGCATACGCGCTGTTCGTGCCGTCATGACGGACCGGGCAGGATGGGTGGTCGTGACCGGTCCAGTCGCGGGTTCGGCGGTTCCAGCCATGGGCGTCGGCGGCCTCGAAATAGGCCTGCCGTCCGCTGAGCCGGTATCCCGCCGCGCGGTCGTCGCGCTGGACCTGAAGCACGATGTCACGCGCCCCGGCATCGTCGAACCGGATCGTCCAGGCGCCTGCAGGTGCGGTCGGATCGCCCGGCGCGTTGGCCTGCGTCGGGGCAAGCGCCAGAAGGATCACCGCACAGCGCCCGGCCTCACGCGGCCGATGATAAAGACGACCCACCAGACGCCCCCGCCAAAGGATGTCGCGCGACCCGTCGGGCGCGACCGTCGCCGCAGCGATGTCGGTCCCGTCGGGCAGCGTCAGGCCGATGGACAGGAACGCGCCGTCACCTGCCTCGCGCGCGGCCAGGTCGCGGATCTCGACATAGCTGGGCGTAGCGTCCTGCGGTTGCAGGCGCAGCGTGATCGCCCCGTGCCCACCTGTGGCCGCAGACAGCCGCGCGACCTGCCGTCCCTCGTGATCGTTGCCATAGGGGAGCACGATATGCACCTCTAGCCCGATCTGCGCCGCCTGCGCGATCAGGCGCTCCATCTGGCGTTCCAGGAAAGACTTTCCGTCCTTGGACCCCGCCAAAATCCCAAGGCTGGCATTGACAATCAGCCGGTCCAGTCCGGCCTCATGCGCGACCGTGATCGCCCATCGCAGTCCCTGAAGCAGCGGCACTGTCATCTGCATGCCCGACGTGTCGTTCACCGCTTCGGGCGGCAGCTGCACGCCGATCAGGGGCAGCCTCTGCATCGGGTCAGCCGGGTCCAGAGGGTCGGCGCCCGCCGCCAGATCCAGCACATGCGTGCCATGGGTCTGGGTCTGAAAGATCGTCCGGACCAGCCGGGGATCGGCATGAAGGCAGTCATGGATGTCGCGATACAGCACCGCCTCGGTGGTCGTGGCCGTGGCCGCCGTCAGCCCCGCCACGGCCGCGGCATCCAACACCCGTCCCATGCTGTCGCCGCGCTTCAGAACGGCCGACTGCAACCAGACCCCCAGAAAGCGCGACGTGACCGGATCGCTGCGGAAGCGCGCGTTCAGAAAGCCGATGCCGTCGTCGATAATGGCGATGCCGGTGCGCGTCCCCGGGCGCGCAGGCATCACGGAGGGAATTTCCGCCCCGTCAGCCACAGCGATCCCCTGCGGCAGGGTATGTCCTTCAGGGCGGAAGACAAGCGCCTCGGTTTCGCTCCCGGCCCCGAGGACACGGACCAGACCACGCTCCATCGGCAGACAGAACAGCGCCGCATCAGCCGCGATCGCTGCGAAGAACGCATCCGGTTGCAGGTTCGAGACGACGAAGACCGCTTCGGGACGCGCGGGATGCGACCAGTGAAGAGTGCGCAACCATTGACCATATGCATCCAGAACCATGTCACACCCAACAGACGCATCCCACACAGCCAGAAGGCACCCTCTGCCGCCGCCGATCAAGCGCCCTGCGCCGGACTGCCTGCTTTTTGACGCTGAACTAACGCTGCCCGTCCCGGCGTCAACTCGAGCCTATGTCGTTTAGCCCTTGATCATTGAGCGCGCTTAGCGGCTCCTCAAACATGAATGCGTTTACCTGCACGCCGGGCAAACAGGTTCGCAGGCCAAGACTGCCATCGGCCAATGGATTGCCTTGCGACACCAACACGTCGACGTGCTGGACCTTCGCGACCATCTCTTCGGGCGTGTGTTTCTTGGTGCATTCCTTCGTCCTCCATCTGTCTCAAAAGCCGACTTTAGGAAGGACCACTTTTAAGGGGGCACGCCACAATGAACCGGAGCTTGGGCCCGCATAGCGGGCTGGGTCTACTCGATCTCGCCGCGCCAGGCACAAACGATAGGTATGGAGAAACTGCACGCTGCATCCGCAAGCGTCGAACGGCCACTTTTCGTCGGCTGCGCCAATCTAGGGTCAATGGTGCCTTTCCCGTCGATGGGCGGCGCAGATCTGCGGGCTTTTGCGGCCTGCTAGGCTACGATCGCGTCTTTGCCGGGGGCGGGGTGTCGGGGATGCCTGGTCAAGACGAAGGTTCCGGCTGATACCCTCGGCAAGCTGACGATGCACTCTTCCGGTCGGAGCCGGGATACAGGATGGTCTTACAGGAACAGGGTCAGGAAAGATGCGGATGACGGAGAGGTGATATGGTGCTCTCGGTTCGGCACTGATCGGCTTGGCAGGCTTTAATGCCATCGCCGATGAATTAAGCGCCCCGCCAGTTGCGTCACCTGCTACCTGTCCGCCCATCGTGCGGGAGTCCCTGGAGGTGGTCGGGCTTTTGCCCGAGGTGCCCGAGTATGCCCAGCCCATCGTTCTGATCGACGTCCAAGGCCAACTGCTCGGTTGCTTACCCCAGACTCTGGCCTCGCCCCGGCACGCTCAGGCCGCGGCGTTTCTGCATCAGGGCGGCATCGTCATGTCCCAGCACCAAGAGGCGGGGCCGGTCTGCCGGATCGGCGAAGTGCGTCTAGGGACCACCTCGTTCATGGGTCTTATCGTATCTTACGATCCGGCACAGATGAGAAACCAAGCATGCCTGCAGCAGGCGAGGCAGGACCTTGAAGAGTTGAAGGGTCGATAGCGCGGTTAGTCCCCGCTCAACCCTGCAGCTCGAAATTAAAGTGCAGCAATATGGGCAGCCTAGCCCGATCGGGACGGGCAAAGACATCCGACATCAAAGCAACGACGGGTCAGGCGGGTATCTCGCGGTATAGACGCCAAGTCTCAAATCACGGAACTTACATGGTCACTCTCGCTGCACCGCACACGAATGTCCGGTTTGAGGAACCCGCATGGCCGCGCCTGGCGGCCTTTAATAGTCTGTTCTGAGCAGTTCAGATACGACTGGAACGCGACGATCACCGTGGGCAGTCGTCGCTAATGCGACGCCCTTCCGGCCCGCCCTCGGACGGCTTGGCTGACCTTTGCACTTAGTTCTTTCGCTGCGCCCGTCGTGGTGGGCTTCGCGGCAATACACCGGGCAAGCCTGTGTCTAGCGCGTAGAACCTCGGGAGCGACCATGTCGGTGGCCGAAGCCTTCACAAGAAGCTCCATCGCCGCCCGCAGAGACGACGGCGACAGCATCCGGTCACGTGCCTCGATCGCGGTGATCAGGTCGTCTGCCATGCGGGCCTCGAGCCAAGTAAACAGTTCACGCGGCAGCGCGCTCCCGGCCGTGCGGAGCCGTTCCAGACGGAGCTTCAGGGCTGAGATCTGACGGTTAACAGCCGTCAGCAAGGCTGTGTGCAGGTCGCGGGCCGATTCCAAGACTTCTATACGCCATTCACTCCTGATCCCCCAATCCAGCAGATCATGCGCGCGTCCCGTGCCGAGCAACGCCGCGACCCCAGCAACCGGCCCAAGGATCAGCGCCCCCGCGGGGCCGAGGACCACAAGGCCCAGGATCGCGCCCCCGGCCTGTCCCGCGCTGGCCAGACCACCGCGGACGGACAGGTCGATCACCAGCCATGCCGGCAGATCCTCGACTGGGATCTGTCCCGTCCATGCCTTATGTGCCGCGCGTGCTCCGCCGATGATCGTCGCATAGAGCGGCACAGGCACATCCGCCAATCCGGCGGCAGCCTCAAGCGAACGGTCGACTAGGCTCTGGACATGATCGAGGTCGAAACCGCTCACAGTCGTCACCATTGGCGCCCAATGCTCACCCAACACTTGGGCCTGTGCGGCCAAAGCGTGATCGGCGATGACCGGAATGTCAGGGTATTTCGCGAAATGGTCATGCAGCAACGTGATGCTGGTGCCGCATTTTACCTGAACCGGAATGCCATCAACGATCAGGTCGTGGCCCGGCATCGTGGGACTCTCGGGCAGCATCACGTCGTGACCGTCCTCGATCAGCTTCGCCATGACCAGTTGCTCAGCGCTGTAACCCCGCAGCGCAACCCGCGAGCCCTGAGAAGCGAGGTTCGCGACATGAACCGCAAGGTCCAGCGGCGTGTCGAACTCGGACACGCGCGAGAAGTCGGCAGCGGTCAGAACGGAGGGATCGACCGCCGCTGCGTGATAAAGCATGTCGCCCGCGGTCAGACCTGCAACCAGAGCCGTGTCCCGACGGTCGATGCTTTGCTCGACGGCGATGCGCGCAGCCCAGAGACCTGGCGCCTCATCTGAAGCGGAAGGAATGTCCGTCGACAGAGTGCCGACGATTGTCTCGGCATGACCACAAACCGCCTTTAGCTGCTTGCCGTTGAGATGACGCAGCTCTGTATCGGGCATCCGATGAAGCCTTCGAAACGAGTTTAGGAGCGTGGCCATCCCGCTGTCCACACCCTGACCGCGCACGGCTAAGAGGATCGCGACCCTTGCGGCGGCAACCTCACGGGCGGCACTGGCTCGGCCGCTGATCGCCCAATAGCCAAGGGCCGCGCTGCCCGCGATGACCGTCATGGGGTTGATCATCACGAACAGAAGCGATGTGAGCGTCGGCCCCGCTAAAAATGGGATCACCGCAGACAGCTTGGCAGCGGCGATATAGGGCGCAAAGCCCGCCGCTCCAATCGCGCTGGCCAATGCGGCCCATCCGCCGCCGGCAAGAACCGCAGCCGAGATCGCCTGCTGCCCTTTGCGAATGGCCGCGGCAACCTCGGGGTCAAGCTCTCCGCGATCGCTTGCCGCTGCAAGGCCTTCCATCATGATCGTCATCTCATGTGCGACGACATCCGGAAAGGTCACTGCCGCCCGCGCCTGCCTCCGGGCGCCCGTCGCACGGCGCAGCAGCTGCCGTCCCGCCCGACCCGTGATCGACAGGTCGGCGTCCGCCCTCCCTTGCTGCGCATTAGCCACGGCAGGGGCGAGGATCTCGGAGGCGCGGACGGCGATGGCGGCGGCCTCCTCGTTCATGCTGCGGGTTGAAAGCGGATAGAGATCCGGCAGCCCGAGACCCTGCTTGACGCCGAGCCACAGCCTCGACCGCAGCGCATCCGTCAAGAGGGGTCCGTCCATCAGTTCCTCGGCGAAGGCGGTTACACGATCGGCATCCTGCTTGTCGTCCGAGACAAGCTTTCGCCGAGCGGCCTCGCCCACGGCGCCTGCAATTTTTGAAAGACGTGCGGCATCCAGCAGGGCCAGGAGGCCACAGATTTCCTGGCGGGACGCATCGCCCAGACCAACGGCGATGTGGCGGGGGGACGGAGCGGCCTGCTTGGAGATCATATTCGGCATCTTAGAAGCCTACTTGGAGGGTCGGATGCAGGGAAACCCCTGCTAGGTGGAAATGGCTCCTGATTTGACCAAAGCTCTGCTTTGTCGTGCATCAGCGGCTTATTCCATGTCAATCTCGCTGCGGCGAGCATGAGCGGCTGGCCTTGGGAAGCTGCTCTGCGGCACCCGGTGCAAGTTGACCGATCGCTATGGGCCGAACGCGCCAGCGGTAGCCTTCTGCGGGACATCAGCAGTAGATTGGCTATCACTGCAATTGCCGTGAACCTGATCATAGGCGCGGAACGAACCATTCACGCAAAAACCCGGGCGCGCAAGGCGTCCGGGTTTCACAGGACATAAAATGTCCCATTGCTTTTGTTCTCAAGGCTTATTTGCCAAGGTCAGCGTTCACCCGCTCGACTGCGTAGTCCTGCGCGGCAGCGGCGTCATCGACCACTGCGGCCATTCCGAAGAACTCGTGGGTCACGCCGTCGAAGGTGCGTTGTTCCACCTCACCGCCAGACGCCTTGATCGCGTCGGCGAGCATCATTCCGTCGCTCAGCAGCGGATCTATGCTTGCGTTGATGATCGTGATGGGCGGCAGCCCAGCTAGGTCCGCGTCGACCAAGCTGATGCGAGGATCGTCGAGCTGGCTCTCATCGGTCACCGTCTGGTCAAAGAACCACTCCATCATTGCGCGGTTCAACGGCACCGCCTCAGCGTTCTCGACGTAGCTCTCGGTGTCCAGCGAGGTTTGCGCGACGGGGTACACCGACACGACGTGGTCGGGTTGGGTCAACTGTTGGTCTCGAGCGGCGATGGCCGTGGCGACGACCATGTTGCCGCCGACGCTTTCGCCTACCAGTGCCAGACGGTCAACGTCGGCATTGAACTGGTTGCCATTCTCAACGGCCCAGATGTAACCAGCCAAGACATCGTCATGCGCGGCGGGGAATGGGCTCTCCGGAGCGTGACGGTATTCCAGGCTGATCACCACGGCGCCGAGCTTGTCCGCAAGCGACGCAGCGGATGCGTCGTAGGTGTCGATATCAGCGATGACCCAACCGCCGCCATGGACGTAGACAACGAGAGGATAGGGGCCTTCGCCTGCGTCGGTAGGGGTGTAGACACGGGCAGGTTGGTCGCCATCGGCCGCGGGATAGGTGATGTCCTGCCGCGTCACGGCAGGCTCCGGCACATCAAGCCCGTCTTCCTCGATCACGCGGGCGACTGCATCGGCCGGAGTCGGCTGCTGTCGTGCTTCCTCGGCGGGGAGTTCCGGGATCGGTTTCGGATTGAGCGCCTTCAGAGCCTCGAGTACGCGCGCCATGTCGGTATCGGCCCGTTCCATCGTGCCGGACATGGGTGCGGTCTCGTCCGCCGCCATCTCGCCAGCGTCGCTGTCAGCCGAGGTCGTCTTTTGCGGCGTCGTCTCATTAGTGCCGGTCGGCTGATTCGTTTGCATCTCGGTCTGTCCGGCGACGTCGTCGGCTGCGGCGTCCTGGGCAAATGCCGGGACGGTCAGGGCGACGATGAGACTCGTGGCGGCTGCGGTCGTCCAGAGCGTCGCGCGTGTCGAATGGGCCATGGTATCCTCCGATTTGTTATCCAAGCGCGGGGGCACATCAGGCCTCCCGCATTGCCAACCCAACGCAAACGCTTCGTTAACGATCCAATCGCGACCTATATATTTTTTGACTTTGCCAGTCGGGTTAGGGTGTTGATGTGGAGACCCGATTGTTGCCTGCTTTGTTTGACCAAGCTCTGACGTCGTTCAGTAGCTCCATCAGAACCTGCAGTTGGTCCAAATAGTGGGAAATCTTCAACATAGTTACGATTATGGTGACGAGCGCTGATACGAAGACGCTTGCAGCACACCTGCGATCATTCGATGTCTCAAACGTCCCGCATATCTGACAGTGCTTGGTCATTCGCGCCGCACCAGGCAGGAACGTCCGGTCTGGAGATGCAGCACAGAACATCTGTCGAGCGATGAGCGACTGCTAAGGGCCGACCGACACGAATAGTGCCGATCGGCAGAATGGCTACAGGTCTATCGCCTCTGACAGCGACAGCGCATCCTCGATATCGACCCCGAGATAGCGCACCGTGCTGTCCATCTTCGTGTGGCCGAGCAGCAGTTGGACAGCACGCAGGTTACCCGTTTTCTTGTAGATCTGGGCAACCTTGGTGCGTTTCATCGAATGAGTGCCGTAGGCGCTCGGCTCCAGGCCAAGCGACATGACCCAACCCCGGACCATCCTGGCATACTGCCGTGTCGACAAGTGCGCACTTTCGTGGATCCGGCTTGGCCACAAGAATTCGAGGCCAATCATCTCGGGGTTTCGGATCCAGTGGCCCAGGGATTGGCGGGTCGTATCGGTAATCTCGAACCGGACAGGTTTTCCCGTCTTGCTCTGGATCATCGAGGCGCGCTCCTTGACGTGCCCTGCCGCGAAAACGTCTCGGACCCTCAGAGCCACGAGGTCGCACCCGCGGAGCTTGCTGTCGATCGCCATGTTGAACAGCGCGAGGTCGCGGGCATTACCTGCCATTTCAAGCCGGACCCGTATCGACCATACGTGCCGCGGAAGAAGCGGCCGCTTCTGACCGACGATGCGGCCCTTGTTCCAACTGACGCGCGCAAGCCTGACGGCGGGAAGAAGATCGATGGACATGGTGACACCTCCTGTCCGCCATGCCCGCCCTTCTTCGATAGTGTCGACAAAGCAAGCATATCATCCCGCAGGCTCGGCGTCTGCGCCCAAGCCGGCATCAGGAACGGCCATATATAAACCAAAGGGGGCCAGTGACCCCCGTCGGCAAAGGCGGCAGCATCTACGCTAGGAGCCCGAATGTATGTGCCGGCTGCTGTTCGCAATTGAGAATTTGGCGTGGCTGCGGAAGTCGCTCATATGTATCCGGCCTGTTGGATCGGCTCGTGGGCCGTGGCCATGATGGGGTTACGCACGCGCCTTGGTCTCATTAGCGGACAGGTCGATGACGACCCTTAGGGCTCTCAGACTCTGGGGGCGTAGTTGATCCGTTCCATGCTGTTCTCTCTTTCGCGAACGTCGTGATGGCGGAGGAAGCCTCAGACGGCTTCCATCACCATGTCTCTGTCTCTTGCAGCGTCAAAGCTGGTGCCGTGACGCAAGATGCTCCAGGCGATCCGGGCCAGCTTGTTGGCCAGCGCGATGGCGGCCTTGTTGCCGGGCATGCGTGCCACGGCTCCGGCCAGCCAGTTGCCGAAGCTGAAGTTCGGCCAAAGGTGGGGGCGCATCATGATGATCCGCGCCGCCTGAACCAGCAACATCCGAAGATACCGACTGCCCCGCTTGGTGATCCTGCCGAGGATTGTTCGGCCGCCCGTGCTGAACTGCTGGGGCACCAAGCCTACCCAAGCCGCGAAGTCGCGCCCTCGGTCAAAGGCTTCCCCCTTCCCGATGGCTGCAACCATCGCCGTCGAGATCATCGGGCCGACGCCGGGGATCGACATGATCCGGGCACAGCTTTCCTCACTCCGGCTGACCTCCTTGATCTCGTCTGAGAGCTGGTCGATCCGCTTATCCAGCCAGTGCCAATCGTCTCGAAGGCCAGTCAGAACCCCGCGCATCCGGGGCGAGATCTCATCCCGGCGCTGATCGAGGATTGCCTCGAACGAGTTGTTAAGGGCCCGCAGGCCAGAGCGCACGGTGATCCCATGCTCGATCAGAAAGGCGCGGATCTGGTTGATGGTCGCGGTCCGGCGCGACACCAGCCTTGAACGAACACGATGCAGCGCCTGCAGATCAAGCTGGTCCTGGTTCTTCTCCGGGACGGTTCGTAGGTTCGGGCGCAAGGCGGCTTCGGCGATGGCCTCGGCATCGTTGTAGTCGTTCTTCTGACCCTTGTTGAAAGGCTTCACGTAGATCGCAGGTATGATCCGCGGCTCGAAGCCCATCCCACGCAGAGTGCGGCTGACGACATGGGCACTAAGGCAGGCTTCCATCCCGACGATGCACCGCGGAAGCATGCCGAATGTTTCCTGCAATGCGAGACGCTTGATCTTCCTCCGCAGAACGACCTGGCCCGATCGGTCAAAGCCGACCAGGTGGAACACGTCCTTCCCGATATCGACACCGACTATGGAGAGATTTTCGAGGCTTCCTTGTTTCTTGGCACACATGGCTGCTTGTCCTTGTTGCACGGTTGATCCCGGTTCAGGATAACACGACGGTGGGGAAGCAGCCGGCACATCCCATTAGCGGACTGTTACTTTGACCTCAATTCGCCGAAGTCACTGCGTAATTTTGGCGATCTACTGGCATGAAAGGACGCGCATGAAATTGGTTCTTATCACTGATAACGACCCACTCCACGAAATCAGACACTACGGTCTCATCCAGAATTTTATAAGAAAGACTAATTCGAATACGAGTTCTATATTCATCAGAGCTTGGGATAGGCCAGTCAGTTATGAACCTGTGATAATCAACTCCAGGTGGAAGGCTTGATATTGCGAAATCTGATGTCAGTTCTTCCAGTGCCCGGGCGTATACAAAAGGATATGGATCAGTGTATGCGTAGACTTCGCTTAGAATATTTATCGCAGGGCTGGCACCGTAGTTGTGAAAAGTTACACGTATGTCAATCTTGTCCGTTTTTCGACTTTGAGAAATTTCTAAAGACTTTACCAGCAGCCAGGCGCGAGTTTGATTTAAACCTATTTGTTTTGTCTCGCGTAGGGTTTCCTCAGTAGTTTTGAGCGTGGCCGCAACGAGAATCACGGCGATTATACTAATTACAACGGACAAGACGGATGAAATTGAGCTACGCCAGTCGCTGGTGCTGTTTGAGCCATCAACTGGAATTGCGGAAATTGTTGAAAGTAGTATGAGGCATGCGCAAGCGCCTACAACCAAACCTAGAGCCAAACCATTTCGCCAAGAATTTTTTTCATTTTCACATCCAACAGATGCTTCACTCTGAAGCTGCACAGAGATTGGCGAACTTTGCTAAGTTTGCTTTCTGTGCATGCTAGTCATTCATGCGAGATGCCGCGAACGGCAGCTTGGTCCCGCATCAGCGACATTGCCTGCTAGCTCTCGCCGCGCCAAGCACGAACGTCCGGTATGGGGATGCTGCAAGGCGGCGCCAGACCGCGGCTGTCTGGCCGCAAAGGGCCGAGTGCGCGTGTCAGAGTCAGCTCGGGACAGTCCTTACCGGCAAGGGCTGCAGATCGACACGGAGAGCCTGCGACGGACGATCAAGTCAGCCTCGGTGAATTCAGAATAGTGCCAGTTCCACTGCGTGCCATGCCGTCGTAAAAAGGCCGGATTCACCTCGGGGACAATCATGGTTCTGGAAACTAACCTACCTTTGATCATGCTAGCTGCGTTTACTGCCAGCGCCAGCCCAGGTCCCGCGACGCTGGCAATTGCAGGAACGTCCATGACATCCGGTCGCTCCTCCGGCTTGCCTATCGCATCGGGCATCACGGTCGGGTCGGTGATCTGGTCGGTTGCCGCCGCGCTTGGATTGGGCACCATTATGCTCGCGAATGTCTGGCTGTTCGAGATGATCCGCTATGGGGGAGCGGCCTATCTCATGTATCTTGCTTACAAATCTGCGAGATGCGCCCTGTCCCGCGAAAAGGTCCAGATGAAATCGATGACCGGAAGCCCGTCCACGCTATTCGCTAAGGGGCTTATGCTGCATCTCACCAACCCCAAGGCTGTGCTGTTCTTCGGTTCGCTTTACTCGATGGGGATCCCGGCGGGCACCCCGCCCTCAGAGCTTTTGATTATCATCGCCGCCGTCAGCACTCAGAGCTTCGTGATCTTCCACGGCTACGCACTGCTATTCTCTTCAAAAGCAATGACCCGCCTTTATCTGCGCTTGAGGCAAATTCTTGAGGGCGCATTTGCGCTCGGCTTTGGAGTGGCCGGTATGAAAATTCTTGCCACGCGCGTTCAGCCCTAGAGCGGCGGTTTTGTCCCGCAGAGCCGCTGCCAGCTTAGAGCTAAGGCATCGGCGTAAGGAGCCCTCTGTGGTCATTGCCTAGTATGTTCTAATAGGTTCTAATAGGAGAGTATCGGCGTCCTCTTAAGCTCAGGAGGGTGAAATGATCCGGCGGGCTGTGGCTCATGATGAAGCGGAAATCAGAGACTGCGCTGAACAGGCGTATGCGCGATATGTGCGGCTGATAGGTCGGAAGCCCGCACCTATGATCGCTGACTTCGCTAGCCAGATCGCGGCCGAAGATGTCTTCATTGCGGCGGATGACCAAGGCCAGTTCCAAGGGTTCATCGTTTTCTATGCCGAGAAAGAGCATGTTCTTCTGGAGAATGTCGCGGTCCATCCCAGGGCAGCGGGTCGTGGCGTCGGAAAACAGCTTGTCGAATTTTGTGAGCAGGCAGCACGAGACTGGGGCCTAGCAGCCGTTCGTCTCTACACAAACGAGAAGATGACCGAGAACCTGCTGATCTACCCAACGCTTGGTTATGCCGAAGTAGCTCGTCACGCCGAAGACGGCTTCGACCGCGTCTACTTTGAGAAAAGGTTTATCTAGCAGCGGCAGCTTTGTCCCGCAGAGCGGACTGTAGCCCGACGATCTCGCCGCGCTCAGCACGAATGTCCGGTCTGGGGACGCTGCAAGGGAGAGGCAGATAGGAGCCAACCGGCAGCTCTGGGCCGGGTGCGCGTGACACCTTTGCATTCGTTGCGGCAGTCACGACTTTCTATGTTGGCCCTTCACGTCGATTTGCTTTCCCCTATCCTATTCCTTGAAATGGTCGATCAACGCGCGCAGCGGCGCGGGGACCTGTCGCCGGCTCGGGTGGAACAGGAAGGCGCCGGGATAGGGTTGGCACCATTCGTCCAGCACCCGCTCCAGCCGTCCGGTGGCGAGGTCCTCGGACACATCTTCCTGCTCGGTCCAGCCGACCCCGCAGCTTGCCCGCACCGCGGCAAGCGCCAAGTCCGCCGAATTGCAGGCAAGCGGGCCGCGAACCTGAATGCGCAGTTCCTTGTCGTCCTTCTCAAAATCCCACGGCAACAACGATCCGTTACCGAGGTTGCGATACGTGATGCAGGGATGGCCAAGCAAATCACGCGGATGGCGGGGGCGGCCGTGGGTGCTCCAGTAATCCGGCGTCGCAACCACAGCCATGCGCAGCGACGGGCCGATCCGCACGGCGATCATGTCGCGCTCGACGCTCTCACCGAACCGGATGCCCGCATCGAATCCCAGAGACACCAGATCACGCAGGCCGTCATCGACATTCACCTCGACCGTGACGCCCGGATGGCTGCTGAGAAAGCCGGGCAGCTTGCGCGACAGTAGTGTCGAGGCCAGCCAGTGGAAGGTCGTCAGCCGCACCGTCCCTGCAGGCGAGGCCCGCCATTCGGCCAATGCTGCGAGACCTTCATCGATCTCGGCCAGTGCCGGGGCGAGGCGGTCCAGCAGCGCCAGGCCCGCCTCGGTCGGCGCGACCGAGCGGGTGGTGCGTGCCAACAGGCGCAGGTCGAGTCGTTCCTCCAGCGCACGTATCGCGTGGCTGAGGGCCGAGGTCGACACGCCCAGCTCCGCCGCGGCAGCCGTGAAGCTGCGCGTCCGGGCGATGACCGCGAAGGCCGCCAGATCGTTGAGGTTTTGCCGCATCATCTGTGAAGAATACTCACAGGCTCTTGCCGCGGAAAGCGGCTAATGCGGCGCGCCGCGCGGCTCTACGGTCACGGCATCACCGCACCGAGGAGCATGATGCATGCAAATGACAGATTACCGCAGCTTTGGCCCATCGGGGCTGATCGTCAGCCCGCTTTCGCTTGGCACCATGACCTTTGGCGCGGGCCGGTGGGGCAGCGATCTGGTCGAAGCGCGAGGCATCTTCGACGCCTATGTGGCGGCCGGCGGCAACGTCATCGACACAGCCGACGTCTATAGCGGCGGCGAAAGTGAGCGGATGCTGGGCCTAATCGTGAGGGACAGCGGGCTGCGCGACCGGCTGGTGCTGTCCACCAAATCCGGCTTCGCCCGATCGCAAGGCCATCCGCTGCATGGCGGGAACGGCGCGATCAACATCCGTCTCGGGATCGAGGGCTCGCTGCGCCGGCTCGGGACCGACCGGATCGACATTTACTGGATGCATGTCTGGGACCGAACGACCCCGCCGGAAGAGGTGTTGCAGATGCTGGCCGCTGCAGTGGCGCGCGGTGAGATCCTCTATTACGGCTTCTCGAACACGCCTGCCTGGTATGTCGCCAAAATCGCCACGCTGGCCGCGGCGCATGGTCTGCCGGGGCCGATCGGGCTGCAGAACGCCTGGTCGCTGATCGATCGCGGGGTTGAGCTGGACCTAGCACCAATGGCTGCGCATTTCGGCCTTGGGATCATGCCCTGGAGCCCGCTGGCTGGCGGCCTGCTGACCGGCAAATATGGCCGCGAGATGCTGGCCGAGGCCGGCCGCGCCTCGGCGGTGCCGGACCGCGCCATGGATGTCGAAGCGGGCAAGAGCGACCGGCTGAGCGGCGACAACCCCTATGGCGGCATGCTGTTCACCGAGCGCAACTTCAAGGTCGTGGACACCCTGCGCGATGTGGCGGCCGAGTTGGGCGTGCCGATGGCGCAGGCGGCACTGGCCTGGGTCCTGTCGCGGCCGGGCGTCAGCACGCTGCTGATCGGCGCCAGCCGGCCAGAACAGGTCACGGCCAATATCAAGGCGCTGGAGATCACGTTGTCGCCTAGACAGCAGGCCCGACTGCACGAGGCCAGCGTTTTGCCAGCGCTGAACCCCTACTTTATCTTCCAATTGCCGCGCGAGGTGATCTTCGGCGGGCAGTCCGTGCAGCCGTGGAAGGAGGCAGCGACCAGCCACGGAGCCGCTTAGGACGTTTCTTGCGCGGTTGAGACAGCATGAGGACGTTGCAGCGCCTCATACCACTGTCCAATTTTGGGAAGTCGCTTTGCAGCGCAACAATAGATGGCCGTTCGCTTTGGGCCGAGTGCGCGGATGGCAGTGGCTGCCGGGCACACCTTCAGTATTTATGGGCGGCAGATCGACGTGAAGAGCCTCAAGTAGACAACTAGGGAAGCCATATCTGCAGCATTCTGCGTCAATCGGACTTCGTAGTTTCATGATCACCTTCTGCGCACAACTTATCGGACGTGCCATCGGCTTGTCGTAGTCAAAGAGAATTCCATTCCCGGCGGAGTAATGCGTATTGCATTGTGTTTTCGTAGATCGGCTGACCAGCATCATCATTCCGGAAGCTGATGTAGTCTAGAAACAGCCCCTCCCGTCGCATGCCCAACCGCTCACACAACTTTTGTGAGGGCAGGTTGTGATCCTCGACATAGGCATAGAGGCGGCGGATGCCTTTAACATGGAACAGATCCGCGAAGAGGGCATAAGCGGCCTCGAATGCATAACCCCGACCAGCATTCGCCGGATTGAAGTTCCATCCGACCGAGACGGTGTCATCCTCGGGGTGTGCGAACAGGTCCCCGATCAATCTATCACTTTCCTTGAGACAAACTGCGATTTCAGCGTCATCCGAAGCACGTCGGTCAGCCTCGGCCGTCGCGGCATCCATATCCCGAAGGGTCAGCGAGAGAAAGCAGCTCGCGACCGGGGATTTCAGATAAGCCAGCAGCCCGCCCGCATCCTGACGGCGAAAGTTTCGAAGAACGAGGCGATCCGTTTCAATCGGTTTCATGAAGTCTGCTTCTTGTCTAAAGATCAATGGTTCGAGGCGGCGCCGGGCTGGCGGTAAACGGCAAGAGCGATCCTGACGGCCACCGCCAGTGTGAAAAGCGCGGCCGCCGCTCTGGACAGCTGGACGGCATGGGTTTCGCTGAAGGCCCTCCTCTTGGCCGCGATTAGCGGCGCGCCCTGGTGATGTGAAAGCCCTGCGGCAACGATTTGAAGTTTGCCGAAGCCGCGGTGGCCGATTCAGGGGACAGCTCTGCCGGTATTGCTATGCCGTATTGGCTCACGCTGAAATTTTGGCTTCGGTCTGACTACTTCCTCCATCAACGTCCAGCACGTCCCGCACAGCAGACCGTGCCATCTTGGCTTCGCTGCGCCAAGACATGAACGTCAGGTTTAGAGAAGCCGCAATGCAGCATCGGTCTTGCTTCGAGCGGCTGGTAAGGGCCGAACGCGCAAGTCAGGGGCTGCCCCGCTCCGTTGCCACCACCAAGGCTGCCAGATTGACGCGAGGGGCCCTTGTCAGTCATTCAGGCAATCAAGACGGTCTTCGGCAAAGCTATCAAGCGAGAGATTGAGCCATGTCTGCTATTGAGGCCCTGAAGTATCGCTACCCTGGCGCGGCTACGTTCAAATTTGACCATAGCGCGGCACTACCCCTGATGTTCAGGCTCGATGTATAGTCGGAATGCGGCGACAATTGTCGCATCATCATGGCCGAACCGGTCGGCAGGTGGGCCGCCGAGATCGACGTGAGCGCGGGTCAGCCAATAGGCTAACCTCAGATTGCTCATGCGGCAGGGCTTGAGCTTCAGGAGATTGAGGACGACATCGAAAACCCGGCCCCGTTCCGTATCGATTTGGAACTGAGGCACCATGGTCCTGCCATTCTGAACCAACGTAATGATGGCATCCTTGCGGACCATAGCCTGCATGGCGCCTTCGGGGTCATCTGTTTCGATGCGCAGCAGCCTGCAGGCTGCTGCCGCATCAATCAGGTCGATGCTGGCGAGAAGGCGGTGTTCCGCGCTGGCTTTTTCGGTAGAGTTTTCCGGCGGCATTCTATTTACCTTTTTGGCAGTGCCCGGTTCGCCGTCTCGTCGAAGGCAAACCCGGGTGGCAGCGTGGCCTCATTGAAAGAAGGATAGCCGCCGATGCATTCCGCGCAAACATGTCGACACTCAGGTAGCCATCGACGTATGGTCTCGCCAATGAGACCGATGGTCTCATTCGTCGCCGCGACGACGATCCGTCGCTTTTGCACCATGGCGTGGCCCGAGATCATAGACTGATCGAAGACCCGACCGCAGCCTGCGCACGACAGGGTGGGCAAAGCGCGACGCGGCTCGACTTGGTCCCAAAGAGCCCACTGCGGAGGGTCAGCGTCTCGCAGCAGAAGCTGCGCCGCGTCTCCTGAGTTCGCGGCGGGGATCGTGCCTACGTACCAACAGAACGCGACTAAATTCAAAGGAGCGCCCAAGGTCCGAAACCACGCGAAGCGAGCAATTAAGTCGGTCAAAAGCAGCCAACTTAACAGTGAAGCGTGCGTCCTGAACCCACTCGGCAGGCAGGTTTTGGCTCCTCATGCGGACCTGAAGCATTGCAGCAAAGCGATGAGATATCGGAAAAGTCTCAGAATTTAAGGCGGCGAGGCCTCCGCCCACCAGCGGTATTTCAAGCGTGCCCGCACCTTCGTCCTCCGTCCAAGTTCTCAACTGACCAAGGGCCCAGTATCCGCTCAGTTCGTTGTTGCGACTGATAAAGGCAGCGAGGACATCATGAACGATGCCTTGAAGCTCGATGCGTCTCGCCATGCTGTGTTGGCTCCTAGTGATTTTCCAGCTTCGGCCCGACTGTAGCATCAGTCAACGTCCAGAATGTCCCTGCGGATTCAACGGTTGGCCGCAACACTCTAGTCTTCCTGCAAAGATGGAGTGCCAGTCATGAAGTATTGCACGCGGACGTTCTACACCGACGCGCAGAAGTCGGAGATGTGGGACCGATGGCAGCGCGGGGAGTCGCTCAGCTCGATCGGCCGGAGTTTTGTTCGCGCGTCCTCATCGATCATTCCCCATTTGGCACGCACAGGCGGGATAAGGCCCTCCTCACGCGTCAGATCCCGGCTTGCTCTGACGTTGAGTGAGCGCGAAGAGATTTCTCGCGGGCTTGCGGCCGATCTGTCCCTACGTGCGATTGCGCTTAATCTGGCACGGGCACCGTCCACGATCAGCCGGGAGGTGGGGCGGAACGGCGGGCAGAAGGCCTATCGGGCGGCAGGATCAGATAAGCATGCATGGGACTGCGCGAAGCGACCCAAAGCCTGTAAGCTGTCATTCAACGAACCTCTGTGCCGGCTGATTGCGCGCAAGCTGCGCTTGAAATGGTCTCCGCAGCAGATCGCCGGTTGGCTGAGGCGCCAGCATCCTGATGAAGCGGTGCGCCGCGTGTCGCATGAGACGATCTACCGAAGCCTCTACGTCCAGACCCGCGGCGTTCTGAAGAAGGAACTGCAGGATTGCCTGCGCAGCCCCCGTGCAATTCGGCGCTCGAGGCACGCGACGCAGAAGGGGCTAAAGCTGCGTAAGATCAAGGACGCCGTCCCGCTCAGCGAGCGCCCGCCCGAGATCGAAGATCGCGCCGTGCCGGGGCACTGGGAAGGCGATCTGATCGTCGGCGCCAATAACAGCTATATCGCCATGCTGGTTGAGCGGCAGTCTCGCTTTGTGATGCTGGCGAAAATCGGCAACAAGGACACCGCAAGCGTCATCACGGCGTTGATCAAGCAGGCGCGCAAGCTGCCGCACGAACTCTACAGGTCCCTGACCTGGGATCGCGGATCAGAGATGACCGACCATGCCAGGTTCACCATGGCGACGAGGGTCAACGTCTACTTCTGCGACCCGCAGTCACCGTGGCAGCGCGGAACCAACGAAAACACCAACCGGCTTCTGCGCCAATACTTCCCACGGGGCATCGACGTGTCGACCCACAGCCAAGCAAGGCTCAGTGCTATCGCACGACAGTTGAACGAGCGGCCCAGAAAGACCTTGCAGTATCAGACCCCCGCAGAGAAGTTTGCACAGAGTGTTGCGGCCACCCGTCGAATCCGCACCCCCAAAGCAGACTGTGACCCGTCGATCTCGCTGCGCCAAGCACGAATGTCCGGTCTGGAGATGCTGCAAGGCAGCGCCAGACAGGGGTTGTCTGGCCGCAGCGGGCCGAGCCTGTGTGAGAACATCGTTCGGGGGGCACCCGGGCTTGGTCGAGTTTTCACACAGCCTCGGCCGCTCGCAAATTACCTGTCATTCGCTCGAAGAGCGCCTGTGGGATGAACTGACGACTGCGCTACCTCATTCCGCGCGGAAGGGTTTTCCATCACGTCGGTCAGCCAGTCGAGGAATACGGCCAATCGCCGCAGGCCCGAGGTGCGCGTCAGGTAAAGCGCGCAGACGGCCAGAGGCGTAATGTCCAGCTGACCCGGAAACAGCTCGACCGCGCGGCCCGATGCGATGTCTGCGTCGATCATGAAGTCCGAGAACCGCGCGATGCCCATGCCGCCCAGAACGAACTGCCGAACCGCCTCGCCGTTTGCCGCCGTCACCGAGATGCGCGGAGAGATGGGGCCCGCCATGCTGTGAAACCGAAGATCGTTGATATGCGCGGGGGACGAGAACCGCACCTGCTCCAGCGCGCCCAGATCCGCAGGGCGCTCTGGATGCCCCGCCCGCGCAAGATAGTCCGGCGCGGCGACCAGACGCCACTCCGCCCGCCCGAGGGGCCGGTGCAGCAGGTCGCTGTCGGGCAGCGGGCCGAAGCGGATGGCAACATCGGCATGGGCGTCGATCAGGTCGACGATGCTGTCGGTCATGTCGACGGTCAGCCCGATCTCGGGGTATCGCGCGTGAAACTTCGCCAGACGCGGAGCGATGACATGCAGCACGAAGGGCACCGGCGCATTGATCCGCAGCGGTCCGCGCGGGGCGCGGGCGCCCGTGGCCAGATCCGACAGCGCCTCGGTCCGCGCCACGATCTCGCGCGCCGCCTCCAGCAGGTCGCGCCCCTCCGGCGTCAGTTCGATCCCACGAGTGGATCGACGCAGCAGCGTCACCTTCAGCCGCGCCTCCAGTCGCGTCACCGTCCGGCTGAGCGTCGATGGCGCCACCCCAAGCCGCCGGCCCGCCTCGGCGAACCCCCCGTCCTCGATCACAGCGATGAAGGCGGCGAGGTCCGCCGTCTGCGGCAGGTCGTGCGCCATACGCAAAAGCCCTTTGCAATGCCGTTCGTTCACGCAAAGACTGACAGATGGCATCTCTCCGGTCGAGTTCAATCCATCCGGAGATCGCCATGCCGCTGGCATTATGGGCGCTGACAATCAGCGCATTCGCCGTGGGCACGACCGAGTTCGTTATCGTCGGCCTGCTTCCCACCATCGCCGAAAGCCTCGGCGTGTCGCTTCCTTCGGCCGGCCTCCTGGTCAGCCTCTACGCCCTGGGCGTCACCATCGGCGCGCCCGTTCTGACCGCGCTGACCGGCCGGCTGCCGCGCAAGACGCTGCTGCTGGCGCTGATGGCGCTCTTCATCGCGGGCAATGCCTTCGCCGCGGTCGCGCCCGGCTATGGCAGCCTGATCGTGGCGCGCTTCCTGACCGGGCTCGCCCATGGGGTCTTCTTCGCCATCGCCTCGACCATCGCGTCAGGCCTCGTCTCGCGCGACAGGGAGAGTTCCGCCATCGCCATGGTCTTCCTCGGCCTGACCGTGGCCCTCGTGACCGGCGTGCCCCTGGGCACCTGGATCGGGCAGTCCTTCGGCTGGCAGTCGACCTTCCTCGGCGTCGTCCTTCTCGGCGTGATCGGCCTGATCGCCAGCGCCGCGCTGGTGCCGTCCGACCTCCCGCAGAGCACCTCGCCCGGCCTGCGGGCACAGGCCCGCGTGCTGACCTCGCCGCGCCTGCTGCTGGTCTATCTGATCACGGCCCTGGGCTATGGCGGCAACTTCATCGCCTTTACGTATCTCGCGCCGATGCTGACCGACGTCACGGGCCTGTCGGCAGGCGCGGTCAGCCTGGTGATCCTGCTCTACGGGGCCTCGGTCGCCGTGGGCAACATCCTGGGCGGCAGGCTGGCGGACCGCATGGGACCGGTCCCGGCGCTGACGCTGATCTTCGCGGGTCTTGCGGTCCTTCTGGCCGCCTTCGGACTGGCTCTGCCCCATCCCGTCGCCGCCGTCGCCGTGGTGGCTCTCTGGGGCGGCTTCGCCTTCGCCAACGTGCCACCGCTTCAGGCCTATGTCGTGCAGATCGCGCGGCAGGTCAGCCCGGATGCGGTCGACGTGGCCTCCGGCCTGAACATCGGGGCGTTCAATCTGGGCATCGCCCTGGGGGCGGCCGTGGGCGGTATAGTGGTCGAGCATCTGGGCCTCATCGCAGCCCCCTTTGTCGGCGCGCTGATCGTCGCGGCGAGCATCGGCCTCACCCGACTGTCCGGCCGACTGGAGGAGCCGACCAAAGCCGCTGTCACGGCTTGAACCGAAGCGAGCCGGTCTCTCAGAAGAGGCCGGTCGCGCCGGCAGCCCGTGATTGATCACCACTGTCAACCCCATGTCACGGGACGCGGACTGCAGGCCGGCTCGAGGGTCACTCGAACGCTGGCGCTCGAGCCCTCGCAGGAGGCAGGAACCGGGATGGCCGCTGACGTTGCGACGCAGAGCTTGGCGCTGCTTGTCATACCTGCCGCGAGGCTCATCGGAAATCCCTTTCCCACTTCAACTCCATCGCTGCGCCGATGGAGCTCGCCTAGCCTCATGGGAAGCCAGCTGCGCAGCAGAGCAATTAGCGTTCCGAGGAGAAGCGGAACGTCGGCCTTCGAAAACCCCAAGGTCGCGCTGTCGGCAAAATCCTCCATTCGAAATCTCAAATCCCGCCTCCTGCTGCGCCGTTCATCGGACCGACCCATCTGGTCCCATTCGGCTTGACCCACCCTTTCGGAGCCAAGGCCTATTCCGATGATGACCAAGTTAGCCGCCGATCGTGAAACACGAAACCCACCCCCGCGGCGGAAATGTGGACGACGCCCCTGTAACAGGGCCGTAACAGCACTGTTACGCTAAAGGTGAGCAATTACAACGCTGTAACAGCGTAACGCCTGTAACGCCGGGGAAATGAATTTATGTGCCCGCGTATGCGTATGCGTGCGTATATAGGGGCGCGTAAATGTGTGTGTATGTGTTACGCTGTTACGGAATACATTTTCATAATAAACATCAACAGCTTGCGTGTAACAAAAAGCGCAACACAGGCGTAACGGCTGTTATAGTGAACGGAATCTGCATTTCTTTTTCATTTACAACGCCGTAAGGGATTTTATCTCGAAAACCCCGCTCTCTTTTTGCCCTTGGAACGCCAGGCCGAGAGTCAATTCCTTTACCGGATTTCAATCCGCTTTTCATCGCTCGGATACCGGTCGCAACGGGCCGTCGGCTGAGCGGAACCGCAAAACGGGGATCAGACCCTAGTTCCAGTAACGAAGATGTTATTGTAAATACGCTGTTGACACGCTGATTCGCGGCAATCAGAATCACCTCATGCCGCGGCACATGCCCGGTAGGCCTCGGCAGGGCATCTTACCTCCCCGCCAAGGCCCTGGCCAGTCGATCTGTTCGGAGACTGACATGGCTACCAAGACCTCTACCACCGCGCCCCGCGCGGTGAAAGCGCCCTTCTGGCATGCGAGCTACTATGGCCTGCAGTTCATCGCCCTCCTCAATGCTTGGGGCGAGCATATCCACGCCGAACAGGCCCTGACCCGTGCTGCTGATCCCGGCGCCCGTCATGCGCTGGCTTGGGCGGAAAGCTCGCTGCCGAAGTTTCACGACACGCTGCTCAACACGCTCGAGGCCATCCCGGCCGAGCCGCTGGACCTGCCTCTGCGCCGCATGACGATCCTGCTTGCGACCCTGGTGCGCGAGAACCGCGCATCGGCCTTCGACCGCTATGAGACGCTGAAGAGCGAGCTTGCGCCGTTCTTCCTCGTGCCGGGCGACGGCGCTGCGGCGGATGAAGTGCGCAAGATGCTTGCGGCTGCAGAGCGGCGCTTCGCGCTGATGGCGCGCCTGCCGCTCTATCGCACCGAGGGCGTGGCCCAGGACGCGCTGCCCGAGCTCATCGCCGCCTGATCCTTCCTTTCATCGCCGACAGTCTTGGCTGATCTCCCGCGTCCGCATGGGCGATGGACTGTGCAGGCTGACGCCGGGCCTTCGTCTCCCCGGCGTCACCCGCACCCTTGGCTGTCCCTTTCTTATTCGCAAACCCGAACGGGAGGACCACGCATGTCCTTTTCCAACCTTCAGCCGATCTACACCATCGGAGAGGAAGACTATCCGATCTATGACTGCGATATCCCGGACCACTGGCACGATTGGGCCGACGAGAAGGGCTATGAGATCGTCGAGCGCGTGATCGACCGGAACCACCTCTATCTGCGCTGCGACGCCTGCGGCGAACACACGGTCTCCAAGGTCTTCGTGCTGCGAACGGCCACCCCGCGTTGTCCGCATTGCCTTAACGATCGACGAAGGCGCCTTTGCGACGCGGCCGGCGTGGCGTTTCTGGGAGCCGACAGCTCTCACGACTTCTGGATCAGGCTTCCCTGCGGCCATGAGACCTGCCGGCAGCAATCGCTTCTGGAGCGCGTCGCGGCGGGCAAGACCGGGATCCGCTGCGAGGAATGCCTCGACGCGCGGCTCGCGGCCGAGGCCGGGGCCCGCGGGTGGCAGGTCATGGGTGACGATCCCGAAGGGGACCACGACTACCTGCTCTATCGGCACGGCTGCGGTCATAAGCAACGGATCGCGATCGTCAACATGCGGACCGGACGCTTCACCTGCGGGGGCTGTAGCGACACCTGGACACGCGCGCCGAGCCACATCTATGCGATGCGCTTCGGCCTCCAGAGCGGCCGGGATGCCATCAAGGTCGGGTTCTCGCGCGATCCGTGGTCCCGTCTTCGCCATCAGCTGATGACCGATCCGCAGCAGGACGCCGAACTGATCCGGGTCATCCCCGTCACGACCGGCCATGACGCAATCTGCCGGGAGAAGCGCCTGCACGGCACCCTGTGCGCCCTTTTTCCCGAGGCGGTCCTCGAGCAGGCCGAGTTCGCAGGCCAGGTGAAGGTCAAGTCCGAGCTCTACTGCGCCAGCATCGCGCCGGAGATCATGGCGCTGCTCGACGATGTCGCGCTGCGGGTCAGGTCTCTGGCGAGGCACAGGGCAAGGCAGGCCCGCCGTCAGGAACGGCGGATCGCCCGTCGCATCAAGAACCGTCAGCGCCGCAAGCGTCCGGCCGGCGGGCCCCAAGCCGGGCGCGGCTGCCGGGCCGGCCATCCTTCACCTGCCAATGAATAACAGGAGGTCAACATGACCGACCGTGATACGCCGAAGGCTGCGCCTTCCTATCCTGATTGGCGCGCCTACGCCGCCGAAATCCTGGCCCGTGCCCGCCTCGAGGAGGCCCGCAATGACGCCGAACGGGCCATCCTGCTCAAGGAGCATGGCGATGCCGCAGACGACCTGCCGCCGCTTCGCGGAGAAGGAGACGTCTCCTACACGTCGCGCCGTCAGCAGATGATGATCCTCTGCCTCGCCGCCACGATCGGCAGCGAAGCGAGGCTGAAGGCCGAGCTCGAGCGTGGTGCCATCGTCGCGATCACTGGCCTTCCCGATGACAGGTCAAAGGGCGTGCGCCGCCTGCTGCCCCTGATGCTGCCGCCGGGCTGGCAGATCGCCCGGACCGAGCATGAACGCCGCCGTCGCGGTGCGGTGGCCGTCATTCAGCCCGGCCAGACCTACGGAGGCTCGTCGCGCGCCCAAATGGAAAGGGACCTCGTGGAGGCGCTGACACTCAACGTGCCCGTCATGATGCTACTCCCCGACGGCATGCCTGCCGGGGAGATCATCGGTGCAGCGGACGTGCCGCTGTGGCCGTTCCGCGGCATGGATCGCCAGATCGCGGCCGAACTACTGGCCCTGAGCTGGCCGGGATCCGATCCTGCGGCACTGCGCGGGCTGCTGCCCTCCGACGATCATTTGGCAGCAACACCGATGCTGCCGCTGATGCTGTCGCTGCGCAGCGACAGCGTCGAGGAGGCGGCCAGGGTGCTCCGAGACACGGTCCCCCGACCGGCAACCCGCAACACGCCTGCCGAGGAGAAAGCCGGGGCACTCGCCGACGCCAAGGCAAAGAGGCACGCCCCTGACGGCATCCGCCTCGCGGATCTTGCCGGTCTCGGCGAAGCGCGCGACACGGCCATCGGCATCGTCGAGGATCTCCGCGCCTGGCAGGCCGGCGAGCTTTCGTGGGACGCCGTGCATCGCGGCATGCTGATCGCAGGTCCACCGGGTTCGGGCAAAACGGAGTTGGCGCGGGCACTTGGGCGCGAGCCCGGTATCCATCTGGAGAGCGCAAGTTATGCTCAATGGCAAGCGAAGGGGCATCTCGGCGACATGCTAAAGGCGATGCGCGCGAGCTTCGCAGTGGCTACCGATCAGGCACCATCGATCCTGTTCATTGATGAGCTTGATGCGGTCGGTCGCCGGGTCGGAGGGCACAGCAGCCAAAATCGCAGCTATGACAGCAAAGTCATCGCAGGTTTGCTGGAACAGCTCGATGGCATCAACGGGCGCGAAGGTGTCGTAATCCTTGCTGCCTGCAATCATCCCGACCAGATCGACCCGGCGATCCTGCGCGCCGGACGCTTCGATGAGCGCTATGAGATCCGCCTGCCTGATGCCGAGGCGCTGGCGATCATCCTGCGCCAACATCTTCGCAGCGATGTTGGTGATGCTGACCTCGCCGCCCTCGGGCACCTGGCCGTAGGTCAATCCGGCGCGGATTGTGCTGCCGCCGTCCGTGCAGCGCGCAGAGTGGCCCGGCGTCAGAAGCGGCCAATGTCGGTTCAGGATTTGCGCAATGCGCTGGTCCCGAACCACCTGGCTCTTCCGGTGGCAATGCGCCGTCGCGCGGCAATCCACGAAGCTGGGCATGCGGTCGTGATGACTGCGCTCGGCCTCGGCCATGTCAAGATCCTTCGGCTCAGCCCGGAGGGCGGGGAGACGCGTCTGCGCTGGTTTGACGCGGACCCAACGCAGGACATGCTGCTGCACCGCTGCGCCGCGCATCTCGCGGGACGCGCCGCCGAGATCCTCCTTCTCGGCGAAGCCAGCGGCGGCGCCGGGGGAACGGATGACAGTGATCTCCATCAGGCAACGATGCTGATGATGCAACGCGAGGTCAGCTTCGGCTTGGGCAGCTTGGGTCATCTTTCCATCGGGGCGCTGGCGCCGACCACGACACTGCTTTCGCTGCCGGGCGGAGTGCGTCAGGAAATGCAGCGTGATCTCAATCGCGCCCTCACGCTCGCGCTCCAAGTTCTCGGACAGCATCAACCAGTGCTGGAAGGCTTGGCCCAGGACTTGGAGACCCGAGGCTTTCTGGTGGAGGCGGACCTGGCGGTGGGCTTGGCACCCATCATCAGGACAGCGGAAAGCCGTCACGTGACTCCCGAAGGCCGTGATGACACTGCGCCATAGATCCGGTCACTCGATCATACCCGGTTTCTTTCCGGTGCCCGATCACGCTGCAGCACTTGGCGCGGGACGAGCGACGCCAGGGATGGGAAAAACTATATCGCATCCTTGCAACGACGCACCGGAGGCTGAACCGGGTCCTCGGCCTCGTTCTCGCCATGTGCCGCAACCGCCTGTGGCATTAATTGACCACAATCGGCATCTCCCGGGGCATGCAGGAGGCTCTAGGCTGTTTAAGAACCTAAAGGGCCGTGCCGCAAGTCGAGCGCTTTTGTCCAGTATTTGCTGGGTCCGCAGCCGCTATCCACAATCATCTTTGACGCGTGGCTGTGCGGTGTCGTGGGCGCGCCTTAGAATGGAGAGGTGGCGGCGGCATACGGTTGGCCACGCGATCTCCGGGTGGAGCCGCGAGAGGATGACCTGAACAGCATCGTCTCTGCGCCTCACCGGGAAAAGTGTCAACCGGATTTGAACCTGCAACCTGCAACTGGAGAGACGATGCAGAAGAAACACCCCGCAGCCGATGTCCGGCTGATCACCAAGGCGGAACTCTGCCGCCGCCTGGCCGCGAGCGAGGCCTCGGTCGATCGCTGGCTGCGCTCCGATCCCAGCTTTCCGCAGGCCCGCCGCCTCGGCCCCGGCTCGATCCGCTGGGTCGAGGACGAGGTCGTGCGCTTTATCTTGGAACTGACGCATGTGGCCTACGAGGATCATGGTTTCGACCCGAACGGCAAGATGGTCATGGAGGAGCTGTGAGCAGCATCCGCTTCGAGGTCCGGCTGTCGCGCGACGAGGCCGAAGCCGTCCTGTCCGACATGCGTCTGTGGGGCGCCACCAGCCGCGCGGACTATCTGCGCGACTGCCTGCTGGCGGGTCGGGCTGGTCGTGCCGACCGGCTGACCGAGGAGCTGGGTCTGCTCGGCCTCATGCTGCACGACATCGCGCATGCGGCGCCCGCCGGTGAGGACGCGGCTGACGGCGATCTCGGCCGGCTCGTCGCTGAGGGAGCGGCCCTGATGCGTCGGATCGTGCGTCAGATAAATCGGGAGAGGTGGGAGTGAGACCGCACATCACGTTCCATAGTTCCGTATCGAAGGTGCTGGGCTACCGGACCCAGAGCGGCAAGCCCGGCACCCTCAGCCCGGCGGAGCCGATCGGCGGCACGATCCCCTGGCTGGGCGAAGGTCCGACGCTGAGCCATGCGCAGCGCATGCCGCGCCCGTCGTGCCATGCGAACAACGTCCTCCATGTGACCCTCTCGCTGCCCGATGGGATGACCGCGGACCGCCCCGCATGGGTGGAGATGGCGCAGATGGCGATTGGCGACTTGGGCCTGCCGCCGCGCCAGATCCCTTGGCTCGCCTTCCGGCACCGCGACACGACCTGCGATCACCTGCACATGATGCTGATGGCGGCGACCTTCGCCGGCCGGACGCTACGACTGCCCGACCTGCAGCACCGCTGCGAGCAGGTGCATGTCCGACTCTGCCGCCATCTCGGCCTGACCCCGCCCCGATATCATCGGCCTGCGTCCGGGCCGCGCCTCGAGGTCTTCTGCCCGACCCGACGCCTGCGCAGTGCGGATCGGCGCCGGATAGCGGCCGACATCGGCTCCGCGCTGACCCGCTGGCAGCCGACAGACTTGCCCGCGCTGCAGGCGGCGCTGGTGGCGTCGGGCTCCCCGGTGCGGGTGGAGGAGGTCCGCGAGGCCGAGCGCCGCCGGATCACCTTCAGCCTGGGACCGACACGGCTTCCCGGCCGCGCGCTCAGCGACGAGCTCGACCGGATCAGCCTGCTGTCGATCCTCCATCACGCCAAGCAGTCCCGCCGCCTGCGGGGCCTCATCGACCATCGCCACCTGCTGGCCTCCCTGGCGGCGGCCGATGCCGACCTGCAGGACATCTACGAAAGGCTCCGGAATGACCGACACCACCGACCCTCGCTCGCGGGCCCCGATCACGCCGGAGGTCTTGCAGGCCCTGCGCCTGCTTCTGGACCGGCAGCGGGAGATCCAGCACGTCTCGAGCGACACCTACGAGACGGTGCTGCCGCTGACCGCGCTGCTGGATCTGCTGCGCCGACCGCAGGACCAGGAGGAGCTGGGCCGGCAGTTGGCCGAGGCCCTGCGCCAGATCCTCGTCGCGACCCAGACCATCGCGCAGGATCTGGCGACCCTGATCTCAGTGCAGCACGAGCAGCGGAAGGAGGTCCGTGGTCTGACCGCGCAGCTTCAGGAGGTCACGGCAGCTCAACGTGAACTGATCGAGGGGCAGGCCTCTCTGAATCAGACCGTCAACGCACTCGGCGACGACCTGTTCGAAGGCGAACGCGCGTTGTAGCTTTGCTGTTGCTCACCCGGCGTATCTGTCGCGGGCTTGGCCTTACAGCTTGCACTGCACTCCAACGCGACGACCCGACCGTTGAGGTCCGCTTCGATGACGGCAGCGCGGTCGGCATCCGCCCGGACATCGTTCTGCTGGAGCGGGGTGGCACGGCTCCGATGCCGATGGCGCGCACCTTTGCGCGGGCACTCGCACGCGCGAAGCGGTGGGTGATCAGCCGGGACGACACGGCATTGCCGCTCCCCCGTCACAGTGGCCCAGGAACACTACTGGCCGGGACCCAGCCCGCGCTGCGGGCCCATATGGCCGCGAGGCTCCGGAAACGCAGGCTCGCCTGTCTCGCGGAGGACCCGCACTTGCGCCAGACCGCTGCAGCGTTGTGGGACGATCTCGGGGAGCCCGACCTTGACGGGGAGGCGCAGACCGCCCCGGTGCTCATTCTGACCCCGCGATGCCTCAGAACATTGCTGGCGCCGGAGCCCGGGGGCGCGGAGCGGCTGGAGGCGCTGACAACGCGCCATACTGGCATAACCGTTGCGGCATTCCTTCCACCGAATGGCGTGCCGCGCCTTCTGTCGATGGACCGGCTGAACACCATCATCCGATCACGGCTGAAAAAAACGCGCTTGGCGTCGGAGGTGGACTCAGGCTGTCAGAGCGATGATCCGGGCCCGGGCTTCCCCGAGCCCGCATGAATACCTATCTTGGGATGGGGCGGATCCAATCACCCCAAGACGAGACGATGCTACCCCGGTCGCTACCCCGCGGCCAAAAGAAAGCGAAAAACGCCTGACAATCAACAACTTGGAAAAGGAAAATGGCGGAGGGGATGGGCCTAATATCCGAACTTCTCTATTCATCCAAAAGCTCGAACGTGGCGCTGTGCGTCACCTTTCAAGCACGAGCTTGCTTCGCTGAAGTTATTCCGCAGTCCACCCGCCGTCCACCATCAGTGCAGACCCAGTCATCAGTGACGAGGCATCTGATGCCAAGAATACCGCTGCACCAACAATGTCTTGCACTTTCCCAACTCGGCCCAGCTTAATTTTGTCCAGAACCTCATGACGAAATGCAGGGTCTTCGAAATATGGCTTGGTGAGCGGCGTTTCGATAAAGGTTGGACAGATCGTATTTACCCGGATCGCGTGTGGGCCAAGCTCGATCGCCATCGCTTTCGTGAAACCTTCAATTGCCCATTTCGAAGCGCAATAAATGCTCCGCTTGGCGGCCCCGATATGTCCCATCTGCGAAGACATGTTGATTATAGATCCACCATTTCCGGCACGGACCATTCCAAGAGCAACAGCCTGAGCAGTAAAGACAGCTGCGCGCAGGTTTAATCCGATTATATGATCAAAATCCTCCTCGGTGACGTCTTTCAGTAAGGCAGGGCGATTTGTGCCGGCGTTGTTGACGAAGATGTCGTAAGGTTCGCTTGCTTCGATTGCCGTCGCGAAAGCGCGGACATCGGTCACATCCAAGACAAGCGCGTCCGCAAGACCGCCTGCCGCAATGATAGTGGCGACGACATCATCAAGTTCCGCAGCAGACCGCGCACAGATTGTGACCTGAGCCCCCGCTGAGGCCAACGCTTCGGCGACACCTCGTCCAATGCCGCGGCCTGCCCCAGTGATCAGTGCACGCTTGCCGGTCAGATCAAAATTCGCTGACATCATTCTGCGGCCCCTCCGTAGGGAACGTTCATACGGCCATAGCGACGGACCCTAATGTTTCCCTGCTCGGCATGCCCGACGAACCCTTCGAGCATTGACAGTCGCGAACAATACGCCCCGATATGAGCGGCTGCCGTATCGCTGGTGATGCGTTGATAACTGTGGGTCTTGAGGAACTTGCCCACCCACAGCCCGCCCGTGTAACGACCGGCCTTTCGCGTCGGCAGCGTGTGGTTCGTACCGATCACTTTGTCACCATTGGCGACATTTGTGCGCGGCCCAAGAAACAGCGCGCCATAGCTTGTCATATTGGCCAGATACCAGTCGTCCCGGTCGGTCATCACCTGCACATGTTCACTGGCAATTTCGTTGGCTACCTCCAACATTTCGTCATGGGTGTCGCAGAGTATGACCTCGCCGAAATCGCGCCAGCTGACAGATGCCGTTGCTGCCGTCGGAAGGATCGTCAGCAAACGATCGATCTCGGCTAGGGTCGCCTCTGCCAGCGCGCGCGACGTGGTCACGAGGACTGCAGGCGAGTTATAGCCGTGCTCCGCCTGCCCCAGCAGGTCGGTGGCGCACAGTTCTGCGTCCACCGTATCATCGGCAATCACCATGGTCTCCGTCGGACCGGCAAACAAGTCGATCCCGACCTTGCCAAACAATTGCCGCTTGGCCTCTGCCACGAAGGCATTGCCAGGACCGACAAGCATGTGGACGGGCTTGATGGTTTCCGTCCCAAGGGCCATCGCACCCACGGCCTGGATGCCGCCGAGGATATAGATCTCATGCGCGCCAGCCATGTGCATGGCCGCAACGACGCCGGGATTGGGCTGACCCTGAAAAGGCGGCGTGCACGCCACGATGCGTGGCACACCCGCCACCGCCGCCGTCAGAACTGACATGTGCGCAGACGCCACCATCGGGAATTTGCCACCGGGGACATAGCAGCCCACCGACTGCACGGGGATGTTGCGATGTCCCAGAATGACGCCAGGAAGAGTTTCAACCTCGATGTCCTGCATGGACGCCCGCTGAGCTTCTGCAAAGCGACGCACCTGCGCCTGAGCAAATCGGATGTCATCAAGCTCGCGATCGGTCAACTGGGCGATGAGCGCATCAATCTGATCCTGCGTCAGCCGAAAGCTGTCGGGTGAATAGTCGTCGAAAGAAATGCTGAACGCGCGCACAGCTGCATCGCCGCGCTTTTCGATATCCCGAAGCGCGGCCTCGACCGTTGCACGGGTACGACTGTCATCTTGATCGCGTTCGTTCTCGGACTTGCCGCGCTTAAGATACGTGATGGTCATGACGTGTCCTTATCCCAACATTCCGGTATCGCCGCAGACCGAGATTGCCTGCCCCGAGATCGTGCGTCCGCGAGGACTGGCCAAATACAGGATCTGATCGGCGATCTGCTGCGCGGTGACATAGTCCTTGATCGAGGTACGCGCGAAGGCGTCCCGCTCTGCCTCGGCAAAGGGGATGCCCTGCGCATCAGCACGGGCCTGCAGCACGCGGCGCTGCCGATCCCCGGCGACTAGGCCCGGCAGAACGGCGTTCACACGGATGCCGTCATCCCCCAGCTCGATCGCCATCGACTTGGTCAAACCTATGACGCCCCATTTTGCGGCTGCGTAAGGGCTGCGCAGCCGGAACCCCAAGCGGCCCGCCAGCGACGACATATTCACGATGGACGGATTTCCGCTTTGACGCAGATAGGGAATTGCACGACCTATCGTCACGAACTGGCTGGTCAGGCAGATCGTCATGCATTGCTGGATGTCCTCCAGCGCCAGATCCTCGATCCGGCCGGTGGGACCGGCTATCCCGGCATTGTTGACCAAGCAGTCCAGCCCGCCCAAGGCCTGAACTGCGTCATCGACAAATGCGGACAATGCCGACGCGTCGCTCACATCTACGGAGCGACAAAACACTGTATCTGGCAATGTACCCAGACCCGTCCGGTCGATATCGCAAGTGGCGACCCGCGCCCCCTCTGCGAGAAAGGCCTCGACAATTGCGCGACCGATGCCGCCCCCGCCTGCGGTCACGACGACGCGTGCGTCTTTCAGTGAAAGGTCCATTTGATTTTCCTCAAGGCCCCACGAACACTAGCGACAGCCACGGGATGAAGCTGATAATCAGAAGGTCGATCAGCAGGATCACCACGAAGGGTACGACCGCCCGTGAAATGCGCGGGATACTGGTTTTTGCGATATGCGAGGCAATAAACAGGTTAAGGCCAACCGGCGGCGTGAACATGCCCATTGCAAGATTGACGATCATGATCGCGCCGAAATGCACCGGGTGAAACCCGAAGGTCAGCGCGATGGGCAAAAGGATCGGCGTGAAGATCAGGATAGCCGCCGCCGCCTCGAGGAACATGCCCACGAACAGAAGCAGAATGTTGACTAGGATGATGAACAGCCACGGACTTTGGATGGCACCCACGACAAAGTCCGAGATGACGGTCGGCACCTGCAACGACAGGATGATGCGACCATAGAGGCCAGCGGTGGCGATGATCGACAGGATCACCGCCGACGTCACGGCACTGTCGCGCAGAATGGCCGGGATCTGTCGGAGTGGCAGTTCGCGATAGATCAGCCCCCCCACGACCACCGAATAGACCACAGCAACGACCGCAGCCTCGGTCGGGGTGACGACGCCACCATAGATGCCGCCCAGGATCAGCGCCGGCATCAGCAATGCCAGGATGGCCGAACGTCCAGCCTTAAGGATCTTGGCAGCGCTTGCTGGCTCCTCTGGCAGGGTCTGCAGGTTGCGGGCATGGATCCATGCATAGATCAGCAGAGAGATAACCACGACAAATCCCGGTAGAAACCCGGCCAGGAACATGTCTCCCACGGATTGATTGGCTGAAATCGCATAGAGGATCAGCGGGATGCTAGGCGGAATAATGATTCCCAACGCCCCCGCCGCCGCCTGGTTGGCCGCGGCATAGGAGGCACTGTAGCCATGGGCGACCATTGCAGGGATCAGGATCGCGCCCACCGCGGCAGTTGTGGCCGCCCCCGACCCGGAAATGGCGGCGAAGAAAGCCGATGTGACGATGGCAACCATCGCAAGACCGCCCGTGGTGCTGCCCACCAGCGTCTTCGAAAAGTCCACAAGCCGGCGCGAGATGCCCCCCGCCTGCATCAGGTTTCCTGCCAGAATGAAGAACGGAATCGCCAGCAGCGGAAAGGAATTGATCGAACGGATCATCTCTTGCGGGACGATCAGAAGGGGCATGATATCGCCTTGCCAGATGGTCACTGTCGCAGCCAGGCCCAAGGCAAAGGTCACCGGGACGCCGACGATCAACAGCAGCAGCAAAAGCCCGAATAGCAGGGAAATCATGCCGCTTTCCTTTCGTCGACAAAGTCCTGCGCGATGATGGCGATGGCGTTCAAAAAGATCAGCGCAGCCCCTGCCGGCATGGAGCCGTATAACCATGCCATCGACACGCGGGTGCTGGGGGCCGTCTGGCTGGCCACGCGTTCGGTCAGCGCCCAGCCCTGCGTCAGCAAGACAAAGGCGAATAGGCAGGACGCCGCGGCAACGGTGAGGCGCAGGGTGCGACTGATCTTTGGCCCCGACAGCATCGTCAGCAGGTCTACCGCGATCAGCGAACCGTATCGATAGGCATACGCCGCCCCCAGCATGGCCATCCAGACCATCGAGAACCGCGACACCTCCTCGGAAAAGCTGAGCGAGCTGCCCATCACGTAACGGGCAAAGACCTGCCAGCTGATCAGGACCGACATGACTAGCAACAATGCCGCCAGCAGCCAGCCGACAAGCCAGTTAACGCCGTCCACGGCGCGGACGACTATGCGCAATGCATCATGCATCCGCGACCTCCTGATCTCTTGTTTGTGGAACGCAGTTCTTAATGTCATCAGGGGGGCCATGCCCCCCTAAATCTTGTCCTAGCTCTCAGGCTGAAAGTTCATTGCGGTATCAACCAGATCCGCACCGACTGAATCTTTCCATTTATCGATTACCGGCTGAACTGCTTCGCGGAACGGCCCCAAATCGGGCTCGGTGATCTCCATTCCCGCAGCTTCCAGTTCGCCCAAGAGCCGCGTCTCGAATTCCTGCGACGCCTGGCGCTGGACCGGGGTCGCCAGATCGGCAGCCTCCTGCACGATGGCCTGATCCTCGGGGGACAGGCTGTCGAACAGCTGCGCCCCGATCATCAGCGGTGCGGGCGAGTAGACGTGCTGGGTCATCGCCAGATAGTCCTGAACGTCCTGGAACTTTACGTCATAGATGGTGGGGATGGGGTTTTCCTGGCTTTCCATGACGCCCTGTTGCAGCGCGGTAAAAACCTCGGTCCATGCCATGGGCGCCGCGTCCGTTCCCAATGCAGTCCAGGTATCAACCTGAACGCTGCTTTCCTGAGTACGGTGCTTTATGCCTCGCAGATCGGAGATCGCGTTGATGGGGCGAACACTGTTCGTCTCGTAACGAAATCCGTTTTCCATCCAACCCAAGATCTTGACGCCGGCGGCGTCCTGCAAGGCCTGCGCCAGTTCGTCCCCCGACGCGCTGTCCAAAAACCCGTGAGCATGTGCATGATCGCGAAAAATATAAGGCAGATCAAACAGTAAAAACGGTTCTGCAAAGCCTCCCATCGGCCCGGTTGAGGTAATCCCCATATCGATCAGGCCAAGACCCATGCCCTCTACCACTTCACGTTCGGCACCCAGTGCATTGTCGTAGTGGGGGCGGATCGTTAGGCGACCCTCTGACAGCCGCGCAAGTTCCTCGCCGAACTTCAGCACGCCCACGGCGTGATGTGACTCTGCGCCGAGCGGCAGGCTGACATCGAATGTCCGGGTCTCTTGCGCCAGTGCCGTTGATCCCAGAAGAGCGACTAACGCTGTTGTGCCAGCGAGTGTGAAAGCTTGCATGTTTTGGACCTCCCAATCCTGTCGCAGACTTGCGACCATCTCCTTCGGCCGCATAACTGTGATCTCACTTTAGCCTAGCAATCATGATCAAGTCTGGTCAACTGCTAAATTTTTGCGGATATCTGGACATTTGGCTATCGATAGCGCACCGTCATTGTAATCCGAGGTCTCGGTTAGGAAGGTTTCGAATGGATCTGATCCACGTGCAAGATGGCTGGTCGCGGCTTGGCCCGTTGACACTGGCCGAAGGTGCCACAGCACAGGCGCAGGTCTATCATCGACTGCGGGATGCCATCATCAGCGGTTATTTCCGACCCGGTCAGGAGATCAGCCTTCGCCGTGCGGCCGCCGTTCTCGGCACCAGCGTGACCCCCATCCGAGAGGCCTTGCGTCAGTTAGAAAGCGATGGCGGCCTAGAGGTGTTTGGTGGAAATCGCGTGCTACGCGTACCTGTCCTGTCCGATACCGAGCTAGCCGATATCCGGGACGTGCGCATCAAGCTGGAGGGGTTTGCCGCAGCGCAGGCCATCCACGCCATCGGCCCCCCCCAGATGCGGCTAATCTTCAATGCTTGCTCGATCATGCAGCGGGCGGCCGATATGGGCGACGCGGACATGTATTTGGAAAGCAACTGGCGGTTTCACTCGCTGATCTATCGCGCTGCCAACCGTCCCGTCCTGATGAGCGTTATCGAGGGCATGTGGCTGCGCGTCGGCCCGCTGATCCGGCTGGCTGTTACCGCGCCATTTCATTTCGAACGCTCAATGGACAGTCACCATGCCGCCGTTCAGGCGCTGCGCGACCGTAATGCAGAGGCGCTGCAGGCAGCAATCGTCCGCGACATCTCGGACGCGGCCGCGGATCTGGGGCAAGCCCTCGTTCCGCAGAACCGAATGGCGTCCCAAGCGCCTTGAACAGTTGGGGCTGTGCCACAATCACGACATGCAGGGAGGAGACCTGTTACCATGACACGTACTGTAGCCATTATCGGCTGCGGCCTGATCGGTCGGGCCTGGGCCATTGTATTTGCCCGCGCGGGCCTAAACGTCCGCATTTGGGATGCAGATCCGGCAGTTATCGCGGCAGCTCCTGCAGCATTGCATGCCGCTTGCAAAGAGGTCGGCCAGGACCCGTTGGTCCTGTCGCATGTAACGGTCGCAGCGGATATGGCCACAGCCTTGGACGGCGCGGAATGGGTACAGGAAAGCGGCCCGGAGCGCTTGAACATCAAGCGGCAGATCTATGCGGATCTAGACCGGCTTGCCGCGCCTGAAACGATCTTGGCCTCGTCCAGCTCAGCGATCGTCGCATCGCAATTCGGGGCCGATCTGCCGGGCCGCGGTCGAATCCTTGTGGCCCATCCTGTTAACCCGCCCCATGTCATTCCCGTTGTTGAATTGTGCCCATCGCCCGACACTGCGCTGGTTGTCATGGACCGGGCCGAGGCCCTGATGCGCGATGTCGGGCAGGTTCCCGTGCGGCTGGCGCGCGAGATCGATGGGTTTGTCCTGAACCGCTTGCAGGCCGTCCTGTTGGCCGAGGCGCTGTCGCTAGTGGCGCAGGGGATAGTCACGCCGCAAGGTCTGGATGACACGATCGCTCACGGCCTTGGGCGGCGCTGGGCGTTGTTGGGTCCGCTGGCCACTATCAACCTGAACGCGCCGGGAGGCATCGCCGATTACTTGGACCGCTATGGTCCGACCATGGCACGCCTCAGTAATGGGGCTGCACGCGGCGAGGCTTTTTCCGGTCTGATCGGCCAGGATCTGGCTGCGGTCATGCCTGCGCCGGACCAAGTGCCAGCACTCAGCCAACACCGTGATGCGCGTCTGGCGGCACTGTCTCACTTTCTGACTTCAGACCAGCAAGGAACCATCTGACATGGCCACGAATCGTAAAGTCATCATTACTTGCGCCGTAACTGGTGCGATCCATACACCATCGATGTCGCCTTACCTGCCGGTCACGGCCTCAGAGATCGCCGATGCCGCGATCGGAGCGGCCGAAGCCGGGGCCTCCATCGTTCACCTGCATGCCCGCGATCCTCAGGACGGCCGCCCCGACCAAACACCTGAGGCCTTTGCGCCTTTTCTGCAGGTGATCAAGCAACGGTCGGACTGCGTGGTCAACATTACTACAGGCGGTGCACCGACGATGTCTATCCAAGAACGTGTCCGTCCGGCCGAGTCTTGGCAGCCTGAACTGGCATCCCTGAACATGGGCTCCATGAACTTCGGCCTGTTTCCCATGCTGGGACGGTTTAATGCCCAGTTGAAGCATCAATGGGAACGGGATTATCTAGGCAATAAGGGGATCCTGTTCCGCAATACTTTTGAGGATATCGAATACATCCTCGGGACGCTGTCACCAAAGGGCACGCGCTTCGAGTTCGAGTGCTATGACACAGCACATCTGTACAATCTCAAGCACTTTCATGATGCCGGGTTGGTAAAGGGTCCGCTGTTCATCCAGACGGTTTTCGGCCTGATGGGGGGGATCGGTGCGCACTACGACGACGTGATGCACATGAAGCGCACGGCGGACCGCCTGTTCGGGGACCAGTACCGCTGGTCGGTCTTGGGGGCCGGCAAGAACCAGCTGTCTATTGCTGCCATCGCCGCGGCATTGGGTGGACACGTGCGTGTTGGACTTGAAGACTCACTTTGGGCCGGACCCGGAAAACTGGCGGAGAGCAACGCACAGCAAGTCAGAGCTGTTCGCCAGATTATCGAGGGTTTGGGACATGAGATCGCGACACCGAGCGAGGCGCGCCAGATGCTCTCACTCAAAGGAGCTGATGCCGTAGGGTTTTAGCAAGTATTGCACCGGAGCCTTCTGACCGCGATGAATGACCGCGTGAGAGCCGGCATTCTATGCCAGATTGAAACTCTAGGCGGTCTACATAACAGTAGAGCGGCAAACGCTATGAAGCGTTCGCCGCTCTACTTGCAGTTCCCTCCAATTATAATGACAGATTCAGCTTTTCGGTCACTGACCATAACCTACGCTAGGCCGTATCTGACGGGACTATTTTAAGTCACAACTGGGATTGCCGGTGCGCCTGTGACGAACCCGGCCGATCGGATGGCCGTAGGCCCTGCGGAAAGACTTGCTTAACGCGGCAGCGTCGCAATATCCGCAACGTAGGGCAATATCGTTCAGACTAAGCGTCGTGCCACTTACCAGATCCTGGGCCCGAGCGAGCCTGAGCATCCTGGAAAATGCTCCCGGAGACATGCCTGTATCGGCACGAAACAGGCGATCCAGCTTGCTTACCGACATGCCCCCCTTCTCTGCCAGAGAGGACAGAGAGGCCGGGTTGTCCACTGTTTCGACCATAAGGTCGATGACCTTGCGCAGGCGCATTGAACCGGCGCGCGCCACACGCAGCAAGTCGTCGGGCACATCGCCGCGCGGGGACTGATGGTCGTGCATGAACATCGACGATGCGACGAACGCCTCGGCCTTACCGAACCGCTGTGTGATCAACGCCAGCATCAATGCGAAGGCATCGGAAGCACCACCGCAGGTCCATACCCGACCGGTTGTTACGTGGCCCATGGGCATCACCTGAACTTGGGGAAATGCCTCGGCAAACTCGGGAAGTAAAGACCAGTGAAGGGTCGCCGCCTGACCATCGAGCAGCCCTGCCGACGCCAAGATCCAAGGCCCGGTATCCGCACCGATGATCTGCAGGCTGCGGCGTGTCAGATCGCTAATCTGTCGTCGCGTTGTACCTTCGGCATGGGCGCGGTGGCCATAGCCGGCCACTACGATCAGCACGTCAATGCTACCCGAATACGGCGGGTCAGGCGTGACCAGCAACCCGCTGGAGGATCGCACCGGCGTGTCGCCTGCCGTCTGGATCTGCCAGCCGAGATCCGCCTGTCCCCGATCGCGGACAGCGCGCAGAGGTTCCAGCAAGCACGAAAGCACCATGTTGGAAAAACCGTCAAAAAGAAGAAAGCTGACACGCATGGCAAATGATGACGTTTCCGGATAATACAGTGACAGAATAGGACATGCCGCGTGCCTGTGAAAGCCATAGCCTTGGCGTCGACGGAACAGGAGCCTGCAATGCCGCTTGCCATGACCAAGGACGTTTTCATCACCTGCGCGGTGACCGGATCGGGAGCGACCCAGGATCGCTCGCCCCATGTGCCACGCAGCCCACGCCAGATCGCGGACAGCGCCATCGCTGCGGCCAGAGCGGGTGCGGCGATCGTCCATTGTCACGTGCGCGACCCGGACACCGGCGCACCCTCGCGTCGTCTGGATCTCTACCGCGAAGTCACCGACCGCATCCGCGACGCGGACGTTGATGTTGTCCTGAACCTGACGGCGGGCATGGGCGGGGATATCGTCTTCGGCCCGACTGAGGCCCCGTTTCCCGTCAACGCGCAGGCCACCGACATGATCGGCGCGACCGAGCGGATGGCCCATATCGCCCAATGCCTGCCCGAGATCTGCACCCTCGATTGCGGCACGATGAACTTTGCCGAGGCCGATTACGTCATGACGAACACGCCCGGCATGCTGCGGGCGATGGGGGCGATGATGACCGCCCTGGGCGTCAAGCCCGAGATCGAAGCGTTTGATACAGGTCACCTGTGGTTCGCCAAGCAGCTGGTCGCGGAAGGCACGCTGACCGGCCCGGCGCTGGTGCAGCTGTGCATGGGCGTGCCGTGGGGCGCGCCAAATGACCTGAACACCTTTTTGGCGATGGTAAACGCGGTGCCGTCGGACTGGTGCTGGTCGGCGTTCAGCCTCGGGCGCGACCAGATGCCATATGTCGCAGCCGCTGTGCTGGCGGGCGGCAACATCCGCGTGGGGCTGGAGGACAACCTGTGGCTTGGCAAGGGACAACTTGCCACGAACGCCCAACTGGTTGAGCGCGCGGTCACGATCACTGAAAGCATGGGCGCCCGGATCATCGGCCCGCAGGCTGTGCGGGAAAGACTGGGGCTGGTCAAGCGCGCGCCTGCCGGGGTGGCGGCGTGAAGGCCGCGATTGTCGGCGGCGGCGTCATCGGTGGTGGGTGGGCTGCGCGGTTTCTGCTGAACGGCTGGGACGTCGCAGTTGCGGACCCCGACCCGCAAGCGGAAAGAAAGATCACCGCGGTGTTGGATAACGCCCGCCGGGCGCTTCCGGCGCTTTATGACCGCGCCTTGCCCCCCGAAGGACGTCTGACATTCCATGCCAATCTGGCCACGGCGGTCGTCGGCGCGGACTGGGTGCAGGAAAGCGTTCCCGAGGTCTTGGAGGTCAAGCACCGCATCCTGCCGATGATCGCGGACGCGGCTGGCCCGAATGCGATTATCGGGTCCTCCACCTCGGGCTTCAAGCCGTCCGAACTGAACGCGGTGGGGACCGGGGCAATCGTTGCTCATCCATTCAACCCGGTCTATCTGCTGCCGTTGGTCGAATTGGTCGGTGATGCAGACACCTGCGCTCGGGCAGCGCACATCCTGCGCGGTGTCGGCATGTATCCCCTGACCGTTCGCCAAGAGATTGACGCCCATATCGCCGACCGCCTGCTGGAGGCCGTCTGGCGCGAGGCACTGTGGCTGGTCAAGGATGGAATCGCCACTACTGCCGAGATCGACGAGGCGATCCGTATGGGCTTTGGCATCCGCTGGGCGCAGATGGGCCTGTTCGAGACTTATCGCATCGCGGGTGGAGAGGCAGGGATGGCGCATTTCATGGCCCAGTTCGGCCCTGCCCTGTCCTGGCCCTGGACCAAGCTGATGGACGTGCCGGAATTCAACGATGATCTAGTCGATCTGATCGCCACGCAGTCTGACGCGCAATCGGGCCACCTGTCGATCCGTGAACTGGAACGCCTGCGCGACGACAACGTGGTCGCCATGATCCGCGCCCTGCGCCGCACCGGCAGCGGCGCTGGGGGCGTCGTCACGGCGCACGAAGCTGCCTTGCCCGATGCAGGGGAGCGGGACAGCCTGCCCGTCACCGTCACGCGGCAGGTTCCCTCCAGCTGGACCGATTACAACGGCCACATGAACGAGACCCATTACTTGGAGGCGTCATCTCTGGCGACCGACCGCTTCATGCAGATGATCGGGGCCGATGCGGATTACATCGCATCCGGCCGCAGCTATTTCACGGTCGAAAGCCATGTCTGCCACCTGAACGAGGTGCACGCGGGCGATCGCCTGACGGTCACCACGCAGGTGTTGGCGGGCACTGGCAAGCGGTTGCACCTCTTCAACCGGATTTGGCGTGACGACGTCCTGGCCGCCACGGTTGAGACGATGCTGCTGCACACCGATCTGTCCACGCGGCGCACCTCGGACCCTGATCCGGCGGTGACGGCACGCCTGTCGAACTGGGTCGCCCGCCATGCCGCGATGCCTGCCCCCAACGGAGCGGGCAGGTACGTCGGTCAGCGACCTTGAGACCGGCACAGGATACGATGGTCCGGATATAGGCCACGGATGGTGTTCCAGCGAAGCGACCAACCCCTGACGGCGATGATCCTGATCCTGCCAGACGCTTCGCTGATGAGCTTGGCGGCGACGCTGGACCCGATGCGCGCGGCCAACCGCGTCTCGGGGCAGCAGCCCTATAGCTGGCGGATCGTGTCGGTCGACGGCGCACCCGTCCGCACAAGCTGCGGGCTGACCCTGCAGGTCGATGGTCCGCTAGCCACGCAGGGCGATTGCGACCTGATGATCGTGGTCGCCGCCTTCAACGTGGCACATCACGCGACGCCCGCCCTGTTGGCGACTCTGCGTCAGGCCGCGCGGCGCGCCCGCATGGTCGGCGGCATCGAGGCTGGCAGCTGGGTCCTGGCTATGGCCGGACTGTTGGATCAACGCAATGCTACGACCCATTGGGAGGATCTGGAGGATTTCGCTGCCCGATTTCCGCAGATCCGAGTGATCCCGGACCGATGGGTTTTGGACGGGCCGGTCTTTACCACAGGGGGCGCCGCCCCGGCGCTGGATTTCATGCTGGCCCTGATCCGGGCGCGGCAAGGGACCAGTTCGGCGCTGAACGTGGCCAGCGTCTATGTCTATGACGAGGTGCACCTGCCAACCGACGCCCAGCCGCTTGTCTCACTTGGCCGCAACAGCCACCTTGACCGGCGGTTAGCCCGCGTCGTCGCCATCATGGAACAGCATCTGGACAACCCGCTGTCGATCCGTGAGATCGCCGGCCGTACTCGATGTTCGACCCGCACGCTGGAAGGGCTGTTCCGCAATCTCGTCCAGACTTCGCCTGCCGCCTATTATCTGGCGCTGCGCCTGCAATCGGCGCGCAGGCTGGTCGCGGACACCAACCTGCCCATGGCCGACATCGCCGTGCGTACGGGGTTTTCGTCAATTGCATCGCTGTCACGTGCCTTCAGGCGGCGGTTCGGGCAGCCGCCGACGGCTGCCCGGCGCGGATCAAAGATCCAGAGCAGTCGTCACGGCGGCTAGTCCAGGCTGACCGTCGACGGTCGTGACACCTTCCAGCCAGCCATCCAGCACGGCGCCGTTTTCCGTCAGCCAGCGCGTGGCCGCGTCCCGCGGCTCCAGTCCCTCGTCGAGGATATAGGACATCATGATATCCTCGGCCTCGACAGTGAAGGCCAGGTTGGCCAACAGCGTGCCCAGGTTGGGACATTCGGCGGACAGACCCTTTCGGGTATTGGTCAACACCGTCGCTTCGCCATCGTTGGGTCCGAACATGTCGTCGCCGTCGGTCAGGTATTCCAGGTCATAACGTACGTTCATCGGGTGGGGCCGCCAGCCAAAGAACAGGATCGCATCCTCGGATCCGATGGCGCGCTGCACCTGCGCCAACATGCCCTGCTCGCTGGATTCGACAAGCTCAAACTCGCCCAGGCCAAAGCTGTCATCCTCGATCATCTTCAGGATCGTGGTATTGGCGCTGCTGCCCGCCTCGATGCCATAGATCTGACCGCCCAGCTGGTCCTGGAACGCTGCGATGTCGGCATAAGTCTTCAGCCCCGCATCATAGGTGGCCTTGGGAACGGCAAACCCGATCAGCGCGCCTTCAAGATTGGGTCGGATCACCTCGATGTCGCCGGCATCGACCAAGGGTTTTTGTTGCGGCTCCTGCAAGGGCATCCAGTTCCCCAGGAAGATATCCGTGTCGCCCTGTTTCAGCGATTCAAACGTCACCGCGACCGACAGGATCTGAATTTCCGGTGTGTATCCCAACGCTTCCAGGACGATAGCTGCCGCGCTGGTCGTCGCAGTGATGTCCGTCCAGCCGACATCGGAAAAGCTGGGTGCCAAGCATGCTTCAGGCTCGGCCGCATGGGCAGTCGACAGCGTCGCGACCGAGACGAGCGTTGCAAGAATGACCGTGTTTTTCATGATGTGGTTCCTCCTGTGGT